>NZ_JBDPME010000049.1:0-41760 GCF_039871825.1 Nonomuraea sp. B12E4 | reverse complement strand
GACTGGACGCCGCACACGAGGCCCGGGTTGCGACCCGGCGAGAACTACGCCAGGATCCCCTTTAACCACTCCTGCGGCTGATGGGTATTTCCGGCCCGATCTGGTGCATTTTCTCTGACACACCTCGATCCAGGGGGCCTGTCCAGGTGCGGGGCGCAGCCAGGACCAGGCACCGTGTCTCTCTGCGGGGTGAGGGAAGGCGATGCTCTGGGCGTGTTCGGTGGTCAGAACGGGGCCGAAGCGGAAGAGGACCTGCAGATGCCGTAGGGCGTCCTCGACGTGCTGGGGTGGGACGGTGATGGTGGCGGTGGGGGTGATGCCGGTGGTGGCGTGGACGGCGGCGCGTGGGTCCAGGAGAAGGAGTAGCCGGGTGGGGGCGGGGTCGGCGAAGGTCAACTGGAGGTAGTCGGTGTCCTGAGAGGTGGCGGCGGGGCCGGGAGGGCCGATCTGTTTGGCGTAGTCCTGTCGGTCGTCGGGCGCGGTGACGCTGTGGAAGGTGTCGTAGCGGTAGCCGGCTGCGTCGTCGGCGGTGAAGTAGCCGATGAGGCCGTCGTCGCGGGCGGCTTGGTCGCCGAGGCGGACCGCGAACTCGTGGGCGGTGAAGGCGGCCGGTGGCGGGTCGAGGGTGGCGGCCCAGCGGGTGTCGCCCAGGGGTAGTCCGTGGAGGGTCAGCCGTAGCTGTGCGGGGACGAGGGCCAGAGGGCGTCCGATGAGGAGGGACAGGTTCTGGTCGGCGCGCTGGCCGAGCGGTTCGGCGGTCCACAGGGTGGAGTCGATGGCGTCGAGGAAGGCGGTGAGGTTGGCCTGCGTGGCCAGGCCGGGGGCGCCGATCAGGCCTGCGACCAGGGGGGCGAGCGCCACGACCTGGTCCAAACTGGTGAGGGAGCCGTCCGGTGGTGGCTCCCATTGGCCGGTGCGCTCGCCGCGGGGGCCGGTGAGCAGGCGGTAGGTGCCGAGCAGGCGGCCTGCCGGGTCGTAGAGCAGCAGGCTGTGGTCGAGGTGGTTGGGCAGGATCCAGCCGCCGATGGGGTTGGGGTCGGCCGCGGTGCGCACGATGCGGGTGCCGGTCCGGGCGTCGAGGAGGTCGAAGTCGAGCCGTGCGGGCTGCAGGGGGCGGGGCGGCAGCTGGGCGACGGAGGCGATCGTGGGGGTGAGTGACGTCTCAGCGGCCAGAGCCGTGTCGACGACCATGGGGAAGTTGCGGTAGTCGTGCAGTCCGCCGCTTTCGGTGTCAGGGCTGACGACGTCGAGGACGCGGCCGAACTTGTCGTAGAGGAAGAGCTCTTCGATGTGGATCTGCCCTTGCCGCATCTCGTGGAAGGGGGCGTCGGCGCCTCCGGGCAGGTACGGGGCGCTGGTGACGTGGCCCCGGTAACGGGCGGGCAGACCGTCGTCGCTGGCGGCGTCGGCATAGCCGGCCAGGCCGGCGATGTGCGGGTGGTCGGCGTCATCAGTGGTGGGGCGGCGGAAGGCGCGCAGGTCGCGGGCGGCCAGCCGCTGGTTGAAGCCGGTGAGTTCCTGGGCCAGGAAGGCCCAGTCGCCGATCGCGCTCAGCCAGGCGTCGAGTTGGTCGCGCTGGTCGTCGGTGCCGTGGTGGGCGATGAACTCCTTCAGCCGCGCGGCGAACAGAGAGCGGGGGTGCGGGCCGAGGCCGGAGATGCCCGTGACGGTGACCCGGTCCGCCTCGATACCGGCCGCGCCGGTGAAGCGGTAGTCGGTGCCGTCGAAGGTCCAGCAGCGCTGGGTGCCCACCGTGTAGGGGATGTGGCGGTAGGCGACCTTCCACTCCATGATCAAGGGTTGCCAGGGCTGCGTCCAGGCATCCAGGCCCTGGGCGGGCAGGGCGCCGGTGTAGTCGGCGGGGCGGTGGGCGGCAATGACGGCGCTGATCTCGCCAGCCGGTAAGCCGGTGGCGGCGGCCAGCGCGGGCGCGTTGCCCGGATCCAACAGGAAGTACTCCGCGAGCAGAGCGGGGATCTCCTGCGGGAGCGCGGAAAGGCTCGCGATGGTGGGCATCGGCCCCTGCCCGGGCGTCGCGGTGATCGTCATGCCCGCGACCGTGACAGCGCTGACCAAGGACGCGGGGCTGTCGTCAGTGAGCAGCCGCACGGGCAGCGGCTCATCGGGGACGGCGGCGTCGGCCGGCGGCAGGACACCCGACAGGCTGACCACCGGGTCATTGGCCTGCCAGTACGGGTGGCGCGGGACGGCCTTGAGCGTGGCGCCTTCGGCGAGCCCTCGGGCTTGGGCGAAGGCCTTGATCCCGGCGAGGAGCGCGTCGTGAGCACCCTCGTGGGAAGTGGCGTCATCGGGCTGGGGGACCTTCGCGGCCAGGTCCCGCACCTGGGCGGTCATGGCACGCACCGTGTGGGCGAGCGAACCCTCCTGGTCGGGGTCCAGCTCCTGCTGCATCCGGTCCGAATCGGGCGCGTCGCCGGGACGCGGGGACAGCGCGTCGGCCAGGCCGTTCTTCAGCCGCAGGGCGTTCAGCCGCCACTGGTGAGTGTAGAGCTCGCGGAGCTGGGCGTCGAGGCGGTGCTGGTCGTCGTTGAGGGTGGCCAGCCATCGTGGAGGGGTGAACGGGGTGGGGGTCGATGCCGGATCGTCTGTGTCGGCGGGGGGCGGCGTCACGGTCCAGTGGTGGCCTCCGGCCGTGGCGCCGAACGAGGCGTCGTGGATGTGGCGGCGTACCCGGGCGTCGCCGCCCTTTTCGTCGGCGATGTCCAGGACGTTGTGCAGGAAGGTGCGCAGCAGTTGCAGGTCCGCGCTGGAGGGGGAGGCGCCGCTGGCGTGCAGGGTGCGGCCGGCGAGTGCGGTGAAGGCGTCTTCGGTGGTGTTGCCGATGGCGAGGTTGAGTGCGCCGCTGTCCTTGATGGTTTCCAGAGGGTCGGGGACGGGTGCCGACGATTTGGGGGCCGGGTCCCAGGGGACGGTCAGGGCCGTGCCGCAGTACAGGCTGCGGGTAGCGGGGACGACCGCGCTGTCCTGGTCGAGGCGGGGGTCCTGCCAGCCGAGGTGGGCGAGGTGGTCGGCGTAGGAGGTGCCGGGCGGGAGGCAGGCCAGGACGTCGGCGCCGGGATCGGAGTACCAGCCGATGACCTGGTAACCGAGCGTGTCGGCGGCTGTGACGTCGGACAGGTCGTCGAGGAAGGAGAAGACGTTGCTGTTGTGGGGGGTGTAGGAGGTGAAGTACGGGTCGCCGGTGGCCATCGCGGTGACGAACAGGGGGTCGCCCGCGGCGCGTTCGGTCCAGGGCGTGGCGTCGGTGAGCGGGAAGGCGAGCCCGACGAGGACCTGGGGCGAGTCGGGCGTCATGGTGTTGCGGTACGGGTCGGGGCTGGCCTGCCAGGCGCGCAGGGTGTCCGGGGAGACCAGGTACGGGCTGGACCTGTCGTAGGAGTGGCCGTCTTCGTAGGCGGTGGCGCTGTAGGGGCAGTCGCTTTCGATTACCCAGGCTTTGGCGCGGCGGGTGGTGGTGCCGCTGAAACGGGCCACCAGCCACCGGTTGGGCACCAGCGGATAGCGGACTTGTCCGGTCTGCGGGTCCTGGACGCCGTGGCGAAGCCCCCGGGGCAGCGTCCAGTGCAGGTGTACGCCGGTGTGGTTGTGGGCCTGGTCGTTGCTCTGCCGGTCGCCTTCGTCCGGCTCTGGGCTCATGTAGTCGTTCAGCGCCTGGTAGTTGTGCTGCCAGGTTCGAAAGCCGTCCCGACCTTGCAGGGCGGTGTTGACCACGAGTGCGTCCAGGCCGACGGGCACGACGAGTGTGGGGCGGGGGGTCAACCTCGGTCTCCGTTCGGGCCGGTGAAACGGATGGCTTCGGGGACCTTGACCATCTGCATGGCCAGGTCGGCGGGACCGACCTGGCCGACGGTGGTGCTGTGCGCGGCGTCCAGGGCGGCCTGGAGTGCGGGGACGAGCGAGCCGATGTTCAGGACACGTCCGTTGCCGGTGCCGGTTCTCAGGTGGTCCAGGACGCCGAAGGTGACGTTAGTGCCGATCTGCTCGCCGAGTCGCAGGTTCGCAGGCGGGCGCGGTGGCAGCATGTTCCGCAGCGGGATCAGCCCGTGGTCCTCAATGCCGAACCGGAAGCCCTCTTGGGGTTCGCGCAGTTCGACCGTCGCGGGCAGGCCGTCGAACAGGCACAGCAGCACGCTGGGCGCCAGGTGGTCCATGCGCAGCACCCGCAGCGGCGTACCGCCGGGGCTGCTGGCGCGGACGGCCAGGTTCGGCCAGCCGGAGACCAGCGCCGAGCGCAATAGCAGCCCGGAAATCGGCCGGGCGGCGCTGCCCAAATCGTCCCCGGCGGTGACGTCGTCGGGTGTCCCGCCGCGGACCGTGTCACGGTGTGCCGACGCTACCCGGGCCGCCGCCGTCCGGACGGTGGCGGCCACGATCTGGTCCTGGAGGGTGTCTCGGCTGGACTGGGCGCCGATGCTCAACGCGCCGGAGATCAGCGCGTCCAGCCAGCTGGGGTCGACGTGGAAGAAGCGTAATGATTCCTGCGGCAGCATCCGTTCGTCGGGCACCAGGTGCGTGAACGGCACGGTGTAGAGCAGCATGAGCCGCCCGAGCCACTGCGCGATGGGGGCAAAGTGTTCGGTGAGTCCGTCGCCATCGGCCAGCGCACTGGCCAGGGTGGCCCGGGTGGGGTCGGACCGCAGGAACTCCTCCAGCGCCTGGGTCGCATCAGCCGGCGGCGCGACCGGCGCGGGCGGTGACCACGGGGTGTCGGGTCTGCCCGCTGGGATGTCGAGGGCGGTGAGTAAGTGGCCGTCGAGGAGTGTGCCGAACGCGGCCCGCGCGGTTCTCGGCCCGTCGCCGTCTGCTGGCAGGTGGTTGCTGGTGGCCTGGTGGTAGAGGGTGTCGACCAACTGCCGGGCGGCGTGCTTGAACGCCAGCAGGTGCTGGCCGAAGGCGACGTCGGCCAGGGCGAGCGCCCGGCCGGTCTCGAACGCGGTGGCCAGCGACACATCGAAGCTGCCCCAGGCGGGGTCGTAGCCGAGGAGCGCGTCGGCGGTGGTGGCCTGGGCCGCCCGGGCGGTGGCCACGGGCATGACGGGGGTGAGCGGGCCCCGGTACCAGCCGTAGGTGGACTCGCCCGAGCGGGTCAGGTACGGCAGCGGCACGTAGCCGTCGTTGAGCCTCCGCGCCACGTGCCGCTGGGGGGCCGGGGTGGCGTCGCTGTCGGAGTAGGGGGAGGCCAGCCGCAGCCACATGTCCTCGCGGTCGGCCTGGGCTCCGTCCGGGGTGCAGGTGAGCCCTTCGGCCAGATCGGCGAAGTCGGCCTGTAGATCGGGGTAAGCCCAGAACGACCAGCTGGCCACTGACAGCAGCGCCACCGACGTGCGGCCCTTAAAGTCCGGGTCGTCCACGAGGATCTTCTCGTGGCCTTCCAGGGAGACCAGGTGCACGATGGACTTGGTCGCGGTGGTGGAGCCGGGCGGGGCATCGGCCGGGAAACGGCTCGCGACGACGACGGCGAACAGCCCGTCCTCCTTCAGGCCGAGGATGGGCCGGTCTCCGGTGTTGGCTGCCCGGCAGTGAGCCAGAAACCGCAGCTCGTCCAGACGGGGCGCCACCGCGTGGAACTCCTCGGACAGAACCTGGATGTAAGTGCAGGGATCGGCGTCGCCGAGGTCGGCTTCCACCCTCAGCTCGGGTTTGAGCACGGCCGCATCCAAGGCCCGGAACTGGCCGACCGTGCCGGAGATCGTACGGGTCGGGGCGTCCGTACCGCCGACAAGCTGGTCGTCGGTCAGCACCAGCAGCGCCAGCCAGGGGGAGCCGGCCGGGGCGCCTTTCATCGCGCGTTCCCACGGCAGCATGGGGTCGCCGAGCACCACGTGGGGCAGCACGTCGGCGAACCGGCCGCTGGAGGCGTCCGGTGGCTGCTTGGCCACTACCGCCCCCGTGCCGATCGCGACCTGCGGTCCGCGGACGGTGAAGCTCTGGGTGGCGGTGAAGGTGTCGCCGACGACGGGGGCGTTGTCGTCCTGGCCGGTGCGCAGGGCGTGGGCGACCTCGACGCGGTAGTCACCCGCGGGCAGGGCGGGCAGGTAGTTGTCGTGCAGTTCGATGTCGCCGAGGGGGATCGTGTCGCGGGCGGGGTGCTGCGGGCTCGGGCTCACGTCCGGCTCCCTGCATCCTGGATCATGGGGGCCTGGCTGAACAGGTGGCCGGCGCCCTGCGCCAGACCGGCCAAGGTGTCGTTGGGGCCGGTGAACAGTTTGGCGTCGGCCAGGGCCGCATACACCTGGTCGCGGCCGAGCTTGGCGTCCCCGCGGTCGGCATGGCCGATGAGGTCCACACACCACGCCTCGGCGGCGAAGACGAAGTCGATGTTGGCGGCGGGCTGCGGGGGCAGCGGTGAAAGGCCGGGTGGCAGCTCGTCCTGACTGTACTCGCTGAGCGGGAAGAACCCGCGCGAGGCGGCCAGCGACGGCCGCGGCGCCTGGACGTCGAAGCCCACCGGCCGGTCAGGGACCACGTCAGCGCTGGGCCTGGGGAAGGCTTCCTCGAGCTGGGTAAGCGGGGCGCCCCACAGCGACGCGGGCAGGTTCCGGATGCGGGGTGTCAGCGTCCAGCCGTCGGCTGGCACGGGCTCGTTCTCGAAGTACAGCTTCAGGCGGTGCTCGCCGACCAGGCCATCGCGTTTCATGGGGCGCACGTCGACCAGGGGGCCGTCTGCGGGCTCGGGCGAGCAGAGCAGCGCCTCACCGGCCCGCAGGTGGCTGGCCGGGATGGCGGACTGGGTGAACAAGCGCAGGTCGCGGGCGCGGACCAGCCACACCTTGCCCGCAGCGGGGTCGTCCATCGTCTTAACCAGGCCGCTGACCGCCGCGATGGTGACCATGCCCTCCGGTTTCGGCAGCATGCTGGAGAACTCGGACCAGCCCAGTGTTTTGTCACCGGCTCCGAGGCGCCCCTGCCCGAAACTGATCGTGACGGTGAAGCCTACGATGTGGGCGGATACCGTGCCGCCCACCGGCGGTCCCCACAACTCCAGGGAGGCGTTGACCGACGCCTGGATGGTTTTGTGGACGAACCAGACGTCAACCTGGACCGAAGCGCCGATGCTCACCGAGATGCCCGCGGTGAACCAGAACGGCCGCCACGACAGCAGCAGATCGGCCTTGGCGGTGAACCACGCCCGGACGGGGCCCCCGTGGTAGACGGCGCTGAGGCTTATGCCCGCCATCGCGCACGACGGCGTCACCGCCAGATACGCCTGCGCCTTGATCGAGACGCTGCTGCTGACCGCCCAGTCGATGCCCAGCCGTGGCACCCTCGGGTAGGAGGCGGGCGGTTGGAACGCCGGATGGTATCCGCCCAAGGTGACCACGAACTGCCCGGCGTTCGGGTTCGACCCGAACCACACCACGGCGGCGAACCCCCCGGTCAGGTGGCAGTCGGGCGTCAGCACATACGAGGCCGGCGACAGCTGCCTGGCCACCTCGACGCTGCCGTGGGCGGGCCGGACGACAGCTTCCACGCCCAGCTCCGCGTAGACGTAGGTGCGGGGGGACTCGGCAGGCAGCGGCAGCTGAAGAGTGGCGAGCCCCAGCACGGCCAGCACCAGCTCCTGGCCGAACTCCACGGCCAGCAGCACCTTGGCGTTCACCACCTCGGCCGCGCTGAACTCCACCCCCAAAGCCAGCCAGTACGCGCCCTGCCGCGGGGCGATCCACTGCCGTCGCTGGCCACCGGCGACGGCCGGCTCACGCCCCTCCAAGGCCTCCAGCACCTGCGAAGGCTTGCCCTGGTCCGAGTCCGGCCCCTGCTTGTTCAAGACCAGCAGCGGGAACCCCGACACCTCCGCGGCGGAGGGCAGAGCCAGCTCCCGGTTGAAGCCGAACCCGGCCATCAGCCCAGTGACGAGGATCGGCGGCAGCTCCAGCAGCGGCCCCTCAAGCTGGGCGAACACGAACAGCGAAGGCTCGCCGTCCGTCAACTGCGCATAGGAGCCGACAGCCCCCAGCGAGAAGTTCGGCAGGGCGATCGTCGCCGCGCCGTCGTACTGGAACGCCACGTCGGGGGCGCGCTCGTCCTCGGGCAGGTGCAGTAGGGCGCCGGCGATCACCACCGGAGCAGCGCTGTAGCCGATGCCGAGTCCGGAGAGGTTGAACGTCGGCTCGAACCTGTCCAGTGGCGATCCCACTGCCAGCCCGTCGAACGACAGGGACAGCGGCCCCACCGCGACCGCGGCGTCCAGCGCGAAGAGCAGCACGTTGTGCTGGTACATCACGCCCACCCGGTTGATCTGGACGATGCCGAGCTTCTTCTGCACCGAGATCCAGTGGACGTTGGAAGCCGGCGCGCTCGGCGTGCCCTGTGGGTCGGGGGTAGAGGTGTCCGGTACCGCAGCGACGTTGGACTGCCCGCCCCCCTTGGGGGCGGGGGCGTTGGTGGCGGGAACACCGAGGGCTACCGGTGTGGTCTCGCTGCCGATCCGCAGCTCCGCCAGGGCCGCCACGCCCGCCGTCAGCCCGGCTGCCGGCAGCGGCACCACCCCGCCCAGCAGCCCGTTGACCACACCGACCGCCTGCGGGGCGATGTCGCCGGAGCTGTAGAGGACCTGCATGTTCTGCACGCCCAAGGTCCCCACCTGCGATAGGAACCCGCCCACCAGGGGAAGCTGGGAAAGGTCGATGTCCGCTGACAGGTCGATACCCAAGCAGAACTGCGCCGGGCCATTGGCGGGCTTCACCCGGACGAACTTGGCATCTTTCAAACCGATCCGCAGATTGTCGGGGACATCCGCCGCCAGGTCGGCGGAGAAGTGCGCGACCAGGTCCCGCAGCACGATGTGGATGTCCCCGTCGCCGCCATGGAAGGTGGCGGCGGCCGCGTCGGTGCCGGACCTGTCCTTGTCGAATTCGACCTCGAAGTCGTAGCCCGCGATGTCCAACGTTCCGGCGTACCGTGTGTCGTTGCCGTACCGGGTGATGGTCGCGCCGATCGATGCTTTGACGCCGTCCGCGATCTCCAGGTCTCCATGGCAGGCGAAGTCGAACTGGTCGGTGCCGGTCGTGTGGGTAAGCCAGAGGCTGGTCAGTTCCAGGCTTTCCAGGGCCTCGGGTACGGCGGTCGCGCCCAGCCCGTCGGTCAGCGCCCTCACTGTGAGGGCCTCATCCGCCAGAATCCCGCCCGAGAAGGTCCAGCCGCCTCCCTTACCGGCGGCCATCGCCGCGCTGATCTCGATGGCGATCGACGAACTCACCTTCACCGTGCCGGCGAACCGGGCCACGAATTTCTCGACGGTGCTGTAGGAGACCTCCACCGACAGCTCGTCAAGCGACATGAAGGGGTCGAGGGACCAGGTACCCGTGAGCGTCAGGGCGATCTGGTAGATGCCGCCGAATCCGGCGGTGAAGTTGAGGTCACGGACGCTGAGCCCGGTCGGCACATGGGGGACGGGGATACCGCACGAACCCAGCAGCGCCAGGACGTCAATGGTGTCCTTCGGCGTGTCCTTGTGCAGGTCCCCTCTGATGTACTTTTCCCGTAACCACAGCTCGATGTCCAGGGCGAGGTCTTTGACTTTGAGCTCAGCGGTGACCGTCACGGACGTCACCGCGTAGGCGACAGGTTCGGCCTTCGGGTGTCTCTCCAGGTAGTAGTTGAAGCCTGTGATCAGCCCGAGCACGACGTCCAGCTCCGTCAGCCCCTGCTCCACCTCCTGACACAGGCCGCCTTCGGCCAGCTGCCCGGTAAGCGCTTCCAGCTCGAACGCACCGTGCTGTTGCGACCGCACCGCAGCGGTCAGCCCGTCGGCCTCGTCGGCGGTCATCGTGGCCAGCACCGCGACCCCGTTGAACATTCCGGTGAACGTGACGGTGATGCCGCCGTCCGCGGCCACGACCACCGTCATCGCGCTGACGGTGGTCGCCCCTGCTTTCACGTCGGCGGGCCACATCTGCGGGGCGCAGGTGAGGGCCAGCGTCAGGCTGGTCCTGGAGTCGTCGAACTGCGGGGGGCCGGAGGTCGCCGTACCCTCGAACTTCCGGCCCGTGAAGGTGGCGAGCATGTCCCGTAACTGGTCTGGCAGCGCGGCGTCTTCCGAATCGAGGACCAGGGGGTCGCCGAGCCCGGCCAGATGGTCCATGAGCGCATCCAGCCCTCCCCAGCCGGAACCTTCGGATTGTGGGTTAGTCACATCGGCTCCCCGTCAAGCATGCTTCTTCGCCCCGTTCCCCAGGATCTCCTTGGCCATGAGCGTGGTAACCGGCACTACAGTGTTTGCGACGGTGAAAGTCAGCTCAGGGCTCCAGCCCGCCGCCTTCCTGCTGCAATCGGCCCATCTGTGGACGATATCCTCGAATGGCGGCATTCGGTAACTGTCAGGGGCTCCGTCCTTCCCCCAGCAATACCTTGATTCGGGGCGAACCTTCTGGTCGAGCCCCCTCGTCCAATTGTCGTACATCTTCTTAAAGTACGGATCGAACCGCGCCATCTCCGATGTCATCCTGGCGACCAAATGAAATGCCTGCTCGGCGTCTTGGCGCTGCGGCCTGCCCTTCGCGTCGACCCCTGACTCGCGCGGCGCTTTTAATATATAGTAGTAAAGTGTCTGCAGTTTTTGAAAGAAGACTGTTTTGGACAGTTCTCCTTGGGTGGAACCTGTGCCGTATTCCAGTGCGACCCAACCAAGATCCTTGTCCCAGGTCGCCTCGTCGTGCGGCAAGCTGAGGGCATGTTCCTCGCTTCTGTCCCAGGCGGCAACCAGCCGCCTTTCTCTGTTGATCGCCCAGCCCCGAAGGTAAAGATTGTCCTTCTGGAAGTACAATCGAACGGTCGGATGGCGGGGAGGTTTCGAAGCTTCTAAGACAAAATCCACTCGAAAGAAGCGCTCGCCTGCCCCGTTCCAGGAGCGATAGCGCTCCCGCAAGAAGTTTATGATCCGCTGATAATTTTTCTGCTGAGAGTTAGCCTCGAAGATCTGCGGCTTGAGGATATCTTCGTCGCCCAGCGCCATGCTCAGCCTCTTCCATCGACAATGTGGAATGTTTGGTAAAGTGCACAGCCCCATTAGGTGTCACCGTTCTCGGTGACGCTTCATATTCTATTTCCGCCCAACTTTGCCACGCGGCGGACCAACGGCTAGGGGTCTTTCGATCACGGCAGGAGTTGCGAGGGTCCACAGCCGCTGGCCCCTTAGAGTTGGCCAGGCCAAGTCCAAACGCCGCATCAGCTTTACCGAAGGATGTTGTTCGCTCGAAGTCGTGCCGCGCTGCGCCGGGTGGTGCCGGAGTAACGGCTCCCGGTCGCGTTCGCGCTCATGCAGAAGGCAGAGCCTGGCGATCAGGCCGGCCGGGTAACTATGGCTGGGCATGTTGCCCACTATCGAAATTGAGTGAATTTATTCTTCTCGAGAATATCGACATCAGCAAGCGCCATCAGTCAACCCCTCCCGTCGACACCAAGATCGATCCGTTGACAATGGCATACTCTCCCGGCGTCACACACGCACGCAATACGGACAAGCCAGCTTTTTTGGGAGACACACGTCAAGGGAGGTGGGTCAGGGCACTCGCGAGCAGCCTCTAGCGGAACGGCTGCTGTTCGGCTCCCTTCGCCCTGTGGTGCCGGCGCAACCTTGCCTCGCGGCAGGGCGAAGGCCAGGATCGTCCAATCGCGGCAGGACGGAATGTCCACGGCCGGCGAACGGCAACATCTAACGAGCTGTTCCGTCGGCTGGCCGCCGCGCGGGGTCCCGGCCCGCGCGTGAAGCCGCTGATCGACGTGGCGCGGCCGGGTGAGGGGGCGCTCGCGGCCCTGGTGCACGCCCCAATGCCGTTTAGATAGCAATTGATCATGGTCTTCGCTGAGCGGCTGACGGCGTGGGTAGGAGTGTGACGGTCGGTGGACCCGCGTATTGGATGCCCTTGTCGGAGGGGCGTCGCTCGCGGTGCATCTGTGAGGCAAGTACACGCCAACGTTGCTTGACGAACATGCCTGACTACCAAGAGCCACTCAGGATAACTCCAGGTCTGACAACGACGGCGCCTCGATGAACGAGACGTAGGCAGCCCTCTGCTCGGCAGACAGAAATTCCGCAGGCATAGCCCGCACGGTTGGGCCATATCGGTCGCGATCAACTCATAGTGATTGACGCGTTACAAGTGAGGATCTTTCAGCCATAAGTGCGTCTTGATCCTTCTCAGCGCCAACGGCTGTCCGCCGGTTCCTCGACCGGAAACGCATACTTGACGCTGGACGCGCCTGTTCGCGCGACATCTCGGCCTGCTCGGCATCATTCAGAGCAGCCGTACGGGGCCGGCGTCGATCGGTGTGCGAAACAGCGCGTAGGGGTAGCGGCGCAGATCCTGCCCGTTGTGGTAGGCCGCCTGCCGGTGGAGTTGGTTGGAGGTGACATAGAGGTGTTCCTGGGTGACCGACATGGTGTCGGGCCACAGCAGTCTCGGGTCGTGCACGAGGGTTTCAAAGCTTCCGTCGGGGAGGCGGCGCATGATGGCGTTGTGCTCCCAGTTCGTGATGTAGACGCGTCCGGCGTCGTCGCTTTCCAGACCGTCGGCCGAGCCGCCCTTGTCTCCCTCGTCCACGACTGTGGCCGCCACCTCCTCCTCGCTGACCGAGCGGTCGGCCAGGGCATCGGCCGACACGCTGTACAGGTGTCGTGACATGAGCGGGCAGTAGAACAGCCGCTTGCCGTCGGCGGAGATGGCGATGCCGTCGGCGCCGATCAGGACCGGCTTGGGCGGGCCGTCCTTCGGGCGTTCCATGAAGACGCGGCCCTCGACGATCGGCAGGTAGGCAGGCGGGCTTTCGGCCTTGGTGCTGGGGTGGTCGTCCAGTCGCCGCCACGCTTGTCCGGTCGCCAGGTCCACCACGACGATGGCGTTGGGACCATCGCCGGAGGAGTCGGTGATGTAGGCGACGCCGTCGGGCGCCTTGCGCAGGTCGAAGCGGACGTCGTTGAGGTAGGAGGTGCTCGGCGTCACCTCGGGTTCGAAGGTGATGACCCGGACCACGGTGTCGGTGCGCAGGTCCACGCAGACCAGTTTGGGGCCGCCCGGCTCGGTGGGTTTGAACAGCGGGCTGCCGGTGTCCAGGATCCACAGACGGTCGGCCGGGTCGACCACCACGCTCTGCACCGACATCAGCCGCCTGGCCGGGCTACCGGAACGGGCGTTCCACGCCTGGTCCGGGAACGGCACGGCCTCGCCGTCGCGCAGTTCGGCCACGGTGGCGGCGACGTCGTCGCCCCAGAGCGGGTAGTTGACGAAGATCCGGCCAGTGTGCGACACCGTGACGCCGGTCGGCATCGGGCCTTCGCTGAAGGCGTGCACCAACTCCAGCGTGCCGAACGGCTGGTCGGTCTGCGCTGTGGCATCTTTGTGATCGTTTGCCGCCATGGCCGGTGTTCCCCTTCTGCTCAGGACAAGCTGACGCTCCGCTACGGAACGTCTTGAGGTGGTCCTGGAAGCGACATCGCGGTGCGGAAGGCCGTCCGCGCCCGTTCGGGTGAGATGTGGAGGACGGTCATGCCCTTGATGCAAACCAAGATCCGGAGCATACGCGAAACGCATTCCCCTTCCCAGCGGAGATGACTCAGGTTCGCAGCAGGTCATTGCACCCACCAGGCAAGGAAATGGCCATCCAGGCAACGGCTCGGGCATCCGCACCCGGCCGCGGTCCGAGCGCGGTCGGCGCACCAGAACGGCCAGACCGCCCGCTTGGTAGGCGGCACGCCAGCGGCGCAGCGTCCGCTCGGGGATCCCGCAGGAAGCGGCGACGTGGGCCGGCGGTTCATCGTCTTCGAGGTGGGACCGCAGCAGCCGCCAGCGTTCGATCGCGGGGTATGACGAGCATCCGAACGAAAAGTCCCGTTAGCGGGTGGCCCCAGCTAACTATTTGATCTTCCGCTCGTCCTGCTTGCCGGGCCTGCCCTACCTTCGGCGTCTATGCCGGTTGAGTTCTTGAGTGATGGTGAGGCGGCCGCGTACGGCCGCTTCTCGGGCGCTCCGTCGCAGGCGGAGCTGGAGCGGTTCTTCTACCTCGACGACGCGGATCGGGCGCTGATCGCCGAACGGCGTGGGACACACGCCCGCCTCGGCTTCGCCCTCCAATTAACGACAGCCCGCTACGTCGGGCGCTTTCTGGCCGACCCGCTGGACGTGCCCGACGAGGTGCTGGTGTACCTCGGTGAGCAACTCGGGATCGAGGATGTCTCGCAGATCAGCCAGTACACCGAGCGGCGCAGCACACCGTTCGAGCACCAGGACGCGATCCGCAAGGCATACGCGCTGAAGGAGTTCTCCCAGGCAGAGGCGGAATTCATCGTGTGGGCGAGCGCCAGGGCGTGGAACACCGGCGACGGCAAGAAGACGATCTTCTATGACGGGGTGACGTGGCTGCGCACCAACAAGGTGCTGCTCCCGGGTGTGACCACGCTGGCACGGCTGGTCGCCCGGGTGCGGGATGAGGCCACCGACCGGCTCTATGACACGCTGCGAGAGGTGCTGTCACCACGGCAGCGGGTGATCCTGGAGATGCTGCTGGAGGTGCCCGAGGGCCGGCGTTCCTCGGACCTGGAGCGCTGGCGCAAGGGCCCGGCGGCGCCCTCGGGGAGGAATCTGGAGAAGGCGCTGGAGCTCGCTGCGGAAATCCTCGGTGTGGGGCTGGGGGCCATGCCGCTGCCACCGGAGGTGCCGCACCGGCGGATGGTCGACTTGGCGCGGTACGGCATGCAGGCCACGGCGACCGCTTTGCGCCGCCATGGGCCCTCCCGTCAGCTCGCCACGTTGCTGGCCACGGTGATCTATCTGGAGGGCAAGGCGGTCGACGACTGTCTGGAAATGCTGGACCTGCTGGTCACCACCGAACTGGTCGGCAAGGCCGAGACCGCCACTGACAAGGAGCGGGTACGCCAGCATCCGAAATTGGCCAAGCACTCGGCCACGCTGGCCGCGGCGGTGGAGACCCTGCTGGAGGTCACCGAGTACGGCGAGGAACTCCGGTTGGATCAAGTGTGGGAGGCGATCGACGCGATCGTGCCCCGGCGGGAGTTGCGGGAGGCCGTCGCGGCGGTGACCGAGATGGTGCCGCCGCCCGACGCCGATGCCGACGGGGAGATGCGGGCGCTGCCGGCCACGCGGATCGCCACCGTGTCGGGGTTCCTCAAGACGCTGACCACGGTGATCGAATTCGGCGCCAACGCTGAGGGCGCGCCGGCGCTCGCGGCGATGAAGCAGCTGCCCCGGCTGCTGGACGGCCGCAAGAAGAAGGTGACCGAGGCCGACATCGACCCCGAGCTGGTGACTGGGTCCTGGAAGCGGCTGGTGTTCAAGAGCTTGCCGAATGGCAGCACCGTGGACAAGAACGCCTACACCATGTGCGTGCTTACCCAGTTTCATTGGCACCTCAAGCGCCGCGACGTCTACGCCGAGGCCTCGGCGCGCTGGCGGGATCCACGCGGGCAACTGTTGGACGGTGCGAAGTGGGAGGCGGCCAAAGGTCCGGCGCTGGTCGACCTCCAGCTTCCCGAGGATCCCGGGCGGTTACTTGCCGAGCACGCGCTGGTGCTGCATCTGGCGCTCAACGATGTCGCGGGCCGGGCCGGGCCGGGCAGGATGGCGTGGATGTGAGCGTGGATG
Source organism: Nonomuraea sp. B12E4 (assembly GCF_039871825.1). Classification (NCBI taxonomy): domain Bacteria; kingdom Bacillati; phylum Actinomycetota; class Actinomycetes; order Streptosporangiales; family Streptosporangiaceae; genus Nonomuraea; species Nonomuraea sp. B12E4. The sequence continues at coordinate 26,143 of NZ_JBDPME010000049.1, read as the reverse complement.
GGGAAGGCCGGCTGCACGTGGCCAAGCTGGCCGCCCTTCCAGAGCCGCCGTCCCTGATTGACCTGCGCAAGCGGGTGCTCGCGATGCTACCGCGGGTGGACGTGCCGGAGCTCCTGCTGGAGGTGATGGGCCGGGTTCCGGAGTTCGAGGCCGCGTTCATCTCGGTGGCCGGCGGGGTGAGCAAGCTCGCCGACTTCCACGTCTCGGTCGCGGCCTGCCTGACGGCCCAAGCGCTGAACATCGGGTACGCGCCGGTGGTGAAGGCGGGCACGCCCGCGCTGGAACGCGGGCGGCTATCGCATGTGGTGCAGAACTACCTGTCGGAGGAGACCTACACCCTGGCCAACGGCCCGCTCATCGACGAGCAGGGCAAGATCGGTTTCGCCCAGGCACTCGGCGGCGGGCTGGTCGCCGCGATCGACGGGATGCGGTTCGTGGTCCCGGTGCCCTCCATCTACACCCGCCCGAACAAGAAGTTCTTCGGCCGCTCGCGCGGTGTCACGTGGCTCAACATGATCAACGACCGTGGGGTGGGGCTCGGGGCGAAGGTCGTCACGGGAACCGTGCGTGACTCGCTCCACATGATCGATGTGGCGTTCCGGAGGGATGGCGGACCGCGCCCTGAGGTTCTGGTGACCGACACCGGATCTTACAGCGACGTCGTGTTCGGCCTGGTCCACCTGCTGGGGATGCAGTACCGGCCCGCGCTGGCCGACATCCCCGATCAGAAGGGCTGGCGCATCCAGGACGCCGACTACGGCAGCCTGTCCCGGTTCGCGCGCGGGAAGATCGATCTGGAAAAGATCAAGCGGCATTGGAGTGACATCCTGCGCGTCGTGGTGTCGATCTACACCGGTGAGATCCGCGCCTACGACGTGATGCGCATGATTCAGCGGGACGGCAACCCGACCCCACTCGGGGAGGCGATCGCCCACTACGGGCGGATCTTCAAGACCCTCCATATCCTCACCTACGCCGTGGAGGAGCCCTACCGGCGCGACATCAAGGGCGTGCGTAACCTGCAAGAGTCCCGCCATGCGCTGGCGGGGAAGATCTTCCACGGCAGGAAAGGCGAGATCTACCAGCGCTACTACAAGGGCATGGAAGACCAGCTCGGCGCGCTCGGCCTGGTGCTCAACTGCGTAACGCTGTGGAACACCTTCTACATGGACCGCGCTCTCGATCAGCTCAAAGCCGAGGGCTACCCCATGGTCGAAGAAGACGTCGCACGCCTGTCACCCTTCGTCCGCCAGCACATCAACGTGATCGGCACCTACTCCTTCGCCCAGCCTGATCTCGGCCCCGCCGGCGTCCGGCAGCTCCGCAACCCCGACGAGCCGGACTGGGAGGATGAGATTCTCTAGCCCGGAGCCCCAAATAGGTACCTTCGTGGGCTGGAAAACGGTGGTTCTCTCTCGAGATCGACTGGACTGATTAAGACCCGTTCAGGCGGCTGAACCACGTTCTGGTACGGCGTAGCAGATCGATACGGTGGTTTCGCTCGACGATGTTGTGGCCCTCGCGCGGGTAGACGACGAACTCGTGTTCGACGTCGAAACTGCGCAGGGCCCGGTGAAGGAACTCCGCCTGGCTGAGCGGGACGTTGGTGTCTTGTGCGCCATGAACGATCAGGACCGGGGTTCGGATCTTGGTGGCGTAGGAGATGGGACTCCGCTCGTCATGTGGGTGCGGGCCCACCCCCTCCCAGCCGATGCTGCCGCCATGCGCCGCCTCGAACGCGCCGAGTTCGCCGGTCGCGGCGAGCATGCCCCAGTCACTGATCCCCGCACCCACCAGCGCTGCTTTGAAGCGGTCGGTCTGACCAACTGCCCAAGCGGCCATGTATCCGCCGTGACTGTAGCCGCCGATGCCCAACCTGTCCGGGTCAGCCACCCCCTGCTCGATCAGCAGGTCGATGCCGGTGAGCAGGTCATGCCACTCCTCCCTGCCGAGAGTGCCGTTCGTGGCGAAGGCGTGCCCGTGACCCTGGCCACCCCGGGGATTGGGCAGGAAGACGGCGTGACCCTCGGCGGCCAACCACTGCGCGGGCTCGTAGTGATGCAGGAGCAACTGGTCGGCCCAGCGTCCATAAGGGCCGCCGTGCACGATCGTGACCAAGGAGAACGGGCCGTCCTCGCGGGACTTGCCGGGTGGCAGGACGAGCAGGCCATCCAGGTCCAACCCGTCTTTCGCGCGATAGGAAAGGCGTTCTTGGGCGCCCCACTCGATGTCCCGCAGCTCGGGTGCGGTGTCGCTGCGCCGTACCAACGGACCTTGGACTGGACCCGCGAAGACCGATCGTGCCTCGTGCGCCTCACTCCTGGCCACCGCCACCGTCGCGCCGTCCGCGCTGGCCGTCAGCCACCACGCCAACCCCCGCAGGGGCAGGACCTCGACGAGCCTTCGCGTGGCCGGGTCAAGGCGATGGATCGCGGAGTCCAGCCCGTTCGCGACCAGAGCCAACCCGCCAGAGGTCAGGTTGAGCGGGCAGACCGGTAGACCTTCGGTGAGATTACGATGCTCTCCTTCCGCCAGCGCGACATCCAGCACAGCGTTCCCGCCGGCGATGCCGGGCGGTGTCGTCGCGACGTATGCAATATGCCACCCGTCCGCTGCCTCCCACCAGGTGAGCGAACCCGCCGACACGGCCGCCGCGCCCAGTTCCCGCACCTCGCCGGTGGCCGGGTTGAACAGGTGCAGGCGTGGTGTCAGCTCGCCGGGATCGGGGTCGGCCGACTCCTGCGTGAGTACGGCGAGCATCCCGCCCCCGGGCCGCTCGGCCACTTCGACCACATGCCGCCCCTGGAAGACCTCTGGGGTCTTGACCGCACCGCTCTGCAGATCGAGCAGCCGCAGCCGGCTATGGTTCCCGGCCTCGCTCCACACCCACGGATCTCTCTCGCTAGGGTCCGGAGAGAGCACGACCACGGTGTAGGAGTCGGCGAGCGGCAGGTAGGTGCCAACCTCGCCCTTCCACGACCTACGATCGCCCCCTTCAGCCCGCTCCCGATGCAGCTGCGCTTCCGTCCGGAAGTAGACATACTGCGAGTCAGCTGACCACTTGGGGTCGATCCCTTCCCCCAGCTTCCTCGATGGCGCGTTCCCGTCCACCCCCGCCACCCAGACCGTCCTGCCCGGCATCACGCCATATGCCACCCACCGCCCATCCGGCGAAATCACCGGAACAACGGGCATCTGCGCGTCAACCACCATCTCTTCGGTCAGCATCGCCCGATGTTCGCACATGTACTCGGCACCCGCTCGGTGATCATCGTTTTACGAACCACCCTCAGACGTCAGGTCCGCACTGGGGGCCGATATCGGCCGACTGCGCCCCCACATGCGGATCCAATCAAACCGCCGTCCGCCACCTGCGGAAACGGCCGGTCAATCCAATGGAATCCGGTCCAGACTTCCGCCTCCCCTTTCCGCCTCCTTAAAGTGGTTGCAGACACCCACCGGCTACCACAAGGCCGGCCTTCGGGAAGGGGACACGATGGCCCTGCTCAAGCAGACCGACTGGAACGGCACGGAGATCCCCTTCACCAGCAACCACTCCGCGGATGCCCGGCGTGGCTGACCGGGTCTACCTGCGGCACTCCACCGACAAGCAGACCGACGCCCGCCAAAGGCACGCCCTCACCGCCCTGCTGGCCGCAGGCGCCCCCGCCTACGAAGACCCCGCCACCTCCAGCCGCCAACTCTCCCTCGACCGCGCGGGCTTCACCACGCTGCTGCACGAGGCCGCCGTCGGCGACACCATCCGCATCGCCGACGCCGCCCGCCTGTTCCGCTCCGTCGCCGACATCCTCGCCCTGCGCCCCGTGCTCATCCGCCGCGGCCTCCACCTGCGCGTCGAATCCGGACTGTTGTCCGGCATCGACCTGGCCAGCGACGACCCCGGCACCAAAATGATGGTCTCCGTCCTGGCCGCCGTGCTGGAGTTCCAGCGCGACATGATCAGCGAGAACACTCGCGAGGGCGTCGCCGCCGCCAAGGCCGCCGGCAAGACCCTCGGCCGCCCCGCCGCCCTCGACCAGGACAAGGCCGCCACCATCGTCGAGGAGTACCGCCAGGGTGCTGCCGTCAAGGCCCTGGCCCGACGTCACCAGGTCGCTCCCAAGACCATCCGCCGCATCCTGGACGCCGCCAGCGCCCGCAACCTGCCCGACCAGCTCGACGCGCCGCCGACCGACACCGGCGAGCAGCATCGCGTGCCCGCGCTGGGCCCGGACGCGACCCTCGATCTGCCGGGACTGCTCGCCGATCACCTGCGTACCACTGGTGATGAAACCGTCCGCCAGGCCCTCGCCTCCGGGCAGACCATCCGCCGCGGCCACGGCTATTCGGTCCGCATCACGGCCCCGCTCGCACTCCACCGCGCCGCGCTGAAGCAGAGCGCTGCCCTCGCCGATGCCAGCCCGGCCGAGCGCAAGGCGCACCGCGTGTTCGCCGCCCGTGTCACAGCCGTTCAGGCCACCCGACTGCATCCGTCATGACCTGCGAAAACCCTTCGGCGAGACGCATTTGAACGGAAAGTCACGGCAAGCCGCTCAACGCTGCTCTGCTAACGGGACTTTTCGTTCGGATGCTCGTCATGCCCCCGAGTTCACCGGCAGGTGGACGTGAATTGTTCTCGCCGTTGAACTCGCGCAGCCTGGCCGCGTGAGGCCAGGGGATATCCCGGCAGGTCTCACGCCTCCGCGTCCCGGTGCGCCCGTGGCAGCGCCAGCGTCGTGCCCGTCGTCAGCACGAGCCCGGCCGCCGCGATCAGCATGCTCCACCGCATGCCGGTCACGAACGCCTCCTGCCCGGCCAGCAGCGCCCCGAAGACCGCCACCGCGATCGCTCCGCCGACCTGGCGGCCGGTGTTGAGCACGGCGGAGGCGGTGCCCGCCCGGTCTGCGGGTACGGCGTCGAGCAGCATCGCGGTCAGCGCCGGCACCGTCAGTGCCCCGCCGAGGCCGACCGGCACCATCAGCGCCGCCACCGTCCACACGTTGGTGTGTGCGCCGACCGTGACCAGCGCCACCAGCCCGGCCGTCCCTGCCAATTGTCCCGCCACCATCGGCACCCGCGGGCCGAACCGCCCGGCCAGCTTCGCCGAGGCCAGGTTCACCACCGCGACCAGGGCCGTCATAGGTATGAACATCAGGCCCGCGTGCAGCGCCGACTGCCCGCGCTCCTGCTGCAGGTACAGGCTGAAGACGAACACCCCGCCGTAGTAGGCGGCATTGAGCATGAAGCCGACCAGCAAGGACACCATCACAACCCGCGAGCGGAACAGCGGCAGCGGGAGCATCGGGTGCGCGCCCCTGGCCTGCGCGGCGAGGAACGCGGCCGCCGCGGCCGCGGCCACCAGCAGCGACACCACCACGAGCGGCCGGCCGAAGCCCTGGTCGCCGCCCTCGATCACGCCGTAGGTCAGCGCACCCATCGCGACCACCGCTGTCACCTGCCCGACCGCGTCCAGCCGCGCGGGCAGCCGCGGGGAGACCGGCACACGGGCGAGCAGGACGAGCGCCAGCAGGCCCGCCGGCAGGTTGACGAAGAAGATCCACCGCCACCCCACCGAAGCGGTGAGCGCCCCGCCGACCACCGGCCCGGCCGCCACCGCGACCGCGCCGCCCACAGTCCAGATGGCGATCGCTCGCGCCCGCTCCGCCTGGTCGGGAAAGCCCTGCCGGACCAGCGCCAGCGACGCCGGCATCATCACCGCCGCCGCGGCGCCCTGCACCAGCCGCGCGATCACCAGCGCGCCGAGCCCGGGCGCGAACCCGCACGCGGCCGAGGCCACCGCGAACAGCACCAGCCCGCCGCCGTAGGCGCGCTTGGCCCCGATGCGGTCGGACAGCGCGCCTGCCGACAGCATCAGGGCGGCGAACATCAGCGTGTACCCGTCCACCACCCACTGCTGGCCGGTCATGCCGCCGCCCAGGCCCCGGCCGATGTCGGGCAGCGCGACAGTGACGATCAACGCGTCCAGCGAGATGAGGAAGAAGCCCAGCAGGGCGGCCCCGAGCACCACGCGGGATCCGCCCCGGGCCCGCTGCGAGGCACGGACGGCGACAGGGGGCTTGGACAAGGATTTCAACAGGGCACTCCCAAGACGTTCAGACTGGTGCGCGGCCAAGACCGGGGGCGCGCGCGGCGTGGCGGCGGGTGGGGTCAGCTCGCCGCCTGCACGGGCAGGTCCTTGTTGCCGTCGCCCCAGGCCGCCGTCATCACCACCGAGGTGATCAGCCATCGGCCGCCGGTACGGGTCAGCTCCCACCGGTAGTCGCCGCCGAGCGTCCACAGCGGAGCCCCATGGGGAGTGGCCAGGCGGTGCGTGGCCTGGAAGGACGCGGTGCAGACCGCGCGGTCCCCGTCGAGCTGGACCAACTGGTTGGCGATCAGGTGCTGGGTGGCGTCGAAGCCGCCGAGCGTGGCCGCCCAGGCGTCGACGATCTCCTGTGGGGTGAGCCGGACCGGCTCGCCGCCGTTGAGGCTGGTGTAGTCGAGAAGGACCTCGTCGGCGAACAGGCCGCGCAGGAGCTCCCATTCACGGCGGTCGGCGTGCACGGCCATCCGGGTGCAGGTTTCGACGACCTCGATCTTGGTCTCGGACGGGAACGGCGCGGCGGTCTCACGGGACTCGGGCATGGCGAGGTGGTTCTCCTGTCGGGGTGAGGTGCGGGAAGGTTCGGGATACCGGGTGCTCACAGCGTGCGGGCGAAGTGCTCGGCCGCCGCGTCCGCGGCGAAGCCGACCTGTGGAGACTGGTCGTAGAAGTCGAACTGGACGCCCTCGGTCCACATGAATTCCTTGGGACCCGCAAGGCCGTCGTGGAAGCGGCGGGCACCGTCCGGAATGGCGGCGTCCTGGCTGTGCACCAGCAGCACGGGCGCGGTCACCTTCGGCGCGATCGCGACGGCATCGAAGTCCAGCCACCCGGGCCAGGCCATGACCGCGAACCGGTTGGGCCACTGCGCAATCCCGCCGCGCTCGGGGTTGAGGTAGAAGTCGATGTCAAACGGCATGGCCGCGTCCGGGTCGCTGCCGCTGACCACCGGGACGTAGACGACCTCGCCGGTCTCCTCGTACCGGTGGCGGGCCTCTGCCGCCGCGGCCTTCTTCGACTCGATGCCCTCCACGCCGCCGTAGTTCTCCTCGCAGATACGGCGGTCGTGCAGCCACGGCGCCACCAGGGCAAGCGACCGCACCCGCGCGTCCTCGGCGGCGAAGGCGCTCACATACATCGCGCCGGCGCACACCCCCAACGCGCCCAGCTGTCCGTCACCCACCGCCGGATGCCCAGTCAGGAAGTCGGCCGCCGCGCGGATGTCCCGGATCTTCAGCTTCGGCGACTCGTGGTCCCGTGGCCGGCCTTCGGACTCGCCGTACCCGGTGAAGTCGAATGACAACGCCGCAAAGCCACGCCGGGCCAGTTCCTCGGCGTACCTGTCGGCCATCTGCTCCTTGACACTAGTCCAGGTCCCCGCGACGACCACGCCGGGAGCGGGCGCGTCGGTGCCGGGCAGGAACAGGTTGCCGGTCAACGTGGCGCCGCTGGTGGCGGCGAAGGTCATTTTCTGGTGAGTGGTCATGTGGGGTCGTTCCTCTCAGCTGGCTGGTGGTCCGGCCCGGGGTGGCCATCTCTTACATAAAACGGAACGTAACGTAACGTAGTTAGTGTGGAGCGCCCTTCCGGATCTGTCAAACCGTTACGTAACGTTTCACTGTAGGCTCGGGCCATGCCACCGACACCGAGCCGCACCGAGCGTTCGCGGGCAGCCATCCTCCGGGCGGCCTTCGAGCTGTACGAGGAGCAGTCGTACGACAAGGTCACCATCGAGAAGATCGCCGCCCGGGCCGGGGTCGGAAAGCCGACGATCTACCGGCGATGGCCGTCGAAGGGCGCCGTCGTCCTCGACGCCCTGATCGAGCACGTGCCGCCCACCGGCTTTCCCGACACCGGCGACATCGTGCACGACCTGCGCGCCTGGCTCTACGGCCTCGTCGACCTGCTCGCCGACCCCCAGCGCGGGCCGCTGTTCGCCGGGCTCATCGGCGCCGCCCAGCACGATCCCGAGATGGCCAATGTCTGGCGCGAGCGCCTGTTCCGCCCCGTGCGCGAGGCCCAGGCCGAGCGGCTCACCCAGGCACAGAGCGACACCCGCTTGCCCCTCATCGACCCGGACCTCCTCCTCGACCTGCTGGCCGGACCCATCTGGTTCCGACTGCTCGTCGCAGGCGAACCGCCCAACAGGCAGCACGCCGACGCCATCCTCAACACCTTCCTTCACCCCTGAAATCACCCAGGGCACGCCACCCCTTCGACGCCGGCGATCTGCGCGAGGTCACCCTGGACCCGCCGGGGCCGATGGTCGTGTGGCTGGATGACCTCCAGCATGACCTGGAGGGCACGGACGCCCTGGATGTGTCCGTGGCACGTCGGCTGCTCGAGACCGGCTCGCTGATCGTGGCCACACTGTGGCCGGAGCGGTACGCCCGCTACCTTCCCCCATCTGGCCCCGGCGATGAGCCAGCAGCGGGCACTGTTCGAACTCGCCAGCGCCGTCCACATCGACGCCGTTTTCAGTGACGCCGAACACTCCCGCGCACGCGACGCCGAGCGAAACGACCCGCGGATCGCTCAGGCGCTGGCCATGACCAATCACGGCCTGACTCAGGTCCTCGCCAGCGCCCGGCAGATGAGAGCGCGGTGGGAAACCGCCGACCCGTACGCGGCGGCGGTGATGAAAGCCGCGATCGACGCCACCCGCGCCGGGGCAGATCTAGGCCCGTTGGTAAGGGTCGCGCCACACGGCCCAAACGGGCGGCATAGCCGCAGGTCCGGTGTGCAACCGCGGCTATGCCGAGCGGATTTCGGTCGGGGCGTTCGGGATGCTCCGGCTGGTCGGCCATCGAGGATCGGGGGTTGGCGCGCGGTGCTCGTCAGGATGTCATCGGGAGGGTGTTGGCGTCGTGCGTCGGTAGCGTTCGGGTTCGCCGTACTGGTGGCGTAGCTGCATTTCCGACAAGGGATTCTTCCCGGTGAAGACGGACCACATAAGGCAGTTCCGCACGGAACGGGTCTTCGCGTCGAAGACGATGCGTGTTCCAGGTCCCTCATCCGGGACCTCCGTCAGTTTCCAGATGCCGGTACCGGATGTCCGTTTGTGCTGGAACGCGTCGTCCTCCTTGCTGCACTCGGTGTTGAGCGCGATATTCGTCGCCGTGAACCGGCCGTTGTCGTGAAACTCCATACGTCCGCCGGACTGACTCTCCCAGACGCCGGTGACGTCTGCCCGCGTCGCCTGGGGTTCCGTGGTGCATCCGAACGTCAGCATCGCAACAGTCGACGTGACCAGGGCGGCCGTCCGAAAGTGCAGGTGCCGTCGGCTCGGCAACGACGGACTTCCGCTCTCTGGGAGCTTCTGCTGGGTTCGCTCAGCGAGGATCGAAATAGTCACCTTTGCCGCCTCAGGGGATTTTGCATAATGACGCCCCTGCTCAAGGATGCGCTCCGTTACTTCTTCCGGGCCACCGAGCCTCTGACCTGCGACGTTGCATGGGGCCAGCCGCTCGCTGTCCAGAAACGTACACGTTTCCGGACACCGCCGGGAGGGGGGCTGATGACCGTCTGGGCGTACGCGCGCGTCTCGATGCGTGACCAAAACCCGCAGCTTCAGCTCGATGCCCTGGCGGCTAGACTAGTTGATCTTCCTGGCCTTCGCGGTATGGCTTGCGGATCTGGCCGCTCGCGCCGTGGCAGATCTTGCGGGCGAGCCGGTGCCGGGACTTCTGGACGGTGAGCTGCTTGTTGAGCCTGCGGCGGTAGGTGTCGTCGATCGGGTCCAAGATGGACAGCAGGTGAAGGGTCTTGTCGATCCGCCCGTATTCCGCGAACGCCTGCCCGAACGGGGTGGGCCGCCCGTTCCGGGCGAACATGCGCAGCAGGTCGTAGGCGCGGACCCGGTTGGTCACCAGCGATCCGGCAACCTGGGTCATATCCGCCCACTGGGCGTGGATCTTCTGCCGGTTGATCCTGTTACGGGCGATCGCCTCCAGCGGCCCGTACGACGGCGCCGTTCCGTCGGTCAGGTCCGCGCACCAGAACCGCTGGTCGCCCAGGTCGGCGAAGCGCGGCGCGAACCGATAGCCCAGCATGGAGAAGATGCCGAACACCGTGTCGCTATCGGACGCCTGGTCGGTCGTGACGACCTCGGGCTGCGGCCCGGCATCGATGTTGATCAGGGTGTCGAGGATGTACAGCGAGTCGCGCGGCGTGCCCGGCACGACCATCTGCCCGATCCCCATCACTTGATCATTGACTGCGTTGAGCAGCGGCTTCTGCAGGTAGGCCGCATCGGCGCTAGTCGCAGGTGCCATGCTCTCGGCTGCTGTTCCCGCCGCGCACACCCCTGGCCGGAAAGTCCCGAAACACGGGTGCCGGAACACGGGGTGCGGTGGCGCTAGGACGTGACATAGATGCTGGTCGCGGCGAAGGGGAGCCACCTGACGTCGCCCGGGGGCATGTGGACAGGCGCTCCCTGGCAGTCGGCCAGGGGGAACAGCACCACAAGACTGTCGGTGTTGTTGTAAGCCCGTTCGGCGGGGTGGATGGGATGGCATCCCTCGGCAGGGTTTACGAGGGCAGCTACATCGTCGTTGTGGGACCACAGTTGCACCCATCCTTGTGCGGCGGATGCGGGGGCGGCGACGGCGAGTGAGCTCCCTACTGCCAGGGCGGCGACGGTGGCGGTGGTGGCGAGACGGCGCATAGGAACCTCCTTGTGGCTCGCGTGGAGACCATCTCCAAGCAGTCCCAACGAATAGTAATGACTACATTACCAAGTGTCACCATTGGCGGCGCTGCGGTCGATGCCGAACACGGCTGCCGCCTCGCGCAAGGTCATCCTTCCCCGCCCACCGCAGCGAGATTTGTATCGGACCAGGGGCTGCGTGAGGCCGTGTCCTTCATGAACGCGGGCGGCCTCCTGCACTTCGACGCGCGCTTGCCACACCGCGGCGGCCTCTACCGGCCACTTCACCGACCACCACGCCTATCTACTCGCCAAGATGGTCGCCCGGGTGGAGGCGATCGAGGCCGACATCGCCGATCTCGACCGCACGATCATCGCCGAGATCGGACTCGACATGAGCCGTTCCCCACCGCCGGGCACCTGTGCTCCTGGGCCAAGCTCACCCCGATCATCAAAGAGTCGGCCGGCAAGAAGAAGGGCCGCAACTCGGGGGTTGAGCAGCAACGGAACGGCCAGTGCGTTAGCGAGGCGCCGGGGCGTGGCTTACCGCCACTCGCCGTTCCGATCCGGGTGGTTGCCGGGCCGGAGCCGACGACCCCGCCCGCACTGTGACACGCGACCAATCCCGCCCCGGCCTCCTGGCCCACTTGATTTTCAGGACGCGGGTTTCCGGGAGCCTTGGTCGCTTCGGTGTCCTGTCGGTTCCTGGAGGGCGATCGCCGCGTCGTTGTCGGAGACGTCGTCCGCAGTAATCCGTTTGTGTATCACCACAGCCCGCTGTCAGTATGAGGGCCCATGCGTCACCCTCTTGACACACTGGACTGGCCGATTTCCACCGAGCGGCTGCTGTTGCGCCGGGCTGCCCCCGACGATCTGGACGCGACCTGGGTCTTCCGGCAGCTGCCGGAGACTCACGAATGGGTCGCGGCCGCCACAGAGACCTACGACGACTACCGTGAGCGTTTCCTCCGCGAGGAGCGGCTCGTAGACCTGCTCATCGTCGAACTGGACGGCCGGGTGATCGGCGACCTGACACTGAAGGTCCAGGACGGTTGGGCCCAGGAAGAGGTCGCTGACCAGGCGGAAAGCGTCCAAGGAGAACTCGGGTGGACGCTCGATCCCTCCTACGGCGGCAAGGGCTACGCCACCGAAGCGGTACGCGCCCTCATCGACATCTCCTTCAAGAGCCTTGGCCTGCGCCGCCTGCACGCGGACTGCTTCTACGACAACGAATCCTCGTGGCGGCTGATGGAGCGGGTCGGGATGCGCCGCGAACAGCACACGGTGAGAGACTCACTCCACCGCACCAAGGGATGGCTCGACGGTCTCTCATACGCGCTCCTGGCCGAGGAATGGCCCGCTCACGAGTGATTACGCCGGCAGCCTCATCATCCGTCAAGAACTCCACCGGCATGCCCGCAAAGTAGGGCCAACCGACAGGTTGATCACCCAAAGTGATCAAGCCGTTACAAGATTCCCGCCTATTCGACGCCCCACCCGGATCGGAACGGCGAGTGGCGGTAAGCCACGCCCCGGCGCCTCGCTAACGCCACTGGCCGTTCCATTGCTGCTCAACCCCCGCGAAATCCCAGAGTTCAGGCGAACTGAAGGGTCTTCAACGTGAACCCACGAGGCTTCAGCTTTCATAGGGCGTTTGGACCCTTGGGTTCGTCGCGACTGGCGGGGTCTTGTTCCTCGGCTGCGGTGACCAGCAGGGCGCGCGCGTTCTCGGCATAGCGGATGGCGGTCTTGGGGCCGAGGCCGAACACCGCAGCCAGGTGGAGTGGGTCCGGGCCGTGCGCGAGGGCTTCTTCAAGCTGCCGATCGACGCGAAGACGCTCGAGCGTCGCAGCCTGGCGGCTACGGCGTGATGATCTACTGGCATGTCGACAAGGGCCGACCGTGCGTCTACTCCCAGCTCAAGAGCCGCCTGCCGCCGAATGGTGGGGCAGCCCGTCCGGTCACGCAGTAGCTGGTCACAGTCCTCACGGGGAGGACCGCGACCAGCAATGACGCGGCTGACCTAGCCGAGGTGCTCGCTGGAGGACTCCACCGTCTGCTTGAAGACGCTCAGGCCGTGGTCCATTCCGGCACCCATCGGGATGGCGAGGTCGTCCGGTCGCACGTCGTGGATCCATACGAACCGGCTGCGGCCGTCCCCGTGCGGGACGACCTGCATCGAGGCGTTGTCGTGTTCCGGCCGCATGGTGCCGCCGATGACCGAGAAGGCGAGCCGGCGCAACTCATCGTCGAGCGCGATGAGCCGCTCCCGCAGCACCATTCCGTCGGCGAACGTGACGACCCTGACATCCGGTTCGTCGAGCCGGCTGTCGGTGACGAAGCCCGGCGCCATCCGGACGGGCCCGTCGGTGAAGTCACTGATGATCGCCCACACGGCCGCGGGGCCGGCATCGATGATGATCTCTTTTTGCACGGAGGCCATATCTGTGTCTCTTCTGTAGTGGTGGAACTGGTGTCGCGCGGTGGCGACTGCGTCTATCCGGCGACGACGCAGAACTGGTTACCCTCGGGGTCGGCGAGCACGACCCAGGCGTCGAAACGCCTCACTTCGGTCGCGCCAAGGGCCCGAATCCGGCCGACCTCGCCTGCCAGGTCGTCAGTGAACAGGTCCAGGTGCAACCGGTTCTTGCCGTCCCGGCCTTCGGGCACGGCCTGCAGGGACAGGCCGACGCCGGTCTTGTTCGCGTCCTGCAGGTAGGTGGCGCCTTCCTCCGAGGACGCGACCTGGTACCCGGTGACCGCCTGCCAGAAGGCGGTGCTGCCGGCCAGGTCGTTGGTGTCGATGCAGATGTTGCCGATGCTGATGCTCACCAGCGATCCTTTCTGATTTAACCGACGTAGTGGTTAAGCCAGTTAGGTAACCTACCATCGCAGATGGCCAGGTAGGCTACGAGACGTGATGGATGAGCGTGCTGCCGAGCCCGTGCCGGACAACCTCGCAACCGGGACGGCGCCGATGCCGCTGCGCGTGATCGAGGAGTTCATCAACACCCGCCGCCGCGACGGCGACGAGATCGCAACCCCGCAACAGCTGGCGACGTGGTTGCACGCCCGCGGTCTCATGCCGGCCGACACGGTGGTGAACGCCGAGCAGCGCGACCGTGCCGAACGGATCCGTGAGGGACTGCGCGCGCTGATCGCCGAGAACAACATCGAGCCGGTCTCCAGTCCACGCCCGGACGGCCTCAACCCCGCCGCTCGCGCCGAGCTCGCCGACCTTACCCGCGACTTCCCGCTGATGCTCGACGTGACCGTTTCCCCGCCCCGGTTGGTCGCCCGCGCCCGGCGGCCGGTGGAGGCGGCACTGGCCAGGCTGCTCGCCGTCGTGGCCGAGGCAGTGGCGGAAGGCACGTGGACGCGACTGAAAGCCTGCCGAGAGCCGAGCTGCCGATGGGCCTACTACGACCACTCCCGCAATCGGCGCCGGACCTGGTGCTCCATGGATATATGCGGCAACCGCGCCAAAGCTCGCGCCTCTCACCACCGCAAGTCCACCGCGCTCTGGACCGCTGGCCAGCCGACAAACCGATGACCTCGCGCCGTCGGCCCGCCGGCCTCACGCTTCGTCCGGGCAGGTGCGGGGCTTTGGCCCCTCTCCGAGGGACTCAGGTCACGGGGTCAGCCCCAGCTGGTGCAGTTGGACGGGCCGAAGCGGTCGCCATCCGCAGCAGATCCGGCCAGCAGCCGGCCACCAGGTCCTCATTCCAGCGCGCACCCAGCAGCGGCCCGGCGTGCGGGTAGCGCTTGGCGATCTCGGTCGGGGTGTCGTCCCGCACCAGGGTGACCCGGGTCAGTTCCCGCAACCGCGGCGTCAGCGCCTTGCCGACCAGGTCGAACAACGCAAAGTTGATCAACGTCGCGCCGTGACTGTCGGTCGCGTGCTCGGCGATCGGAAGGTCGGTGGCGTTGCTCAGGAAGTCGTCCAGGACGTAGTGCGCCTCCCGCGCCGTCGACACGATGATCTTCGTGCCGTACGTGGACCATTGGTCGGAGACGTGGGTATAGGTGGACAGCACCTGCCCGCCGTGAATGACCATGGTTCGCCCGGTCAAAGTCTTACCGCGGACGGGGAAGCGCTGCCCGTTGGAGGAGCTCATGGTGCCGCCGCCGAACACCTTGGCCAGCTCCAGGCCGTAGTGGTGGTCGACGATGACCGTGTTGGCCTCGCGCAGCGTCTCCTCCCGCACGTACCACTCCATCGTCCAGGCCAGCACGTCGTAGGACACCCCGCAGGCCTCCGACATCCGGGCCAGGCCCAGGTTCGTGGCCATCGCGATGAGCACGGCCAGGATGTTGCGCTTGGTCTCGGTCGAGGTGCTCAGCTTGCGGCCGCCGGCGTGGGTGAAGCAGTCCAGAAAATGCGTGCGCGCGTCCAGCTCGATCAGCAGCGAGGCGATCGGCGCGAACGGCAACATCGCGGCCAGCTCGTCTTTGAGCGCCTTGGCCTCGGCCGGTACGTCCTCGGCCGACAGCGGCGGCACCACCAGGTGCTCGTCGTCATCCAGCCGGACCATGCCGTAATCGGCCACAGGTTCGGCGAGCGTCGGAACCGGTCGATCAGTCGGCCGGCACGAAGCGATATGCGGGTGAGTCTCCGGCGAGTACAGCTCCGCGTAGGCAGTCACTCTCATGCTCGGCGCCCTGGGGTGAGGCTCATGCCGAGCGTGGTGACGGGCTCGTTGTCGTCCTTGGAGGTCCTCCGATGGTCGTTGAACTGTCAGTGGGTGCGGCGTGGTAGGGCGAGGATGCCGGTGATCTCGGCGACGGCCTCGCCGCCGGGCTGTGTGTAGCGCATGGCGGTGCGCGGGTTCTTGTGACGGGTCTTGGCCATGATGAGCTGGAGCGGGACCTTCTGCTCGCCGAGGTGTGTGGCGGCGGAGTGGCGGAGCTGGTGTGGGTCGAGGCCGAGGTGGCGTTCCATGAGGACGCGAACACGGTCGTAGCCCAGGCGTGGTCGGCCGGTGTGGGGGCAGATGTGCTCGGGTCCGGGGCGCCGGGCGGGGACGGGCTTGCGGTCGGCGAGGAACAGGGGACCTCGAGTACGGACGGGCCCGTCGGGGTGGTCGTCGGGGAGCCGCAGCAGGCGGGGTAGGAGGCGGGCGGTTCCGGCGTCCCAGTTCACCCATTCGGCGTCGCCGCCCTTGGAGGTCAGGGGCGCGCGCGGGTTCTCCAGGTCCAGGTTCTCAACGTTCAGCGACAGGATTTCGGCTGCGCGGGCGGCGGTCTCGTACAGCATCCGGTAGAGCGTCTTGTCGCGGAGCGGAATGTCGCGGCGCGACAGGAGCCGTTCCAGTTTGGTCTTGGTGACGGCCTTGGTGTGGTCGACGTTCTCGCGGCGGCGTTCGGCGTCGGGAGGTACGGACGGTGCGGTCCACCTCTTCTTGGTGGTGCACCAGGTGAGCCAGGAGGAGACCGCGGCGCGGTTACGGTTCCACGTCGCCGGCGCGCACCCACCCCATGGCGAGGTGAGCGCGTCGCCGATATCGCTGTCGGCGACGTCGGCCAGGAGCCGGTCGCGGCCGCCGACCGCGGTGATGGTGCGGTCGATCGCTGAGGCGTAGGCGCGGCGGGTGTTGTCGTTGGCGACCCGGTGCGTGCAGAGGAACTCGTCGGCCGCGTCGCCGAGGTTGATCGCGGCGCCGCGGATCGCTGTGACCTTCGCTCCGGCCGCGCTCACCGGCGGCCGCCCGGCATGGGGGCGATGTACCGGATAACGTGCCCGAGTCGCGCATTGGCTCGGGAGCGGGAGCCCCTGCTCGGCCGTGATCGCTGGACGCTCATGTACGTGATAATGGCCAATTATCGCGTACATACCGTTCTTGCCTCGCCGCGCGGCTCAGTCGGGGGAGCAACGTGTCAACAGCGGCCAGATGCTGTCTGAGCAGGGATTTATCGAGATCGACGACGACTACTACGGATGTCACCGACGCCGCAGTCGCGCGTGATCTGTGCAGGCGGGACCAGCAGCCGAGCCTGCGCCACCCGAGGACCGGGCCGGCGCGGATGACGGATTTCGCCTTCACTCCGGGGTGATGAGGTGCCGCGCCCGGACGGCGGCCCTGAGCGCGTCGGGGTCGCCGCCGGCCTGGTACACGTCCACGGCGGTGTCGGTGAACTTGATGACGTGCTCGTCGCCGCCTGCGACGGCGCGTTCGAGCAGTTCGGCGATGGGGTCGTCCGCTCGTGGGGCTTCGGGCAGCTCGGCCTGGGGGACGGCCTCTTCGGGTTCGTACGCGGCCACGATCGCGGCCACGGCCGACCACACCGCGGCCAGGCTCGGCGCCCACAGCTCCCGAGGCAGGGCGGTCAGGGTGTGCCGGACGGCGTTGGGCGCCGTGGCCGTGTGGACGAGCAGGATGGGGCTGCCGTGCGCGTGGTGGAGATAGCGCACCGTGGCGGCACGTACCAGCTCGGACAGGAGTTCGGGCACGTCGTCGGCGTGGGCCGGAGCGCGCAGGGCGGCCTGGGCGGCGGGCCAGCCGGGCACGTCGGCCAGCCGGGCGAGCCTGCGGGCGATGACGCCGGACTGGTCGGCCAGGCGGGGGATGCCGCCCAGCGCCTGCTCGGGGCTCAGGTGGCCCGACGGCGCGGTGGCGCCGGGGATGGGGCGGCTGCGGGCGGCCCAGAAGGCGAGCGCGTGCGCGAGCTCGACGGTCGCGAGTTCCCCCGCGCCGCTGGTGAGGCTGCGGACGGCGTGGCCCACCCGGATCGCTCCGTGCGTGGCGCCAGCGGTGATCCCGGGCAGGAGCACCGGCCACCAGGTCGCGAGAACGTCCTGCCAGGGCTGCTCGGCCACCTGCCGGGTGAAGTACTCGGCCCAGTCGCCGACCCTGGCCCGTCCTCCGCCCAGCGCCTCGCCCGGGTTCCGCTCGTCGATCGGTTGCCGGGAGGAGGGCAGTTCGATCAGCCGGGTGACGTAGCCGTCGAGCCAGGAGGTGACCTGCTCGCCGTGTCCGCGGCGGACGAGGACCTCCGCGGCCATCGGTCCGTGGTTGGCCAGCCCGTGGTTGCCGTCCTGGTCGCCGCCGAACTCGGGGCCGGTGCGGTGCAGGCGCAGGTAGGCCTCGTCGAGAGAGGCGCTCGCGTTCATCAGTGTTGTCCTTTCGTCACATCGCGGAACTCATGGCCGTGCCTGGCACCCGCGCTCAGGGGTGTCTGCGCAGGCGCAGGGATTCTGCGGTCACATCAAAGAAGTGTGGAGTCCGTGCTGGCCCGTTGTTAAGGTCCACATTGGTGGATTTTGAGGAGGCCAGATGGTGGTTTTGGCACCGTCTGTCGGGTAAGGTCACGCGCCTCAACCTGACCGGCGCGTCGCCCTGCTCGCGTGCGCCGACCGCGGTCGCCTGGTCCGCGATGGTGTGCCACTCGAACATTGAGTTGCGTAGCCTGAGCTAGGCGGCGGAGGCGGAATAGCTGCGGAGGAAGGTCCGCACGCCTGCGGTGACGAGCCGGGTGACTTCCTCCTGGGGAAGTGGGATGGCGCCGTAGAAGGTCTGCTGGTTCACGTCGGTTACGGTCAGCAGGGTGAGGTGGGCGGCGGCAACGTCGGCGTCGTCAATCCGCAGCAGGCCGCGCTCGGCGATCCGGCGCAGGTACGGCGCCAGCCGCAGATGCCCGGTCTGCGGGCCGGCCGCGATCCATGCCTTGAGAATCGGCGGCGGGATGTGGGCCGCCTCGGCCTCGATGGCCCGTACCAGGGCGAAGTGGTCGGGGAAGGTGGTGACCGCGGCGACCCGGTCGAGGGAGAAGTCGATCAGGTCCTGCTCCAGATCCACGATCTTGTGCAGGTGCCGGTCCATGATCTGCGCGATCGCTGCGGTAACCTCGTCGGCGCCTTCCAGCGCGACGGTCAGGAACAGTTGCTCCTTGTCGGTGAAGTGGCGGTAGATGGTGCGTTTGGAGACCCCCGCCTCGGCGGCGATCGCGTCTACGCCAGCCCGGGTGTAGCCGTCGCGGCCGAACACGCGGCGGGCGGCCCGGGTGATCGCCTGGCGCTTTTCCGGTCGGCCGTACGGCTCGGCCTGGCGCAGGGTCATCAACGTCCTTCCCGCTGGAAACTCCTCGGTGCAGTGTAGGGGCGTCCGGGGTGCTGGCGGGCCTTGCGGGCCAGGGCGTCGAGCAGTTCGCGCAGCAGGTCGGTGGTGTAGGGGTCGGTCAGCCGGCGATCGTGGGTGAAGCGGGTGTCGCAGTGGAAGACCGTCACCTCCGGTTTGACGACGACTTCCGCTCCCACCGCGGCCAAGATGTGGCGGAGGGCGAGCTGGGCGCGCACTGAGCCGAATGGTCCCGGTGAGGCCCCGGCGATGGCCACAGGCTTGCTGCGCAGCAACCCTTCGGGAGCCGTGCTGGCCCAGTCGATGGCGTTCTTCAGCGCGGCCGGAACGGAGGCGTTGTGCTCCGGCGTGGCGATCAGCAGAGCGTCGGCCTCGGCGATGCGGGCCCGCAGCGTGGTGACTGGCGCGGGTGGCGTGCCGGTGTCCAGGTCCTGGTTGTACAGGGGCAGCCGGCCCAGGTCGTGATCGATGTCGATGGCGAATCCGCCGGGATCGAGCGCGCGGGCCGCGTGCAGCAGGGCCGTGTTGTGGGAGTCCGCGCGCAGGCTGCCGGACAAGGCCAGGACGTTGAGCTCGGTCATGTCTCTCCTCATGAGTTCTAGCCAACGACGCCAAAGTACACTAACTAGTGTCAAAGTAAAACTGTTGGGTGTACTTTGAGGTGGTGATGATCGCTACAACCGTGCAAAAGAGACGAATCGCCGTCCTTTACCTCGCGCTCCTGGCCACGCCGACCTCGCTCAGCGCCAACAGCACCATCACCGTCATCCCCGATCTGGCCCGCGCCCTGGGCGTCTCAGCCGCCGAAGCCACCTGGGCCGCCACAGCCTTCGGCTGGGGCGGCGTTCTCGGCGCCCCGCTCACCGCCGCGCTGCTGGGCACCCGTGGCATCCGCGCCGCCACACTCGTCAACGCCGCCCTCGTACTCCTCGGCACACTCCTGGTAGCCGGCGCACCCACGCTGCCGACCTTGCTGGCCGGACGCGCTGCCCAAGCCGCCGGCGGAGGGGGCCTGGTCACCATCGCCATCACCCTGGCCGGGACCACCTCGCGAGCAGGCGCCATCACCGCCGGGGTCGGATTGGTCGGCGCATTCGGCCCGCTGGCCGGCTCCACCTTGTCGGCAATCTCCTGGCGGGTGCCGTTGTTGCTTCGCCTACCTGGCCCGCCAAGCCGAGGCGTTGGATGCGGCCTACCGGGAGGTTGCCGGGCGGTTGCCGGCCAACACCAGCGCGAGCATGGGCGCCGACGGGCGGCTGCATCTGGCGGCGCTGGAGCCGGTCCCCGAGCCCGGCAGCCTGGTGGCGTTGCGGGAGGCGGTGGAGGCGATGATGCCCCGGGTGGACCTGCCCGAGGTGCTGTTGGAGGTGTTCTCCTGGACCGGGGCCGATGCCGCGTTCACCTCCATCACCGGGGAGGCGGCCCGGCTGGCCGACCTTCCCATCTCGATCGCCGCGCTGCTGGTGGCGCACGGCTGCAACGTC
Organism: Nonomuraea sp. B12E4; assembly: GCF_039871825.1. Taxonomy (NCBI): domain Bacteria; kingdom Bacillati; phylum Actinomycetota; class Actinomycetes; order Streptosporangiales; family Streptosporangiaceae; genus Nonomuraea; species Nonomuraea sp. B12E4. Next base: position 5,833 of record NZ_JBDPME010000049.1, on the reverse strand, counting down.
GGGATGACCCCCGTCATCGGCGGCGCCAAGGCGCTGAGACGCGACCGGCTGTCCCATGTCGATCAGACCTACCTGCGGCTGGCCACCTACAAGGCTGCGAACACCACCCTCATCGACGCCCAGGCCGGCATCGGTCTGGCTCAGGCGTGGGGTGGCGGGCTGGTGGCCTCGGTCGACGGGATGCGCTTCGTCGTCCCCACGGCCACGATCCACGCCCGGCCCAACCCCAAGTACTTCGGCCGGGGCCGCGGCGCGACCTGGCTGAACATGCTGAACGACCAAGCCTCCGGCCTGGGCGGCATGGTCGTGGCTGGCACCCCGCGCGACTCGCTGTACGTCCTGGACGTGCTGTACGACCGCGACGGCGGCAAACGCCCCGAGACAATCGTCACCGACACTTCCAGCTACAGCGACATCGTCTACGGGCTGCTCACCTTGGCCGGGTTCTCCTACGCCCCGCAGCTGGCCGACCTGCCCGACCAGAAGCTGTGGCGCATCGACCCCCGCGCCGACTATGGGCCCTTGCAACACATCGCGCGCGGGCGCATCGCCCTGGACAAGGTCGAGCGCCACTGGGATGACATCTGCCGCATCATCGCCTCCATCCACACCGGCGCGGTGCGCGCCCACGACGTCATCCGGATGCTGTCACGCGATGGCCGGTCTACCCCGCTGGGTGACGCGATCGCCCACTACGGGCGCATCCCCAAGACCCTGCACATCTTGCGGATGGCTGATGAGCCGGACTATCGGCGCGAGATCAAGGCCCAGTCCAACCTGCAGGAAGGCCGCCACGCCCTGGCCCGGCGAATCTTCCACGGCAAGCGCGGCCACCTGTACCAGCGCTACCACGAAGGCATGGAAGACCAGCTCGGCGCGCTCGGCCTGGTCCTCAACGCCGTGGTGCTGTTCAACACCCGCTACATGGACGCCGCCGTAACCAGGCTGCGAGCGCAGGGCTTCGATGTGCGCGATGAAGACGTCGTCCGTCTTTCCCCCTTCATCCACGCGCACGTGAACATGCTGGGCCGCTACTCCTTCGCCATGCCCGAGTTGCCCGGCGGGTTGCGGCCGCTGGGAGATCCGGGTGACGTCCATGACGACGACCTCAGTGGCTGAGAGCCCCTTCACGCCTCCAAGAAGGGCCAGAAGGATTGGTGCAGGAATGAGCGGCAGGAAGTTGATCTCCTCCTCGGTCCGGTGACGGCGCCGGACTCCTGCCCGCAGGCCCCGCCGCAGCATGCGGCGAGGCCCTGTCCGGTTTGGAGGTCAGCAGCAGCCCGCGCTCGCGCTGGCGGTTACCAAGATCATCTCGCTCTGACCTGCGGGTAGAGGCCGTCAACCCAAGATGACCGTTGGGGCCCGCCTTGGAGCTTGGGGCGATCAGACCGAAATCGACCGACCCGCAGCCACCGGCTGGACAACAGACCGGGTGGCCGCGGGTACATCCATTGACAGATGGCCAGACCGGCTATGGGGCAGGAAAGCGAATGATCTGGTCCTGGCCCGGTGCCGCGTTGCGACCATCGCCCGAGGCGATGATGATCGCGCCCCACGGGCACACGTGAGCAGCCTGACGGGCCATCGCGTCAACTCGGGATAGCGGTGCGGGGTCCAGCAGCATCACCCCCTGCCGACCTCGGTGTCCTGGTCGAACACCTCGGGAGCGGTCAGCACGCCCCATACCGGCACCGGCGCAGCGCTCTCAGGCCACGCTGATCGTCACTTGCTTCGCGTCTGGGAACCGGATGGGCAGAACTCGGCCTCCAACACGGTCTTGGACATGTCGAGCGAGTTGTGCTGGCCATACTGGTCGATGTTCATGTTGGTGGCGATCATATGCTCGGCGTCCCGGGTGCCCATCGCGAAGGAGAACCCGCCGGTGATGGCGCCGCCGATGCCCCAGACCTTCACGCCGCACGACAGCTCCCACGAAAAGACGCCGGCACCGTACGTGGTGTCGGGGATCCATGTGTCCTTCCAGGTGCCGTCCGGCATCTTGATCCCGGTCTTGACCATGGTGAACATCTCCCGCTGCTGGGCGGGCGGGAGAAGCTTGCCGCGCAGCAGCGCGCTGGTGAATCGGTGGAGATCGCCGACCGTGGAGACCACGCCGCCGGCCGCCCAGCCGGTGGTGGCGCTCTGGTCGGTCACGTTGTAGACCTTGGCGTCGGTTTCGGTGGCGAACAAGGTCGAGTAGTGCTGGGGGTGGGGGCCGCGTATCTTCGCCTCCAGGCCGGGCAGGTACGTCCCGGTCAGGCCCAGGGGGCGGACGATTCGCCGCTCGATCTCGCCGGCGAGCGTCTTGCTGGTGACCTTCTCGACGATCATCCCGGCAAGGATGTAGCCGGTGTTGGAGTACACGAAGCCGTCACCCGGTTTCTCGAAGGAGCGCGGATTGCGCAGGCCGATCTTCACGAGTTGCTCGGGCGTGTAGGTGTCGTAGCGGTGCTCGAGCCACGCGGGGCCGGAGAACTTGGCGAACTCCTCCTTGTCGTTGCCGTAGTTGAAGATCCCGCTGGTGTGGTTGAGCAGGTGCCTGATGGTGATCGTGCCGCCGTCGTTGTTGTTGCCCTTGACCAGGCTGGGCAGCCACTTGTCCACGGTGTCGTCGAGGCTCAGCTTCCCCTCGGCCGCCAGTTGCAGGACCACGGTGGCCGTGAACGGCTTGGTGGCGCTACCGATTCGGAACTGCTCGTTCGGCTGACGCTTGCGGCCGGTTCGGGTGTCGGCGACCCCTGCCGAGCCGAACCACCGCCCACGACGGTCGCGAACCTCGGCGACCATGCCGGGCACACCGCCGTCGGCCACGGCCTGGTCGAGCGCTTTCTGGACCTGGGCGTGGGCGGGGGCGTCCGCCGCGGAGGCAGATGCCGCGGGGACCGACGTCGCGGCCTGTGTCAACGCGACGGCGGTGATGAGCAGCCCTGCCGTCGAGGGGAGAGATTTGGTCATGTCGATTCCTTCCAGGCGATGGACATCAGCGCGACACCGATCGCCTCACTCGCGATAGTACTCATTCGGCGCAGGCAAAAAGCTATCTTGCATTTACGAAATCAGCAACATAGATCTCGGAATTTAGCAGAAAAACAACCATCGACCTTGCAATGAGTATGTGAATGAATGCAAGTCGAATGACCGGACTTGCAATGAGATGCCAACGAACGCAATACTGTCCATCCGCCCGCAGACACATCAAGCGGGCTGGGCACGGCACAGCGACAGGAGGCACGCCCAATGCCGGGAGGCAGGCTGACTTACCAGGACCGCCAGTACATTGCCGCGGGGCTGACCGAAGGACTCACCTACACCGAGATCGCCAAGCACCTGCAACGGCCGATCTCCACCATCACCCGGGAGGTGACCCGCAACGGTGGAGCCGACAGCTACCAGGCCGACCGAGCACATCAGGCGACCGAAGGCCGGGCTCGCCGCCGCAAGCAGGCCCCGGCCCCGGCGCCACCGGTTGCCACCGGCGCACCCGGGCGAGACCCCCAAGCGGTCCACGCCCTGGAGGAACGATTCACCACAGTGATGACCACGACAGGGCTGCCGCGAATGACCGCCCGGGTACTCACCTGCCTGTACACCACCGACAGCGGCAGCCTCACCGCCGCCGAACTCGTCCAGCGTCTCCAGGTCAGCCCGGCGTCCATCTCCAAGGCCATCGGCGAACTCGAACAGCACGAACTGATCCGGCGTGAACGCGACCCCCGCCGACGGCGCGACCGGTACGTCATCGACCCCGACGTCTGGTACCGAGCCTGGCTGGTCAGCGCCCGGCAGAACGCCACAATGGCCGATCTCGCCCGTGACGGAGCCGAAATCCTCGACTCCACCACCCCTGCCGGTGCCCGACTACAGGACATGAGCCAGTTCTTCGAGCACGTCAGCCAAAACTTGATCCAGGCCGCCGAGCAGTGGCGGCAGGATTTCATGTCGAGGCGAACGACAGGTCGTTAGAGCGGAGTACGACCCCAGGCATATGGCACAGCGTAGGTGTAGGCCACGAGCGTCGAAAGCCCTAACCTCGGGCTTTCGTGCGCCCAGCAGGACGGGAGGTGAAGCCGTGACGTAGCGGTGGTGAGCTGCCCCGGGTTGGTTGGAGGCTCCCAAGACTGGAAGGCTGGGAGTCGTGCCTGGGTTGCGTCTGACTTCGTGATACAGATCTTGGAAAGAATCAGACAGGATCGGCGTGCTCCGAGAACTGCTCCAACAGCAGGTCAAGGAGGCTCTGATCATGACCGATCTCGACCGTGGCACGGACCGCAGGGGCCGGCGGGCCAAACGGATACTGACTCCGCTACAGAAGTACGAGGTGTGGCTGCAGCTGATCCGTCAGGAGGTCACCGTGGCCGGGGCGGCGATCGCCTGGCAGGTCGACCCGTCCACGATCACACGGATCAAGGCGGTGGCCAAGGACGGCGCGCTGGCCGCGTTGTCGGAGTCCAAGCCGGGGGCGCGGGCGCGCGAGCGGGACTGGGAGTTGGAGACGCTGCGAGCCGACAACGCCCGGCTGGCCGAGGCGGTCAAGCAGATGGCGGTGAAGCTGACGCTGATCGAGGGAAAAGAGGGCTGGGGCTGAGCGGCCCCGTCCCGGCCCGGGTCGAGGCGGCCGTCAAGGACGGTCTGCTGGACCTGGTCGAGCAGGCGCAGCGCGGGGGTTGGAGTCTGCTGGATGCCTGCCGGGTGCTGGAGATCACCCCGCTGCGCGTTTATCGATGGGCCGAGCGGCGCGAGCGCGGACAACTGGCCGACCGCCAGCCGGGCGGCGGGGCGGTTCACGGTCTGCTCCAGGCCGAGGTCGAGCAGATCATCGCGTTGTTCCACGAGTGGGGCGAGGTGGATCGCTCGCACCGCAAGCTCGCCCATCGCGGCTCCTATCTGGGGCGGGTGTGGGTGTCGCCGTCCTCGGTGCATCGGGTGCTGGAGGCCCACGGGCTGCGTATCCGCGCTCGGCCGCGCCCCGGCGTCTCCCGGCGCAAGCCGTTCCCGGACTGGGTGGAGTACCGGCCGCTGCAGATCTGGATCTACGACACGACGCACTTTTCCGCCTGCGGGATGGCCGCGCTGGCCATCATGGATCTGGTCTCGCGCAAGTGGATCTGTGAGGTGGTCTCGGTGGAGGAGACCCACACCCAGGTCATCCTCGGCTTCACCGACGCGCTGGAGCGCGAGGGGTTGCTGCCGTTGATCGCCGCCCGAGACGACGGCTTGGTCGATGCCGGCACCGATGCCGGCAATCCGGCCAGGCCGGTGCTGCTGGCCATGAGTGACAATGGGCCGCAGATGACCGCCGGTGCGACGCGCGAGTTCATGGCGCTCTCGGCGATCGCCACCCACTTCGGCCGGCCCGGCACGCCCACCGACCAGGCCTGGATCGAGACGCTGTTCGGGCACATCAAGGCCGAGTTCCCGCACCTGACAAAGATCACCGAACCAGCGGTGCTGCGGGCCGAACTCGCCCGCGTGCGGGCCTTCTACAACGGCACCCGCCTGCACGAAGGGCTCGGCTACGTCACTCCCGACGACGAGCACGAGGGCCGCGGGCTAAAGATCCGCAAAGCTCGGCAGGAAGGCCTTGAACAATCCCGACAACGGCGTCTGGAGTGGCACCGCGCGAACCGGGGCACATCACCCACACGGGGAGCCACTGATGCTGGCTGAAGAATCTGCGATCTGCATCATTAAGTCAGAAACGCCTCATGCCCGCACCGAGGAAGTATCCCCCAGAGCTGCGTGATCGCGCCGTCAAGATGGTATTCGACCTGCGTGAGGAGACCGGAGGCAAGGCCGGGGCGATCGCCCGGGTGGCCGACCGGCTTGGCGTGCA
>NZ_JBDPME010000048.1:0-43960 GCF_039871825.1 Nonomuraea sp. B12E4 | reverse complement strand
TACAACACCCGCAGGAGACACTCCACGCTCAGCTACCTCAGCCCCATCGACTACGAGCAGCAGACCACCGCTAGAGTGCTGCTCGCCGCATGACAGCCGGTGTCCACGCTTCGGGGTGAGCCCCCGGGCTCCCCCGGTTGCCTCGTGGTGGTGACCAGCCGCGCCCGGCTGTCGAGCCTGGTCGCCATCGAAGGCGCTCAGTCAATCCCCCTGGATCTGCTGTCCGAGACCGAAGCGGGCGACCTGCTGGCTCGGCGCCTTGGCGCGCAACGGACCGCGGCCGAGCCTGAGGCTGTCAACGACCTCATCGCGATGTGCGCCGGCCTGCCGCTTGCGCTCGTCATCGTGACGGCCGCCGCCCACCGCCTGTTCCCTCTCGCCGACTTGGTACATCAGTTGCACCAGGCCCGTGACAACCTGGACGCCTTCGTCGGCGACGCATCGGTCACCGATGTACGGGCGGTTTTCTCGTGGTCGTACCAAGCACTCAGTACTGAAGCGGCGCGACTGTTCCGGCTGCTCGCCCTGCATCCAGGCCCGGACATCGGCATGGCCACGGCGGCCAGCCTCGCCGCGCTGACACCGGCTCGGATCAGACCCCTGCTGACCGAACTCTCCAGCGCCCACTTGATCAGCGAGCACGCCCCAGGAAGGTACGCCTTTCATGACCTGCTGCGCCTCTACGCCGCGGAGCTTGCCGACTCCGTGGACCCGCCCCTCTCGCGCGGCGCGGCACGTGAGCGCCTGCTGGACCACTACCTCCACACCGCGCACGTTGCTGCCCTCCTGCTGCAGCCGACCAGGAAGCCTCTGGCGCTGGACCCGCTGACCCCAGGGGTCGCTCCAGAACAGCCGCCTGGTTACGAGCAGGCGATGGCCTGGTTCGCCACCGAACGCCCCTCGCTCCTGGCCACACTCAGCCATGCGGCCGACGTTGACCTCAACCGGCATGCCTGGCAGCTCGCTTGGACGCTGAACGACTTTCTCGACAGGCAGGGGCACTGGCTCGACAACCTCACCGCGCACCAAGTCGCGCTCCGGGCCGCGGTTCAGCGGGGGGACTCGATCGGTCGAGCTCACACCCACTGCGGCCTGGCCCGCGCCTACATCAAGCTGAACCGTCTTGACGAGGCGCACGAACACCTGCTGCGCGCGCTTGACGAATACACGGAGCAACGCGACCTCCTCGGCCAGGCCGACACCACCCGGACCCTCGCATGGGTGGTCTGGTCACAGGGCAGCCATCGCGAAGGAATCGATCGCGCCCGGCGGACCATGGACCTGTACGCGGAAGCCGGGAACACGGTGGGCCAGGCACGCGCGTTGAACAACCTCGGCTGGTTCTACGCCGAGCTCGGCGAGCACGACCAGGCGCTCGACCACTGTCAGCAGGCCCTGCGCCTCCAGCAGGAGATCGGCGACCGCCGCGCCGAGGCTGCCACCTGGGACAGCCTCGGCTACATCCACCTCCAGACCGGCAGCGCGCAGCAGGCCATCGCCGGCTATGAACAAGCCGTCAACCTCCTGAGAGATTTCGACGATCGCCACGAAGAAGCCCGCGGCCTCATCGGCCTCGGCGACAGTCATCACGCGGCGGGCCAAGTCGGGGCAGCGCGAGAGGCGTGGCAACAAGCGCTCGACATCCTCACCGAACTCGGCCATGAAGACATCGGCGAGGTCCGTCGCAGGATTTACGACCTCGACCGATAACGACGGCATTCGCATTCTCGGCACTCGCCTCAGAAGTGCGAGCCATCAGTTCCGGTGCAGCGGCAGTCCTGGTTCGGCCGCGGGGGATTCGCCGTCACCTCGGGTCGATCAGTGAACGGACCAGGCGGGCGGCGACGTCGTCGCCCAACGGGGCGTGACCCATCAGCAGGCGATACCACATCAGCCCGTAAATCTGATCGACCAGCAGGTCCAGATCAGTGCCCGCGGGCACCTCGCCCTGCTCCAGGCCGCGAGCGAGCAGGGCGAGGAGCTCATCCCTGCGGCCGCCGGCGAACTGGCGCATCCCTTCGGCGGCGACAGGGTCCCGCTGGGCTTCGGCCATGATGCCACGCAGCAAACCGCCGACCAGTTCAGCGGTACGGAAGGTGGCGGCGACGAATGCCTCCAGGTCATCGGCGAACACACCTGTGTCCAGGCCGGGCGTCTCCCGTCTGGCTCGCTCCACCATGGCCTCGAGCAGCACCGCGCCTTTGGAGGGCCACCAGCGGTAGATCGTATGCTTGCTGACCCCCGCGGCCTGTGCGATGGCGTCAATCGGGACGGCCGAATAGTTGTGGGCGGCAAGCAGGTCGGCGGCGTGATCCAGAATGGCCTGCCGGACGGCGGGATTGCGCCGACGTCCGGTGTGCCGGCGAGGCTCGGGCTCTGCTGTCACATGACCAAGCATAACACTTGACGAAACCGGGGGTTTCTATAATCCTGTTACCGAAACCGGTAGTTCCGAAAAGGTGCCGAGCACGCCGGCCCCTGCCTCGGTTTCGGCGCTCCCGCCCCGCTGGAAACGTCGTGCCCAGCTGGCCTGGCAAAGCGCCACACGACAAGAGAACCACCATGACCCAGAGGAACACATGCACCGGGAACAGCAGTTCGAGCGAGGTTTGAAGGCACTCCGGCAGATCGACCCCGAAGCCGGCCAGATGATCGTCGAAGCTCTGGGCGACGTCTCGCCCGAACTCGGCCACCAGGTGATCGCCTGGGCATTCGGCGAGATGTACTCCCGCCCCGGCCTGCTCCCCCGGGACCGGCAACTGATCACTCTGGGCATACTTACCGCCCTCGGCGGCTGTGAGGCCGAACTCGACATCCACATCCGCGCCGCCCTCAGCATCGGCCTCGCCCCTGCCGAGATCACCGAAGCCCTCTTGCACTCGGCCGTGTACTGCGGCATGCCCCGGGCCTTGAACGGCACCTTGGTGGCCAAGAAGGTCTTCGCCGAAAAAGGCCTGCTTCCCATCGAGAACGCCACGGCCTGACTCCCGAGACTGGGAGGGTCAGCAACTGCTCATCCCCCCGAGTCGGCCACATCGGCGCGAATCGGCGGCTGGCACGCCACCGATGACCAGGGCGCCTTTGATCGCCCAACCAAAGGGCGCAATCCCGCCATGCCTGGCGAGCGCGAGGCTCGGTCGCACCAGCATGAGCGGACCCCACCACTTGACGAAACTATCGGTTTGGGCAAACCTGTCTTCGACATCGAAGATTCCGACACCATATGAGGCATGTCATGGATCTGAACCTGAGCGGCAAGCGGGCACTCATCACCGGCGCATCACGCGGCATCGGCGCCGCGATCGCCGAAGTGCTCGCCGAAGAGGGCTGCGATCTCGACCTGGCCGCACGCAGCGGCCCCGACCTGAAGAAACTGGCCGCCCAGCTGGGCACCGACTATGGGGTGAACGTCGACGTCCATGTCGTGGATCTGCGGCAGAGCCACGAACTCGACCGGTTCGCCGCCGCCGTCCCCGTACCGGACATCCTCATCAACAACGCCGGCGACATCCCCGGCGGACCACTGGCCGCAGTGGACGAGCAGACATGGCGGCACGCCTGGGAGCTGAAGGTCTTCGGCTACATCAACCTGACCCGCCACCTGTACACCAGGATGAAGACCCGTGGCCACGGCGTGATCATCAACAACATCGGTGCCTCCGGTGAGGGCACCGACGCCAACTACATCGCCGGCAGCACCGGCAACGCCGCACTCATGACATTCACCAGGGCACTGGGCGGGCGCAGCCTCGCCGACGGCATCCGCGTCCTCGGCGTCAACCCCGGCCCCGTCGCCACCGACCGCATCCTCACCCTGATGAAAGCCCAGGCCCGTGCCCGGTTCGGCGACGAGGACCGCCACAGCGAACTGACCGCCATATTCCCACTCGGCCGCGCCGCCACCCCACGCGAGATCGCCGACCTGATCGCCTTCCTGGCCTCCGACCGCTCCGCCTACACCACCGGCGCCGTGTTCACCATTGACGGTGGTGTGTCAGCGGCAGGCCTGTGAACGGGCTCCTGTGGGTGCTCCAGGGCACGCTGGCCGCCCTGTTCCTGGTGGCGGGGCTACGCCAACTCCTCCAATCCCCCAACCCCGCGCCGGGCAACACCTACGTCACCTGCCTGGACCTGCGCACGGGCGAGCAGGTCCAGCGGGCGCGCAGCGTGGCCGGCAAATTGGGCCTGCTGGTTCGCGTCGAGTAGTTCGGTGAGACGGCGAACCCCTCCTCGGGGAGCACGGGTGCGCACGCAGGTGCGGGCGTCGTCGGCGCCGACCGCGTCAGCACCGGTCAGGCGCGACGGGACCGCATGACATGCTTACCAGCCCCTGGCTCTCATCAGGCGGACATGCTGGGAGTCGCCCCATCACTGTCAGGCGAGCAGTTTGTCGAGAGTGATGGGCAAGGTTCGGATGCGTTTGCCGGTGGCGTTGTAGATGGCGTTGGCGAAGGCGGCGGCGGCTCCGACCGTGCCGAGCTCGCCGATCCCGCGCGCGCCTGTGGGGCTGAGCCTGGTGTCGGGGTAGTCGAGGAAGTGTACGTCGATCTCCGTGGTGTCGGCGTTGATCGGCAGCAGGTAGTCGGCGAGGTTGGCGTTGGAGATCCGGCCGGTTGCGCCTTCGACCTTGCCCTCCTCGAACATCGCTGCCGCGAGCCCGAACAGCACTCCCCCGGTGATCTGGTTACGCGCGGTTTGCGCGTTGAGGATCGCCCCGGCGTCCACCACGGTCGTGAAGCGGGACAGACGCGGCTCCCCGGTCCACCGGTTGACCCTGACCTCGCAGAAGTGCGCGGCATAGGAGGCATAGGCGTAGCCCTCGTCCAGGGCCGCACTGGTCCCCTGGGCGCCGACCTCGCCGCTCCTGGTCAGGGTGAGCAGCTCGCCGAACGCCACCGCCTTCCCCGCCCCTATGAGACTGCCCCCTTCGTACCGCACGTCGCGGGCCCCGAGCAGCGGCGAGCCCTCGGCCGTGGTGGCGTGCTCGACCAGCTTCCCGATCGCCTCCTTCGCGGCCACCAGGATCGCGGGCGTCACGGTCGAGGTAGCGGCCGAGCCGACGGCGCCGTACACGTCGGGGTTGCCGTTGCCCACGACGGGCAGCCAGGAGTCGCCGAGCGCCGGCTTGATCCGGTCGGCGGACACCTCCAGAGCGCGAGCCCCTGTCATCGCCATGATCGTCCACATCCCCGTGCCCGCGTCGGATGTGGCGCAGGCCACCGTGGCGGTGCCGTTCGGGCGGAAGGTCACCCGCACCGTCGTGGGCGCTCGGCCGGAGTCCAGGATGGCGGTCGACATCCCCAGGCCGACCAGCCAGTCCCCGTCGGTGACCGCGCCCGGCTGGGCACTGCGGCGCGACCAGCCGAACCGCGCGGCGCCCGCCCGGTAACACTCGTCGAGATGCTTGCTGGAATAGGGCGTGCCCTCGATCAGGGTCGACTCCAGGTAGTTCTTCATGCGCAGCTCAATGGGGTCCATGCCGAGCCGCACGGCCAGCTCGTCCATGGCGCTCTCCAGGGCGAAGGAGCCGGCCTCGTCGCCGGGGGCGCGCATGATCGTAGCGGTGGGCAGGTTCATGTCGGGGGTGACCATCAGCTTGATGTCGACGTTCGGGGCCGCGTAGTACTTCGGCGTGGTGCGGTAGCCGGGATCCTCCACGATACTCTGGCAGGTCGTGTGGTGCTTGATCGCGGTGACGCGCCCGTCCCGGTACGCACCGAGCGCGAGCGTCTGCGACGACGCCGCCCGGTGGCCGGTCACGGTGAAGAGCTGCTCACGGCTGGTCACGACCTTGACGGGGCGGCCGAGCGCGCGGGCAGCGGCCGCGGCCAGCAGCGCCGGCGCCCAGGTGAACGCCTTGCCGCCGAAGGCGCCGCCCACGTACGGGCTGACCACGTGCACGTCGGACAGTTCGACGCCCAGCACGGCGGCCAGCTCCATCGCATGCGCCGCCGGCCCCTGCGTACCGCTGTAGATCGTCAGCTTGCCGCTCTGCCAGGCGGCCACGGCCGCGTGCGGCTCCATCATGCTGTGGTGCCTGGGCGGGACGTCGTAGGTCTGCTCGACCCTGACCTGGCTCGCGGCCAGTGCGGCCTCGATGTCGACGTCCTGGGGCTTCTTGATCGGTTGCCCGAGTGGCAGCCCGGGGAGGGAAGGTGGGTCCGCGGGGCTCCGCTTGGCGTCCTCGAAGGAGGATTTGGGGGGCCGCGCCGCGTACGTCACCTTGATCAGCGCCGCGGCGTCGCGGGCCTGCTCGATGGTGTCGGCCACGACCAGCGCGACGAGCTGGCCGTAGTAGTGGATCTCGCGGTCGGCGAGCGGGTGGCGGGTCTCGGCGAAGATGCCCGCGAGCCCGGGCAGTGCGCCCGGAAAGGACGGCTGGTTGTCGTGGGTGTAGATGTCGATCACTCCCCCGGCGGCGCGGGCCGCGCCCAGATCCATCGAGACGATCTGGCCGTTGCCGATCGTGCTGGTCACCATGTGGCCGTAGGCCATGCCGGGCAGATTGTGGTCGGAGGCGTACTTGGCCGCGCCGGTGACCTTGGCGCGGGCGTCGATCCGGTTCATCGTGGGTTGTGCCATGTCAGCCTGCCAGGTGCACGAGTGCGCGGACGATGGTGCGGCGCAGCAGCGCCGGTTTGAAGGCGTTGCGGGACAGCGGGCGCGCGCCGTCGGTGGCGTGCGCCGCCGCGGCCTCGAACGTCGCCGCCTGCATCGGCCTGCCTTTTAGCGCCTGCTCGACGGCGGGCAGCCGCCAGGGTTTGGTGCCCACACCACCCGCCGCGACGCGGGCCTCGCCGATCACGCCGCCCCTCACGTTCACCGCGACGGCGACGGAGGCCAGGGCGAACTCGTACGACTGCCGGTCGCGCACCTTGACGTAGGTGGACCTGCGCGCCCACGGCAGCGCGGGCACGGTCACGCCCGTGATCAACTCACCTGGCCGTAACTCGTTCTCCAGGTGGGGCGTGCCGGCGGGCAGCCGGTAGAAGTCGGCCAGCCGCAGCGAGCGCTCGCCGCCGGCGCCGCGCAGCGACAGACGGGCGTCGAGCGCGGTGAGTGCGACGGCAAGGTCACTGGGATGAGTGGCGACGCAGGCGTCGCTGGTGCCCAGGATGGCGTGCGAGCGGTTGTGACCGTCGATGGCGGAACAGCCCGAGCCGGGCGAGCGCTTGTTGCACGTGGTGTGCGGGTCGCGGAAGTACCCGCAGCGGGTGCGCTGCAGCAGGTTGCCGCCGATGGTGGCCATGTTCCTGATCTGCGGGGAGGCGCTCTGCCGCAGCGCCTCGGCCAGCATCGGGTACGGGCCCGCGACCAGGTCGTGCCCAGCCACGTCGGCCATGCACTCCATGGCCCCGATGGACAGACCCACCGCGTCGGCCCGGATGCCGCGCAGCGGCACAGCCGTGATGTCCACCACGTGCGCAGGGCTGATGACCTCCAGCTTCATCAAGTCGACCAGCGTCGTCCCGCCCGCCAGGTAGGCGGATCCGTCGCGTGCCTGCTCCAACGCCTCGCTCACGCTGCGCGCGGCGGCGAACGTGTACGGCCGCATCACGCCCCCTCCTTCGCCATCCGCACCGCTTGCACAATCTGCTGGTATGCACCGCAACGACAGATATTTCCGGACATGTACTCCCGGATCTCGGCCTCCGACCCCGCGTGCCCCTCCTCGATCAGCGCGACGGCCGACATGACCTGCCCCGGGGTGCAGAACCCGCATTGAAGCCCGTCGCACTCCACAAACGCAAGCTGGACCGGATGCAGCCGGTCTCCGTCAGCCAGCCCTTCGACGGTGGTCACGGCCTTGCCACCGACCCCGGCCGCGAGTGTGAGACATGACAGCACCCGGCGACCGTCCACGTGCACGGTGCACGCCCCGCACTGGCCGCGGTCGCACCCTTTCTTCGTGCCAGTGAGATCCAGCCGCTCGCGCAGCGCGTCCAGCAGCGTGACGCGCGGGTCGAGGCTGAGCGTGCGCGCCTTCCCATTCACCTCCAGCGCGACCTCAACGACCTCGGCGCCCGTCGCGGTGGCGGCCGCAACCGGCCGTGGGTGCTCTGCGGTGGCGGCGAGCGCCGCTACCGCGGTCGAGGTCAGCAGGAAGCCGCGGCGCGACACCCCGCTGTCCCGTGACTGCTCGTCCATGAATCAGCCTCCGTTGCCTCGGGGCGGCAGCCCGGCCGCCCGGTAGATGTCGTCGATGGTGCTCACCGGCTCCCAGGACGCCGTCGTCACGATGGGCCTGACAGGTCGGCATAGGAGTCGTGTACGGCGCCGATGCCGTGCCGGGCTGCGAACCGCTGCGCCCGCAACCGTTCCCGGGCCGCCACGGCGACCACCCGCACACCCGGCACCCGCCTGGCGGGCCGAAGGAGTGCGGCGGGCGCGATGGCGGCGGCGCCCAGCAAGCCGATCTTGAGCACCTCTCCTCCAGAACCAGATACCATTAGGTACTGAGTACCATAACGTATCGAGTTCCATCGGGATAGACTGAACGCATGCCGGCCGAATCACTCCAGGAACGCAAGCGGCAGCGGGCGCGTAACGCCATCATCACGGCCGCCTACGAGCTGTTCGGTGAGCACGGGTTCGATGACGTGACGGTGACTCAGATCGCGGAGCGCGCCGAGGTCGGGCGCACCACGTTCTTCCGCTACTTCGGAGACAAGCAGGAGGTCGTCTTCGCCGACGACGAGCGGACCATCGCGGCCCTGATCGGCACGCTGCGGCGGGAGGCCGAACGGCGCGCCCCGATCGGCGACTCGCTGGCCGACGCGCTCGACGCGATCAGGGCGGCCACGCGGGAGGGTCTGACCGGGTGGACGGCCACGCCGCAGCGGTCGGCGGTGCACGCCAGGCTGCTGCGGCGCCACCCCGAGCTGATGGCGCGACTGCTGCTGAAGCAGCAACAGGAGGCCACCTTGATCGTCGACGTACTGGCCGAGCACGGGGCCACGCCCATGGCGGCGACACTGGCCACACAGCTGTCACTGGCCTGCCTCTACACGGCCATGCAGACCGCCGACGATCCCGCGAGTCTGCCGGAACTGGTCGAGGAGTCCTTCGCCAGGCTCGACGGCCTCACCGGGCGCTCCGGCTAGATCACCTCGACCTCGGTCGTCAGACGACAGCGCGGCGTTCGACGCGGTGGCCGACATGCCCCTCGAACAGGCCGCCCGACGCCGCGACACACTGGGATATGGCGGGCACGGTGCGGATCTGGGACGTGGCGTTGCCGTACGATCCCGACGGCCTCCTGCAGGCGGTGTGCGGCATCGCGGTCCGGCCATTCACCCCTGAGGAGTGGCAGCAGTACACCGACGAGCATTACCGGCCCAGTTGCCCGGTCCGCTGAGGAGTGCCGTCGTGATCACGGCGGTGCCCGTGATCTGGATATGACAGGTCATTCGCATTACCTGTCGCGTGGGGGCCAACCTCGGATTGGCGGTGCTGTTCGCCGCGGTCCCCGAGCCGCTGACCGTCATCAGGCTCGCGGGAGCCGCATATCCGCTGTGTCTGGTCTGGAAGACGCTCAAGGCCTGGTGGCGTCTCCGTCACGCGGTGGGACAGGTGCCGCCGGACACCCCGCGGCGGCTTTTCACGATGGGCCCGAGGAGGTCCACCCCGAGGCACTCGGCGGCGCCGGGGGCCGATACCTCGCCGGCAACACGATCGGCGGACCGGCCGGACGGCTGCTCCCCAGCTTCGTCACCGACCTGGCCGGCTGGCGCTGGGGACTCGCCGCGGCAGCACTCGCCGCGGCTCTGCTCACCGTGGCGTTCTGGCCCTGCTGCTCACGCTGCCCGCGACCCTTCAGCGCCCATGCGCACCTCTGATAACTTCAACCTCCACCTCACCTGCCGAGTCCTGGTCGTACACCGGACGTCCGGACCCGGGGCCCTGCCACCCACCTCAGCCCACGGCCGAAAGAACGGAAACCACGCGAGGAACGGTCCCGGCCAGCAACCCCCGCAGATCGACACCACCCGGGCACACTCCGCCCGCATGTACGACTACTACCTCGGCGGCACCCACTGGTACCCCGTCGACCAGGAGGCCGCCGAGAAGGTGAAGAGGGTCTTCCCCTTCATCGTCACCGGCGCACGGGCCAACCGCGACTTCATGCACCGCGCCACCCGAACCCTCGCCTCCGAGTACGGCATACGCCAGTTCATCGACATCGGCACCGGCATCCCCACCGAACCCAACCTGCACCAGGTGGCCCAGGCGGTGGCACCCGACGCCCGCGTCGTCTACGCGGACAACGACCCGACGGTGCTGGCCTACACCGACGCCCTGACGCTCGGCGGCCCGCAGGGCAGCACCACCTACGTGCACGCCGACCTGCGTCACGACTCCGTCCTCGACGACCCCCTCCTCCGCCGGACCGTCGACCTGGACGAACCTGTCGCCCTGTCCCTCCTCGCAGTGACACACTTCCTCCCGGACGAGGACAAGCCACAGGAAATCGTGAGGGCCATGGTCGAACGGCTCGCACCTGGCAGTTTCCTCGTGCTCTCACATGCCACACCAGACTTCAACCCGGCCGCCCACGACGCCGTGGCGGTCTACCGGCAGAGCGGCACCCCGGCACAGATCCGCACCAGAGCGGAGATCGAGCGCTTCTTCGAAGGCACCGAACTGATCGAACCCGGCCTGACCGCCACACACCGCTGGCGCCCCGACGGCGACTCCGGGATAACGGACGCGGACGCCTTCTTCTACGCGGGAATCGGGCGCAAGCCCTGACCTTCCACGCGGGAATCGCGGCGCAGGCCCTGACCTGCGGGGCCACCGCGCCGCCGCCGGCCCGCCCCCGGGCCGACGGGCAGAGTCCCGCCACCCCATCACCTTCGAGGGCCTCTACCGGAGAGCGTCCGTGCAACGGTGGCGGACCTGAAGCGGGCAGGCGGCCGCGGTGAACTTGGCGTCCCGACCACGGATGAGGAACGCGGCCGCGGTGCCCACATCCTGCGAGTCCATGGCGAGGTACGGCCGAGCCGGGTGACCCACAGGCCGGTGGGGTGGATCGGGACGCCGAGGACGCGGACGCGGCGGGTGGCGTGCTCGATGACCGCGACAACATGCAGGCGGGCGCCGACGAGGGAGCGGATCTCGAAGAAATCGCACACCGGCAGGGCGCCCGCCTGGCTGCGCAGGAACGCGGCCCAGGTCGTGAGTTGGGGGTGTCCTCAGCGGGAAAACACCCATGGGCGGCAGGCTCGCCGTGTCATCGCAGGGAGTCGGCACCGTTGTCGGGGCTGTGGTCGGGACTGTGGTCGGTGCGGTGGGTCGTCAGACGGTCGGGGTTCGGCCAGCGTACGCCGTGAGCCCAGCCCGCCCGCTCGAACCAGCGGATCAGCCGCGCGCTGGGGTCGAACTGGCCCTTGAGCACTCCGTGCCGGGCGCAGGTCGGCTCCACATGGTGCCAGTTGTGCCAGCCTTCGCCGAGCGTCAGCATCGCCACCCACCAGACGTTGGACGAACGGTCCCGGGTGCGGAACGGGCGGTCGCCGAAGGTGTGGGCGATCGAGTTCACCGACCACGTGACGTGGTGCACCACGGCGTAGCGGACCAGACCGCCCCACAGGAGCGCGCTCCACGTGCCCGACCACGACATCGACCACAGCCCCCCGGCGGCGGCCGGGAGCGCGAACGACATGAGAACGACCGCCGGGTAGGCGGCGTCGAAACGCCGCACGTCCGGGTCGGCCAGCAGGTCCGGCACCCAGTGCCGGCGGCTGGAGCGGTGATGGGCCGTGTAGAACCAGCCGACGTGGGCGTGCAGCATGCCGCGCAGCAGTGCCAGGCCGCTGTCGCCGTAGCGCCACGGCGAGTGCGGGTCACCTTCGCGGTCGGCGTACTTGTGGTGGCGGCGATGCTCGGCGGCCCACAGCGTGAGGGGGCCCTCGACGGCCATGCCGCCGGCCAGCATGAGCGCGATCCGTAGCGCCCGGTTGGCCTTGAAGGCGCGGTGGGTGAAGAGGCGGTGGTAGCCGATGGCGATCCCGAAGATGCTCACCAGGTACATCGCGACCGCGATGACCAGGTCGCGGAGGTCGATGCCCCAGCCCCAGGCGGCCGGCACCGCGAGGGCCAGCAGCAACACGGGGAGGACGACCAGGACGACCAGATAGGCGGTGCGGCGGCCGGTGGTAACCGTCACCGTCTCCACCGAGCCCGGCTGCGGCATGGGTGATGACATCACGTTTCCTCCCATGAGCGGTACAGGGCGACAGGCTCCCTATTCAACGGCCAGGCCCCTGGAGTGCGGCAATGTCCTTACAGTCACGGAGTAATTACTGTGGGGAAGTAAAACAATGCACTCTGTTGTCATGAAGAAAAGGTGTGGCGCCTCCCTAGATTGTGATTGCACAGCGTGATCATCGTTGTGCGCTCCGGCATCAGGCGGAAGGTCCACGAAATGGGTGCTGTCGATCAGGCGACCACGAGCGGCCATCTGGAGAGATACGACGAGGCGCTGGCCCGGGATCCGATGTCCGCGTGCAGCCTGGTCCGGGAGTGGATGCGTACCGGCTGGCGGAGCCTGTTCGCCGAGTTGCGCGAGCGACGCCCCATCTTCGTCACACCCGCCTTCACGGTCGTGACCCGCTTCGCCGACGTCACCGAGGTGCTCTCCCACGAGCAGGTCTTCTCGGTACGTGCCTTCGGCCCTCGCCTCGACGCCGCGCTGGGCGCCCCGTTCATGCTGGGCAGGGACGCCACGCCGATGAACTGGCGGGAAAAGGGCCTGATGCAGCTCATGCTCGACCCGCGGGACGCGGCCGACGTGCGCGAGCTGGCCGGCCGCCTCGCCGACGAACTGCTCGACGCCGCCTGGCCCGGCGGACGCCTCGAAGCGGTCCACGGGCTGTTCCGCCCTGTCGCCCTCGGCGTGTGCGCGCGGTATTTCGGCGTTCCCGGCCCCGATCCGCAGACGCTGGGCCGGTGGACGCGGGCCATCGTCGCCGACGGCTTCGCCAACTTCCTCGGAGATCCGGACATCCAGGCCGCGTCCGTCAGAGCGGGCACCGAGCTGGTCGGATACCTGCGCGACCGCCTCGCCGAGCACCGGGCCACACTCCGGGCCGGACGGGACCTCCCCGACGACGTCTTCACCCGCCTCGTCCGCTCCTCCCTGCCCGCCAGGGCCGACGTGACCGACGACCGCATCGTGATCAACATGGCCGGACTGCCGCTGGGCTTCGTGGAGAGCGCGCCGGGGGCCATGGTCGAGGCGGTCGAGCAGTTCCTGCTGCACCCGCGGGTTCTCGCGGAGGCCGCGGCCGTCGCCGGAGACCCCGAACGGTTCGATCCGTACGTCTGGGAGGCACTGCGGTTCAGCCCGTTCTTCAAGCTGCTTCCCCGGCTGTGCGAGCGTGACCATGTCCTGGCCGCGGGCACGCCGCGCAGCACGGTGATCCCCGCGGGCACGTTCGTGCTCGCGGCACCGGCCTCGGCCATGTTCGACGCGGCCGTGGTGCCGGAGCCCGACGAGTTCCGCCTCGACCGCCCTCGCCACCATCAGCTGTTCTTCGGCTCCGGCCATCACTCCTGCCTC
Source organism: Nonomuraea sp. B12E4 (assembly GCF_039871825.1). NCBI lineage: Bacteria > Bacillati > Actinomycetota > Actinomycetes > Streptosporangiales > Streptosporangiaceae > Nonomuraea > Nonomuraea sp. B12E4. Next base: position 30,396 of record NZ_JBDPME010000048.1, on the reverse strand, counting down.
GGCGTGCACCTGGCCGGCGCGGTGATCGCCGAGACCGTACGCCGCCTGCTGCTGCGTCCCGGCGTGCGTCCGCTCCCGCCACCGGCGGGCCGCGTCGAGCGGACACTCGGGATCTTCCCCGACCGCTTCGCCCTCGGGCTCGGCGCCGAGGGTCGGGTCCCGGCCGAAGGGCTCGGCGCCGAAGGGCGGCCCGGCATCGACCGGCGGGAGGGCTGACGATGGCGGCGAGCCGAGCACGCAGCATCGCCACGGATGGTCTCGCCAACCGGCTCAGGTTCCTGGCCCTGACCAACGGCCGACCGCTCTGGGACCTCGTACAGAGAAGCCGGCCGGTCCGGCGCCGGATCAACGCCTCGCTGATCGACCATGCGATCCGGGAGATGCCGCCGCGTCCCGAGCCGTTGAGCACCATGGCCGACTACACCTCGTGGGCCTCCTTGACCGACCGCACCTACAGCGGCAGGCACCTGCCTCCGGCGCCCGTCGACGAGGGGGCCCGTCCCACTCCCGAGAGTGCCGGCGGCCTGTTCACCCGCGGCGACTCCATGATCCCCTGCCCGCGCTCCACGGTGCTTTTCGCGTACTTCGCCCAATGGTTCACCGACGGTTTCCTGCGCGGCGACACCAACATCCCGCGCGACCCGCGCAAGAACAGCTCCAACCATCACATCGACCTGAACCAGGTGTACGGCCTCGACGAGGCGGCGACGGCCGCACTGCGCACGTTCGACGGCGGGCTGCTCAAGAGCCAGCTCATCAACGGCGGCGAGTTCCCGCCCTACCTGTGCGAGAACGGCAAGATCAAGCCGGAGTTCGCCCCGCTGAGCGTCATCCGCTTCGACCAGCTCACCGACGCGCAACGCGACACGCTGTTCGCCACCGGCAGCGACCGCGGCAACGGCCAAATCGGCTTCACCATGCTCACGGTGCTGTTCCTGCGCGAGCACAACAGGGTGGCCCGGCAGCTCGCCCGGGAACATCCGCGCTGGGACGACGAGCGGCTGTTCCAGACGGCCCGCAACATCCTCATCGTGCTGCTGATCAAACTGGTCGTCGAGGAGTACATCAACCACATCACCCCCTACCACTTCCGGTTCACCCTGGACCCGCGGCTGTCGGCGATGCTCGCCCACGCGCCCTGGCACCGGCAGAACTGGGCCTCGGTGGAGTTCAACCTCGTCTACCGCTGGCACAGCCTGATCCCGTCCCACCTGTCGGTGGGCGGGCGTGACCTGCCGATGGCCCAGACCTTTTTCGGCAGCGCGCTGATCCCCGGCCCCGGCCTCGGGCGGCTCTTCGAGGACGCCTCCCGCCAGCAGGCCGGCCGCATCGGCCTGTTCAACACCGACCCCGTCCTGCGGGAGATCGACGTGGCCAGCATCGCCGACTCCCGGGCGCTCGACCTGGCCCCGTACAACAGCTACCGCGAGCACTGCCGCTTCCCCAGAGTGCGTGCCTTCGAGCACATCTCCAGCGATCGGCGGGTCACCGGCGCGCTGCGCGAGCTCTACCGCGACGTGGACGACGTCGACCTGTACGTCGGGCTGTTCGCCGAGGAACCCGGATCCCCCACCGCGATCCTGCCTCCGCTGCTGACCAAGATCATCGCTATCGACGCCTTCTCCCAGGCGCTCACCAACCCGCTGCTGGCTCCGCGGATCTTCAACGCCGCCACGTTCTCCCCGGAGGGCGTGCGGGTCATCGCGGCCACGCACACGCTGTCGGACGTGCTGCGCCGCAACACGCCGGAGGACCCGAGCCCCCGCCTCGTCAGCATGTCCCGGCGGACCCGGTCATGACCGCGGAGAACGATCCGGCCGCCAGGTCGCTGCGCGCCGCGGCCCGCGAGCTGGTGGACATCGCGCTCACGATCCAGGACGCGGCGGCTCACGCCACGGCCGCGCTCTCCGACGACGCGCTGCTGCGCGCCCTGCCGTACGCTCCCTCGGCGGCCAGGCACACCTACCGAGCGCTGCTACGGGCCACGACGAACGGTCAGGGCCTCGGGTGCGCGTTCACCGGTGGCCGGCTGGCCACCGCGGCCGTCAAGGCCGGTGCCATGCTGGGGGCCGAGAGTCTGGCCGTACGTGTGCTGGCCACGTCGCTGCGGTTGCGCGTGGCAGCCGTGGCGGTCGCTCACCCCGAGCTCACCGGGGACCCCATGCTCGCCCGGCTCATCGACGCGGCCGCCGCCGACCGCGATCTGGAGGCCGTCCGGGCCCTGCGCGCCCTGCTCAAGGACCGCGGTGCGGTGCACGCGCTGAGCCAGCTCGCCCCGGTCTTCGGCGAGGTGCTCGCGCTGCGCGCGCTGCTGGACGAGAACCCGCTCAACGACGCCACCGCCTGGCTCATCGCTACGGGAAAGGGCTTCGCCACCGCCGATCCAGTCACCGGCATGAGCAACAGGGCCATCGCCGTCCTCGACACCGGGGAGGGCGCCGCGCGCCGGATCGAGCTGACCGCGGCCGAGTCGGCCCGGCTGTGCACACGGGGGTCGCTGCTCGGCTTCCTGGGCAACATCAGCGCGATCGGCACCACGGGGCGGGCCCTCATCCAGAGCGTCGAAGGACCCGACGGTGTGATCCGCCACATCCTCCAGGCACCGGGCATGCGGGTGGGACGTCCCGACGGTGAATCGCCCCAGGACCTGCTCGGCGCGTTCAGCAGCGCCGTCCTGGCCAGCAGCCCCTACAGCCGCGCCCTGGCCGAGGCCGTCGCCGACTACGGGCTGCCGCCAAGCGCCGAGCTGGCGCTCGTCGGACACAGCGCGGGCGGGGCGGCGATCATGAACCTGGCGCAGGACCCCGACTTCTGCACCCGCCACACGATCACCCACGCCATCGCCGTCGGCTCGCCCGTCGACTTCAAACGCCCCGCCGACCCGCGCACCTGGGTGGCCAGCGTCACCAACCAGCACGACATCATTCCCACCCTCGACGGGCAGGGCGCCGGTGCCTGCTTCGACCTGCACCCCGACTGGTACGTGGTCGATTACGGCGATTCCACTCACCTGTTCCCGCACTGCCACAGCATCGAGCATTATCTCGCCAACATCGCCGACGATCTGCCCGAGGCTCGCGATCTCATCGAGGAGCGGCTTACGCCGTTCCGGGGGCAGGTCGTGCGTTCCCAGGCATACCTGCTGTTCGACCACCCGCCCGAGCCGGAGGAGTCCCCCTTCCTGACCGTGCCCACCCGCGCCGTGGACGGTCCCGAGGGAACCGTCGAACTGCCGATCAGGTGCCGCGACGGCAACGCGCTCACGGCGTACTTCGCCGCGCGCCCGACAGCGGCGGCCGGCCTGCTGGAGGGTACGGGGCTCGGTCCCGCCCTCCAGGTGGCGGGCCGTGCCCTGGTCGCCGTGCACGCAGCCCGGAACCGGCACACCAGTGCGGGCGGCTATGGGGAGTTGCATGTCGGCATCGTCGTGCCCGGCCCGTTCCGCCGACGCTCCCGTTCTCCCGTCCGGTCCGACCTGCTGAGGCGACGCTCCTGCCTTTCCGTCTGGCCTGATCTGCTGCGGGCGGCGGACCTGCGCCGCTCCGGCAGCTTCCTCGTCGGCTCCGCAGTCGACACCACGATCGTCCGCGCCCTCGGCCCGCGACTGTGGGGCGGCGAAACGTACCTGACGCCCCTGGAACTCCGGCTCGGCACCCGGTCCGCCCACGTCGCCGCCGGCCAGCTCCTCACTCTGCGTGGACGACTCGGTCCGGGACTGCCTCTGAGCGATCCCGGCCTGGTCGGCTACACACACGAGGCCGGTGCCGTGCTGCGGTCCTGCGTCCGGGCCCGCGGGCAGGCCCGGCTGCACGCGGCGCCGTCACTTCGGCTGGTCATCGAGCCGCAGTCGACCCACCCGCTGGCCGACCCGCTCCGCGAGCTGGCGCTCGACGGCGCCCGCCCACTGCTGTGCCTGTCGGCCAGCACCCGCCAGACGCTCCGGGATGCCGCCGTCCCGGTGCCGCACGCCTGACGGAGGAGTCATGTCCGCCCAGATCGCCGCGATCATCGCTCACGCCGAAGTCCTGCGATCGGACGCCCGCGCTCTTGCTGCCTGCGCCGAGCGCCTGCGCGCGATCGAGGCAGGGCTGAAGGCCGGCGGCGGGGCACCGCATTGGCTGCACGCATCGGTGACCGCCCACCTGGCCGCCTGCGCGGCGGCCGCCGCCGACCTGGAGAAGGCCGCGCGGCGCCTGAGCCGCTACGCCGACGAGGCGAGCCCATGACCGGGGCGCTTCGCCACGCGGACCAGCGACAATAACAGGCGCGGTCAGATAGTCCGGCGCCACCGGACGGCGAGGTTCTCCCGGCACCAGCCGATCGTCGACCTGGCCTTGTCACTGGAGCCGGCGTGGGCGCCGTTGGTGCCGATCAGGTGGGTGACCACGTCCGGCTGACCGCGTTCGATCATCTTCGGCTGATCACAACGGCGACGGTTCGCCGTGTTGCCCCCGAGACAACATGATCAAGCCTTCTCAGAGATCTCTGAGAAGGCTTGATTGCTCTCGCGGACGCTGACCCTCTACGATCCCGTCTCCCTCCTTCAGGTCCAGGGCGAGCACGGGTGACCCCAAACACAGAGTCGTATTCTCCAGATGTCGCTATCCAGGTGTCTGACGGCAGAGGCGTTCGACCCTATCTGCATCCGGTAGATCGGACCATTATAGTACTGGTATTCGAGGGCAGCTGAAAAATTGGAGCCAGACCAGAGCCAGAGCCAGCTTTCGGCCCCGTTGGCCGGGTTGTTGTCGAAGGCGCCCTGGGCACCCTGATAATCCAGGACGACTTGAGCCGCCGAAGCAGGTTGCGCGGCGAGAGTCAGGCCGGTAAGAGCCGTCGTCACGACAGCAGTCGCTGTGACTAAGCCTTTCAGTCCCATTTGCTCTACCTTCTATCGGGCTTCGTTTCTTGTGCGGTTCCCAGAGACCCTGCGTCAGGTCCAGGCTGAACAAGTCTTCTTCACGCGGTCGCTGCCGACGCAAAGTCGTATTCTCCAGACGTCTCGATCCAAGAACCTGGTGGCGGACGTGTGGTGTCCAATAACCTCCAGGTATCCGGAGGTATTGTCATAGAACCGGTACTCAATGCCGGCGGCGCCACTGGTGCCAGACCAGATCCAGACCCAGCTTTCCGCCCCGTTGCCCGGGTTGTTGTCGAAGGCGCCCTGGGCACCCAGGAAGTCCAGGACAACTTGATCCGCCGAAGCAGGTTGCGCGGAAAGACTCACACCCGTAAGGGCCAGAGCCGCCGCGACAACAGCCGTTCTGGCAAAGCTTTTCGGGCTCATCCCGCTCCTTCCCATCTGACTTTGTACCGGCAATCCTGTCCTTTGTTGCGGAGCCGGATTTCCCGAACTCCGTGGACGTTCCACAGCTTGCCCGGGCTGTGGTCCTGGCGGCATCCGGGTGAGCCCTAGGACAGTCCCTGGGGGTTCCCGGCCGGTCTCACCGGACCTCCCGCAAGGAATTCCGCCAGGTCAGTGGCGGCGGCAGAGGTCTCGTCCGGTGATCCGGCTTTACTGGATCGGCTGTTCCGGGTCCTCGTGAAGCTCCGGTGGTCCTGCCGCCACACGCCCCGGCACCGCACCACCAGCGCAGATCTCAATCATGATCGCAAAGTGCCACTGGAGTCACTGGGGCCCACCAGGATGCCGCAGGGGTAGGCCCAAGGAGATTGGCCGGGTGAACCCAGGGGACTCGGCTGGGGCTTACCCGGATGCCGCCAAGGCCGCACCCGGAACAGGCTGTGGACATCTGCCGGCGTTCGGGGGTGAACCCGACCTGGTCACGCCCGCAGAGCGCGGGTCGTCCCGGTGTCCCCGCCGGCGCGGAACGCACAAGGAAGCGAAGTCAAAAAGGGAAGGCAGAACAAGATGGGTCTGAAGAGCTTCGCCAGAGCGGCAGTCGTCGCGACGACCGTGGCACTCACGGGTGTGAATCTCACCGCGCAGCCCGCTTCGGCGGACGAAGTCGCGGTGTACTGGTTCGACGCCGCGGGTGCTTTCGACAATGAGCCCGGCAACGGGGCCGAGGCCTGGGTCTGGGTCTGGAACGGGAGCCATACCGTGATCACTCTTGAGTACGAGTTCTTCGACGGCTCCGTAGGCCTGCTCTCGACTTGGGGGGCGAACAGCTCCAGAACCGCAGGCTTGGATCGGGACGTCAAGAGGATGCGAGTGTGTACGACGCAGTACGTGTGCTCGCTTTGGCAGGAGTGGTGGATGGCCGGGTAGCAGGTTGATGTGCGACACCACGCGGGCGACTGGCGGATCAGCGTGGCCTGGGCGGGGATGAGCGTCCCGCACGCGGGCTTGATGCCGTCCGCAGTCACGTGCACACCGGCCGTGCTTGACGATGACCTGGAACGGGACGCCGTCGGCGCACACCGAGTGCGCGATGAACGTCTCGGCGGCCCGGATGGCCAGGCAGGCCGGGTGCAGACCTAGCGCTGCGGACCTTCGCTGCCCGGCTGCGGTCGCCTCACATGCCGCTGGACGCCGGATCCATGGCCGGCCAGATCCTGATGGCGGCGCACGGCCTGGCACTCGAGGACCTCCCGGCCGCGGCGGTCTCCGAGCGCGTGCTGCGCCGGGCCACGCCAGGCGACATCGCTGAAGCAATCGGTTTCTCCTACGACGCGGCCACACACGACGTCGACCTGGTGGTGATAGGCGCGGGATTGGCGGCCGCCGTCTACGGGGCATCGGAGGGACTCGTGACGGTCCTGTTCGACGCCGCCGGGGCCGGCGGGCAGGCCGCCACGAGCTCACGTATCGAGAACTACCTCGGCTTCACCCGCGGCATCAGGGGCAGTCGGTCAGCCGCCGGCCGGCTCCTCACCGAGCTTGCCAGGAACGTCTCGGCGCGGCGGGTGAACAGATGAGCCTCACGTTCGGTGGACAGTTGCCGGGCCTTCTCCGCGGCGGCCCGAACCACCTCGACGGGCTCGCCGAGAGCATGCAGCAGCCGCGCTCGCAGCAGGAGGAGCAGGCCTTCCGGGTAACGCTGGCCGTAGGTGTCCAGGTACTGGTCGGCCTGGTCCAGAGCCACGGCGGCCTCAGCCGTCTGCCCGTTCGCGAGCAACATCTCACCGAGCAGCCCGTACCAGGTGGCGACGCACGAGCACGGCGGGTCGAGCAGGTTGACGGCGATGAGGCGCCGGGCCTCCGCCACCGCACCGGCCGCGACCAGATCGCCGTCGACGGAGCGATCACGAAGGCGCCCGGGGGTTGCGAGGTCGCCGGACGCTCACCGGCCGCCCGCGGCAAGCAGGGGCTGAAGCTCTCGGGCATGACGGCAGGCTACGGCATTCCGCTGGGCGTGCTGGCCGGCGCCAACCGTCACGACTCCTCACTGCTCGGCCCTACCCTTGACTGCCTGGACGACCTCGGGCCGTTACCCGGCGGCGTCACGGTGCACCTGGACGCCGGCTACGACTTGGGCAAAACCCGCACTCTGCTCGACGAACGCGGCCTCCACGGCCGCATCGCACACAAAGGCGAGAAAGCACGGATCCAAGCCAGTCAGCGTTGGCACGTCGAACGCACGCACGCCTGGCAGAACGCCTCTCACCGCATCGCCCGTTGCTACGAGCGCCGCGCCACCGTGATCGACGCCCTCTTCGACCTCGCCGACGCGATCATCACCGTGCGCAGCCTGATACGACGGGCGTGGACAACCCACCGCTGGGACGAACGCCCGAACCGCCGACCATGACCACACAGACTTCTTGAATGACCTCTACAACGGAAATTCCCAGAGGTGGACTGAGTCGCAGTGCGCACTACTTATGATCACGGGGCGGCTGTCGAGATCGGCTACCCGCACCCCGAATACCTCGCTGCTGTGCCCCCGGAGCGGCTGGCCCAGCAACCGGCGCCCAGCCAGGTCCCACACACAGATGGTGCCGTCCCTCGCCCCGGTGACGGCGAACGGACGACCGTGCACGGTGCCGGCGGTCAAGCAGCTGATTTCACCTCCGGGCGCGGTGAGGGGTTCGCCCCATTCGCTGGATTCGAGATCTCCCAGCACCACGCTCTGCCCGCCCGCTGCGACCGCCCGCACGCGACCGTCCACCGAGGCCAGCGCGAACTCGGTGAGCTCCTCGTCGAGGTCGTCAAATTGGGCAAGGGGCCGCCCTTCCTCGATATCCCACACCAGCACGCCACCGTTCCGGCCACCGGCCACCACGACCGGCCGGCCTGCCCACAGTCCCGCCGCGGCAGCGCTACTGGCGCCCGACTGGCATTCCAGCTCCTCAATGTCCACGAGAGAATCGTCAAGCGAGGGCTGCTCCGGCTCTGTCACCGAATCGTCCTCGTCGTCAAGGTCGCCATCGTCGTCATGCCAGTCCTCCGGCTCGGCATCGGACGGGTCCCACAACTGCACGCCCCACATGCCGACGAATCCCACGAGCAACCTCGAACGGTCACCGAAGTCGGCCCTGACCACCGAGCCCACGCTGCCCTGCCATTCGCTCAGCCGTACCTTGCCCGTCTCCAGGTCCCACATGACGAAGCCTTGGTGGTCACCTCCGCCGCCGATCACGATCCGGCCGTCGACCACTGCGGCACCGAGCGAAGTGAGCTCCGTGTGGGGGAATTCCTCATCCGGGGCGTCAAGCTCGTACTGTGTCCAGCGGTCGCTCGCCGGATCCCAGGTGCACGCAAGCCGGTCCCTGTCGGGGCTGCCGACGAGGATCAGCCGACCGTCAAGGGTGACGAGGTCGAAATCAATGATGTGACCGCAGGACGCAGGCAGACTGGAGATCAAGGGAGAGTGAATTGACATACCGGCACCTTGCCAGACCCCTCTGACACTCAGCTCGCTAACGGTCTGCTCGGCATCCCGGTACGGGCGGCGTCAAGCCGCCTGTCCGCGCGAGCTCTAAGTCCTGAGTCGGGTCAGTGGCTATAGGCGATCAGTGCCGCGCAACGCCCGCTGGCCATGACCGCAGGCATCTGGCACAACTGGGCCACCGGCCCGACCAGCAAGCGATCGCTCATCGCCCGCGATCATCAACACCAACCTCACGGAATCGACCGTCCGGAAGCAGACCCGTGGCCGAGCGGGACCATTTGGTCCGTGCGGCGGCTGTGATCAGACAGGGTAGCCTGAGGACTGTGAGCAGGCCGGAGATTGCACAGCCGGGGCGGAGGCTGACGCCACGTGGGACCGCCACCCGCGCGCGCATCGTGGCGGCCGCTGTCGAGCTGATGTACATGAAAGGCGTGAACGCGACCACGCTGGACGACGTCCGGGCCGCTAGCAACACCAGCAAATCCCAACTCTACAACCACTTCCCGGACAAGGATGAACTGGTCCGCGCCGTCGTCGCGGCGCGCGCCGCGCAGGTCCTCGAGCGTGAACGCGGCAACCTTCAGCGCTTGAAGTCGTTCCGCGGTCTGGTCCGCTGGCGCGACGCGCTGGTGCAGCGGAACGCGTTGCAGAACGGCGCCTACGGCTGCGCACTCGGCTCGCTGGCCAGCGAGCTCGCCGACCAGGACGACCAGGCCCGCGCCACGCTCGCCGAGTCGTTCGTGGAATGGGAAGGGCTGCTCGCCGCCGGCCTGCGGCGGATGCGGGACAGCGGGGTGCTCAAGCCGGACGCCGACCCGGAGAAACTTGCCACGGGCTTGATGGCCGCCTTGCAAGGCGGATACCTCCTCGCTGAGACCGCGCGTGACATCAAGCCCATGGAGATCGCCCTCGACATGGCGCTTGACCACGTGAAGTCATTCCTCACAGCGTGACGGCGTGTGCGCGGACGTAGCCGAGGGCCATGTCCGGGGCCATCTCCAACCGCCGCACGTCGCGGGTGGTGCGAGCGAGAAGCAGACCACCCTGTAGCGCGGCCATCAGGCTGGTCGCGAGCCTTTCAGGATCGGCATCCGCCACGAGCTCGCCACTCTCCCGAATCCGGGTGATTCCGCCTGCCAGGAGCGCGACTCGAATGCCGCGATGCCCGCGCGAACCGCCAACCGTCCGGCGCCCATCCTGGGGCGTACCGCCGCCCGGGGAAACCGGGCCGCCACACGCGCGACGAGATGCACGCGTGTGGCGGTCTCAGGTCAGCCGACGGTCCGGGCGTCCCGGTGGGGGAGCTTCCAGCCGGGGCGGACGAAGTGGCAGGTGTAGCCGTTGGGATAGCGCTCCAGGTAGTCTTGGTGCTCCGGCTCGGCCTCCCAGAACGGCCCGGCGGCGCTCACCTCGGTGACGACCTTGCCGGGCCACAGGCCCGAGGCGTCCACGTCGGCGATGGTGTCCTCGGCGACGCGCTTCTGCTCCTGGTCGAGGTAGAAGACGGCCGAGCGGTAGCTGGTGCCGATGTCGTTGCCCTGGCGGTCGAGGGTGGTGGGGTCGTGGATCTGGAAGAAGAACTCCAGCAGGTCGCGGAAGGTGGTCCGGCTGGGGTCGTAGACGATCTCGATGGCCTCGGCGTGGGTGCCGTGGTCGCGGTAGGTCGCGTTGGGCACGTCGCCGCCGGTGTAGCCGACCCGGGTGGAGACCACCCCGGGGAGTTTGCGGATCAGATCCTGCATTCCCCAGAAGCAGCCCCCGGCGAGGATCGCCTTCTGCGTCGTGGTCATCGTCGTACTCCTTCGTCGGCGTCGTCGAACAGCTTGCGGAACTCCCCGTAGCCCTCGCGCTCCAGGTCGTCGAGGGGGACGAACCGCAGGGCCGCTGAGTTGATGCAGTAGCGAAGCCCGCCGGCCGCGGCAGGGCCGTCGTCGAAGACGTGCCCCAGGTGGCTGTCGCCATGCTTCGACCGGACCTCGGTGCGGACCATGCCATGGCTCGCGTCCGTGTTCTCGACCACGTTGCCGCGCTCGACCGGCACGGTGAAGCTGGGCCAGCCGGACCCGCTGTCATACTTGTCGACCGAGGCGAACAGCGGCTCGCCGGACACGACGTCGACGTACAGGCCGGGCTCCTTCTTGTCCCAGAACTCGTTTCTGAAGGCCGGCTCGGTGGCGCTCTCCTGCGTCACCCGGTACTGCGCCGGCGACAGCCCGGCGACGGCCTCTGGGTCCTTGTGATACTGGTGCGGCATCTCCGTCCCCGGTTATCCAGGCGCCACGCGTCATGGCGCTGCTCTGGCTTGCATTGGACGATTTAGTCCAGTAAACAGCGGACGGCGGCACTCTATTCCGCCCGCCGCGCCGACGCTGAGCTTACGGAGATCACCGCGCGATCGGCGCCGCCTGCGGGCAACCAGGCCGAGCTCGGCCATCCTTGCTGCGACCGTGTTCTCCGGCACCCGCCTGCAGGTCACGGGTGATGCGAGGCGAACCGTCGGCACCGCCCGGCGCCTCGAACGAGCGGGTGATCTCCACATCCAGGCCGGCGCTGGCGAGCGGTCGGTGCCGCTCCCGTCGCCATCACCGTACTGCCCGGCCAGCCGATCCATGTGCACCCAAGCGCTGATCAGGCACCATCGACCGTGCCCATAGCACGCTTCTCACCCGGTGGAGCACCGGCATCGGCGACACCGTAACCGTCGTGGCCCGGCCCACGACCAGCTCCACCAGAACACCCGCCGGCTCGCCGCGGAGCTGACCCGCCTGTCGCACGTCTGCCGGCCGCCCTCGTCGAGGTATTCCGAGGAGGGCCTCGAATGCCGCCGAACGGACCTGCGGGTCATGCAAAACCCGTCCGACAAGGGAGCGCGGTGACGGCCCGAGCCTGAACCAGAGGGGGATCGCGCATGTGTGAGGGCGTCAGCCTGAGCCGCCCCTGGAACAAACCGCCGCACTGCGGCTCGACGGTTCCGTGTTCCATCCCGGGCAACGGCCCGTCGGGAACGGACCTTCGAGATCCTCGCGGCGTCCCGGTTGGCCGGCTGACGCGGCGTCGATGGCCGCGAGGATCGTCTCCAATACGCCCGGAAAGCGAGCCTCCAGGTCGTCACGGCGCAGCCTCATGAAGCGGGCCTTGCCCTCCGAGCGGGTCGAGGTGATGCCCGCCTCCCGCAGAACGCGCCAGTGATTGGAGAGCGTGGAGCGCGGGACGTTCAGGTGTTCCGGGCTGCAGGGCACCTCGCCGTCCGCAGCCATCAGGCGCACCAACCCCAACCGGACGGGATCGCCGAGCGCGTACAGCACGGCGGCCAGGTCCATGTCTGCCGTCTTGGGCTGAGCCAGCGATCGCATCCCGTTCCCCTGATACCTGTGAGTCTGAAGGTTGCCATGTCCTGATCCGACGAGTATAGGATCATTTCCATATTTCGGAAAACACGAAATGATCAAGGAGTTTTGTCCTATGGCTGCCCGCTCCACCTACGCCCGCGTCTATGTCGACGACCTGGACACCGCACTGCCCACCTTCGAGGCACTCACCGCCACCCGGCCGGGGCTGCGCTTCTCCTACCGGGACCTCGAACTGGCGAGCATCAGCGACTACCTCCTGGTCTCAGGCACCACGGAGGCGCTGGCGCCGTACCGCGACGTACAGGCCATCGTCATCGTCGACAGCCTCGATGACGTCTTCGCCATCGTCGAGCGCGAGGGAGGCGACACCCTTGATGGCCCGAACGTAGTCCCCACCGGACGCAACCTGACAATCCGCCACCCTGGCGGCGCAATCATCGAATACGTCGAGTTCGACTCCGCCAAGGTCCAAGCCCAATCGGCACGGTAGAAGGTTCACGGGACAGGCCCTCCGGTAGCCGGTGGCCGACCGGCGTTGCCGCCTCGTCACCCGTCTGACCGGCAAGGCCGGCGTGGCGATAGCCCGTACTTGCGGCGGGTGCTGGAGCGGGTCCGGATCGTCCGGCGTGCCTGCGGTGGCGTAGCGGACCGACAGGAGCCAGATCATCTGCGAAGGGACCCTTGATCTCGCCCCGATCCCGATTTGGCTCCGCGACCCGGTGAGATGAAAACTCGCCTCATCGCGTCTGGGGGTGTTGCCATGTCGTCATGCCACGGCCAGGTGGCTGCGGTGGTGCCGTGGGGTCTCGGCCTCATCGAGCAGGACGAGGGCGAAGTCCGCATGGGAGATGCGGGCCGCGGCGTCGCCGTGCTCGCGGATCTCGTAATGGCCGGTGCGCTTCCCATCATGGTCGAAGTCGCCCGCCGGGCTGACATACACCCAGTCCAGCGCGCCGCCTCCAACACGAAGAGCCTCAAGCCCGTCGGCGTGTGCCAGGCAGAAGGGCCGGAACTCGGCGGGAAAACCGGGCACGTCCATCAGGCGAGTCCCATCACGGCCGGGCAGCAGCGAGGCGAGCCCAACCGTGACAAACCTGTCCACCCCCAGCCTGCCCCAGGCCCTTGATGAGGGCATACGCGGCGCTGGTGAAGAATGTCTTCGGGTCGACCGCCGCCGCCGTATTGATCGCGGCGTCGTGCCCAGCCGCGAGAGCGGCGACGTCCGCCACGGCGGTGACATCCCCGGCGGTCCTTCGCTGTCTGGACGGCGGTCCGCGCCGGTTCTCCGAGCTCCGCCGGCCTGCCCCGTGCCGGCCGGTATCGGAGGACACGTTCGGCGGTGCGGCCGGCGGCAGCGGCCAGGGAGACGCGCTGACCCGGCCTACCTCAGGCCACCGACGGACAGCCCTCCGCGCCAGTGTCGCTGCAGAGTGAAGAAGGCGATCACGAGTGGGATGACCGACACGAGTGCGCCCATGATGATGAGACTCCAGAGGGAGGTGCTGCCCGCGTTGTTCGCCGAGGCGATTCCCTGCCAGACGCCGAGTCCGACGGTGACCGGGAAGAGGCGGTTGTCGGAGAGCATGGCGAGGGGCAGGAAATAGTTGTTCCAGGATGCCACGGCGGACAGCAGCAGCACCGTGACCACCGCGGGCCGCATCAGGGGAAACGCGACCTGGAGAAACGTTCGTACTTCGCCCGCACCGTCGGCCCGCGCCGCGTCCAGGATCTCGTCGGGAACCGCGTCGCGCGCGTAGACGTGCATCAGGTAGACCCCGAACGGGTTGAGCAGTGAGGGGAGGATCACCGCCCACACCGTGTTGGTCAAGCCGAACGCGGAGAACATCATGAAGGTGGGGATCACCAGGGCCGTCGCGGGCACCATGAGCGCGCCGAGCACGAGTGCGAAGCTGAAGCGTCTGGCGGCGAATCGGTATTTGGCGAATCCATAGCCGGCCATGACGGCCAGGATCGTGGCGCCGACCCCGCCTGCGACCGCGTACAGCGTGGAGTTGAGAATCCATCTGCCATAAATGCCGTTGTCGTAGCTGAACAGCTGCCCGAGGTTGCCCAGATAGTCGATCTGGTCGGCGAACCACAGGGTGTTGCCGCCGCCGAACAGGCCGGGGGCGTCTTTGGAGCTGTTCACGATGACCCACCAGAACGGCACGAGGAAGTACACGACCAGAAAGCCGAGCAGTACCTGCAGAGGAAGGTGGCGTTGCGGGCGGCTGCGGGCCCCGGCGCGGGAGCGGTCGCTCATCACAGGAAGCTCCTCCGTTTGCGGGTGATGAACAGGAAGGCGTAGACGCCGACGAAGACGATCCCGCCGAGAGCGAAGGAGATCGCCGATCCGTAGTTGAAGTTCGCGAGTGCGAATGCCTGCTGGTAGGCGTACATGTTGGGGGTGAAGTCCGGGCTGATCGTCCCGGCCGCGAGGGATCGCAGGATCTGCGGTTCGTTGAAGAATTGCAGGGTCCCGATGAGCGAGAAGACCAGGATCAGGAGCAGCGCGGGGACGATCAGTGGAATTTTGATCCGGAGCGCGATCTGCCATTTGCCGGCGCCGTCCATGCGGGCGGCTTCGTAGAGCGCCGGGTCGATGCCCTGGAGCGCCGCGTACAGGATGATCATGTAGTAACCGGCCCACTGCCAGGTGACGACGTTGACCAGGCCGTAGAAGATCAGGTTGCCGCTGAGGAAATCTGGCGGGGTGGCGCCGAACATCCCGAAGATGTCGGAGAGCGGCCCGAAGCTCTTGCTGTACAGGAACCCCCACATGACGGCCCCGATGACCGTGGGAATCGCATAGGGAAGGAAGATCATGAGGCGGGAGAAGCGGGTGAACAGCGAGGTCACGCCATCCAGGATCAGGGCCATCGCGAGCGCGACGATGATCTGCAGCGGAATGGAGACCAGCGAGAAGCGGATGACGAGCCACGACCCGGACAGGAAGGTCGGGTCGGTGAAAGCCTTCGCGTAATTGTCGAGGAAGACGAAGCTGATGCCGCCGATCAGCTTCTTCTGGAAAAGACTGAGATACAGCGCGTACGCGAGCGGCGCGATGAGAAGAGCCAGGAAGACGATCCCGAATGGCCCGACGAAGAGCCACCCCATCAGATGCTCACGAAGGCGCACCTTGCCGCGGATTCTGGGTGTCTTCTCTTGGGTGCGTGGTGCACTGTCCTCGATCAGGAGGGTCAACTTGGGCTCCGAGATGTCGATGCTGGGGACCGCGGGTGGGCCGGCCGGTCGAAGACGGCGCGGCCCTGCCCTTCACGTCACTGAGCGGTGAAACCTTGCTCTTTGGCGTAGTTCGCTACGTCCTGCTGAATCCGGTCGGCAGCCTGCGCGCCGGTGGCGGAACCCTCGTTGAGCGCGCTGACCTGCTTGGTCATGGCGTCGAAGTAGTACTGGCCGAACGGGCTGTAGGTGACGCCCTTGTAGGCGTTGGCCGCCGGGACGTAGACCTCCTTGTTCGCCTGCTGCCCACCGAAGAACGCCACTTTCAGGTTCACGAAAGCGGGGTCGTTGAGCGCCTTGAGGTTCAGCGGGAAGATGATCTGGTTGGTCCAGCCGTGGGTGAGCGACTCCTTGTCGGCGTAGAGGCCGTACGCCGCCTTCGCCGCGAGTTCGGGGTTCTTGGCCTGGCTCGTCACGGAGAAAGCCGACCCGCCCCAGTTCACCTGCACCGGGTTGGCGGGATCCCACTGCGGGAGGGGCGCCACCGCGAACTTGCCGGTGTCCTCGCCCTTGCCGACACCGGCTCCGGTGAGGTAACCGGGCGCCCAGGCCGCCGAGATGTACGTCGCGTACTTACCGTTGATCACACCGGAGATGTACTCGGGTGTGAACTGGTCCTGCGTCCCGACCAGGCCCTTCTTCACGAGGCCTGCCCAGTAGTCGAGCACGTCCTTGGAGGCCTGGTCGTTCAGCTTGATGCCGATCGTGCTCGGCTGCGCCGGGTCGTAGGTGAACGGAGTGGCGCCCTTCTGGATCTGCAGCGCCATGGTGAGGGCGGACACGTTCGCGGCGAAGTCGCCGAACTGCGGGCCGCCCGCGTCCTTCATCTTCTGCGCCGCCTGCTCGTACTCGGCCCACGTCTTCGGCGGCGTGATGTCGTACTTCTCGAAGATGTCCTTCCGGTAGATCATCGCCATCGGTCCGCCGTCGATCGGCACGCCGTAGACCGCGTCGCCGACCGAGACGTCCTTCCACGCGCCATCGCCGTAGTCGGCCTTGACGCGATCGAAGCCGTACTGCTTGATGTCGATGAGCGACTTCTGGATCTGGAAGGTCGGGATCCGGTCCATCTCGATCATGATGACGTCGGGCGCGCCGGTGCCCGCGGAGATGGCCGTCTGGAACTTGTCGTACTCGTCACTGCCTTGGCCGACATTGGTCCAGCAGACCTGCACCTCGCTGTTCTGCTTGTTGAAGTTGTCGACGACGAGTTGCATGTTGGGGTACCAGCCCCACATCGTCACGACCGGCAGATTCTTCTTGGAGATCGTGTTCGTGCAGTTGCTCGCGCCGTTTCCGCTCTCGGCGGTGCTTCCGCCTCCTTGCTCGCCGGGTGAACAGGCGACGAGCGCGGTCGCGGTGACGAGCAGGGCCGCCGCGGCGGGAAGTCTCTTCTTCATGGACGTGTTTCCCCTTCGGGATCGCAGCGCGTAAGGCTCCGTGCGCTGCCGTTGAGACGGAGCGACCGACCGGGACGGGGCGAAGGTACGCGACCCGCGCCCCGTCCCTCATGACGGTGCTCATGTGAGCGATAACATCGCGCGTGAGACGTCAGCATGCCTGCGGCATGTCGTCTCGGACGGGCATGCCTAGCGCTTGAACAGACGCGGCGCCAGGTCGATGAGGTTCTTCTGCCACACGTCCCAGCCGTGCGGCCCGGGGGTTACTCCGTCGAACTCGTAGTGGATACCGAGGTTGTTCAAGGTGGGCAAGGACGCCATGAACGACGAGTTCACGAAGTCGGTCTGGTCTCCGACATACAGACGCAGCAGCTTCGTCCCGGCGTTGATCGCCGCCGCGTCGACGCCGGTGCCGCTGCCGAACCCAGCCGAGAACGCCGCGACGTAGGCGAACCGACCCGGATACGCCTTGAGCACCCCAAAGGTCTGCCCGCCACCCATCGAGAGGCCGGCCAAGGCCTGCCGCGACGGATCGCTGGAGATGTGGAACCGGGCGCGGGCCGCCGGGACGATGTTCTCCAGCAGCTCCTTGTTGAAGTCGGACGTGTTGCCGTTGCCCATCACGACCACCATGGGCACCAGGTCGCCGTCCAGGGTCTGGTGGTCCAGGATCTGCTTGGCCCGTCCCATCTCCACCCAGTCCGTGTAGCTCTGACCCGAACCGTGCTGGAGGTAGAGGACGGGGTACGGCTCCGCGCGGTCCGGGTCGTAGCCCGGCGGGGTCCACACCAGCGCGGTCCGCTCCGCGTTGGCCACGGTGCTCTGATAGGTCATGCTCTCGACCTTTCCGCCCTGGCCGGCGGGAACGTCCGAAAGCAGGCGGGACCTCTCCCCGGGGATGAGGAAGCTACTCCAGGTCGGCTCGGAGGTCACCTTCGTCGGGTTCGACACGTCCTTGACCGAGGTCAGATCCGCGATCAGCTTGTAGTAGTAGAACCACGGCTCAAGCGGGCCCACGGTCACCCGCCACCGGTCGCCCGCACGGGACATCGGCACGCGCAACCAGCTCCCGTTGGGAGCCCAGTTCGCCCACACCTTGACGCGCTGAGCGTCCTTGAAGTCGGTCGTGGTCTCGAAGGTGACGAACCCGTCGCGAGTCACGAAGGGCGTCGGAGTGGTGCCGGCCGGCGGCGGGGTGAACTCGCCTTCCAGGCTCCCGTGACCGGCGCTCGGACCGTGGTCCGGCACCGTGCGGAACAGCCGCGGCACGAAATCGATCAGGTTCTCCTGCCAGGCGTTCCAGTTCCCCCCGGCATCGGGGTTGACCCCGTCGAATTCGTACGTGACCCGGGCGCGGTCCAGTGCCTTGGTCAGACGGTAGGTCACGTTGTACGCGGGATCCGTGACGTTCCCCGTGTACAGGCGTACCAGTTTGACGTGGTGGTTGATCGCGTTCGTGTCCGCCCGGCCGATGCCATCCGCCAGCAGGCCCGAGAACGAGCCGGCGTAGTCGAACTGATCCGGGCGGGTCAGCGCGGCGCGCAGCGCCTGCGCGCCGCCCTCGGCCACACCCGCGATCGCCTGATGCGCCGGATCGCGAAGGACTCGGTAGCGGTCGCCGACCGCGTTCCGGAGGTCCCTCGCCTCCTTGTCCTCGTCCGGCCCGTCACCATGGCTCATCACGACCACCATCGGCTCCATGGCCTTCTGGGCCGAGAGGTTGTCGAAGATCTGCTTGGCACGGCCGAGGTCCAGCCAGTCGGTGGCACTCCCCCCTTCGCCGGACTGCAGGTACAGCACAGGGTAGGACTTGGGGCCCTTGGGCGCGTACCCCGGCGGCGTCCACACCAGGGCCGACCGCTCCTCGTGCTTGGGCCCGTAGGTCAGGGTCTCGACCTTGCCGCCCTGGCCCTGAGGCGCATCCGCCAGCAGGCGCACCGAGTCACCCGGCACGAAGAAGGTGCTCCAGAGAGACTTGGACGCCACGCTGGTGCTGTTCGTCGGATCCTTGAGACCCTTCGTGTCGTCGCCCGTGACCTGGTAGGAGTACAGCCCCGGCCTGAGCGGGCCGAGGACGCCCGACCAGGCGTCGCCCCGGCGGGTGAGACCGAACTCCGCCCAAGCGAAGGAAGGGCCGAAATTCCCTTCGATGACGACCTGCGACACCTGGCCGGCGTTGGCCTGGATGTAGGCGGCCGGGATACTGAACGACGCGTAGCCGTCCTCCGAGACATTCAGCCACGGTGTGTCCGCCGCCGCGGGCAGCGGCGCGAACAACATTGCCGCGATCGCCATGGCTCCGGCGGCGATCGCCGCCGACAGCCGGCGCACGCCCAGGGGGCGTGAACTGCCATGATAAAGTAATGAAGGCATGCGAAAACTCCCTATGATGGCTGGCCACGATTGATCCTCGACCGGCCAGCCTGATCCAGCGGTGGATATTTCGTGGGTGTGGTGTCCGCACCTCCGTCCGTAAAGGGTTCAGCTTGCCCGCCTGACGTTCGTTGCAGCGAGCGTCAGGTGTGATAGGGCGCCACTTCCGTGAGTGACGTCATTGTCACAACGTTTTCGGTGCTGCCGTGGAGCCGCGAATCACCAGTCGGGTCGGCAGCACGATCTGGCCCGGGCCCTCCCAGTCACCGCACACCAGCGACTTCAGCATGCGAGCGGCCTCGTATCCGAGCTGGTACATCGACTGGTCCACCGTGGTCAGCCCCGGGTCGGTCAGCGCGGACTCCGGGATGTTGTCGAAGCCGGCCACCGACAGGTCGCCGGGAACACACAGCCCCAGATCCTTGGCGACATCCAGCACCTTCAGCGCCATCCCGTCGCTGGCCGCGAAGATCGCCGTCGGTCGGTCCGCTCGGTCCAGCAGCACCCGCGCGACCGGCGCCGCCGATTCGGGATTGAAGTCCCCTCTCACGATCAACTCCGGATCGACCGGAACACCGGCCCCGGCCAGCGCCCTCCGGTAACCCTCCTCGCGCGCCCATGCGGCCGCCAGGCTGGAACGGCCGGCGATGAATCCGATACGCCGATGCCCCAGGCCAAGGAGATGCTCGGCCACCGTGGTGGCGCCCGTGAGATTATCCGCCGTCACCGACGGCACCGTCGAGCCCTTCGCCGGATCGATGACCACGACCGGAGTCCCGCTCCGCACCTCGTCCCAGGGCGTGACCACGATGCATCCGTCTGTGAGCGTGCCCGACAGGCGGGCGAGGTGCCGTTGCTCCCAGCCCTCGGCATATGTTCCGTAAAGATCGCTGTTGGTGTAGATGATCAAGTCGAAACCCGACTGGCTCAACGCGTCCATCACCCCCTTGAGCACCTCGGCCGTATAGGACTGGAAGCTGTGGATCACCAGTCCCAGGACATTGGTACGACTGCGCCGCAGGCTCGTCGCCACCAGACTCGACTCGTAGCCGAGCTGCTGGATGGCCGCTCGGACCTGTGCAGTGGTGCTCGAACTGACGCCGTAACGCCTGTTGACCACCCGCGACACGGTCGCGGTGGAGACGCCCGCTAATCGTGCGACATCGCTCATCGTCACCGGCGCGCCGCCCTCGGCCATGCCGCCCTCACAAGTTGCAATCGTTATCGGTTACGTTTGCAGCGCCAAGGTAAGCGATCACGATTGCAGAAACAAGGCCTTTCCGGACGTCCGTACTTGGAATTAAAGGCGTGCCGGATCGAGTGGACCGAGCCGGGCCTGGCGGCGACTGAACGTGGTCGACCACTGCCGACCTGGGGTTCGGCCGCTCTGAGGTGCTCACCGCTCAGGATGGCGGCGCGGGTCCCGCCGGGTCGCGGACGCTGAGCGTCGTCGCCGGGCTGGAGGTGCGGGGAGGCGGTCTTCGGGTAGGCGGTCTTGACGATCGCGGTGCGCTTGGAAGCACGCGGCCGGGAGGCCGAAGCCGGCCACCCGGGACTTCGAAACTTTTTCGGACCCACCCTCGAACCCTTCTCGCTGGGTGTCAGCCAGGCAAGCTCCCGTGCCCGGCCGTTGACACGAAACATATGCGGAGCCTAATGTCCTCGCAACGCCGAACAAGTTGCGAAAGATTTCGGACCCAGTTCAGGAAGGGGAGAGGCCCATGCGGCCCTCAGAAGGTCAGGCCCCCTTCCGCGGTCCCCGTGCCTGCGCTCACGCCGGCCACACGCTCGGACCACGGCGAGAACGAACAGGTGAAGCTTTCAATCCGCGGTCGGGATGGGACCGTGGACCGGGACGCACCCGGCTTCCGGACCGCGACAAGCCACAGCCATGTCGATGAGATAACCCCTGCCGCCGGTGCACATCGTGTGTTCCCGTCGCACCGCTCACCTGACCGGCGACGGTCGGGCGGCGTCCCTGACACCGCGATCCTCACAGGTGGGCGAGGCGCAAGACGCGATCTCGCCCGCGGGCACGGACGGTCAGGGTGTGGGGGCGGGGCCGGTGGAGTCGCGGATGCTGAGCGTGGTGGCGAGTTGGAGGTGCTGGGAGGCGGGTTGGGTGCCGTCGGCCATGGCCAGGACGGTTTCGACGGCCATTCTGCCCATGCCGGCCAGGGGTTGGCGGACGGAGGTGAGGTGGGGGGTGGTCCATTGGGTTTGGGGGGTGTCGTCGAATCCGGTGATCGAGAGCTGGCCGGGGACGGGGATGTTCAGGTGTTGGGCGGCGGTCAGGACGCCGACGGCGATTTCGTCGTTGCCGGCGATGATGGCGGTCGGTGGCTGGGGGTGGGTGAGGAGGTCGTGGCCGTGGCGGAGTCCGGCTTCGACGGAGAAGGCTTCGTGGCGGATGAGGGTGCGGTTCGGGGGGATGCCGGCGGAGTCGAGGGCGGCTTGGTAGCCGTGGAAGCGTTCGAGGGAGGGGGCTGAGCCGGGGGGGCCGCCGATCCAGGCGATGGTGCGGTGGCCGAGTTTGATGACGTGTTCGGTGGCCGAGCGGCCGCCTGCCCAGTTGGTGGAGCCGATGCTGACCAGGCGTGATTCGGTGGTGTCGATCGGGTCGATGGTCACGATGGGCATGGGGAGGTCTTGGGCGGCCTGGATGATGGGGTCGGGGACGGCGACGGCCAGGGCGATGATGCCGGCGACGCCGGCGGTTTGTTGTTCGGTCAGCCAGGCGTGGGCGGCGGTGTGGCTGGTGGTGGTCGGTTCGCCGGTTGGGAGTTGGAGCAGGAGTCGGGCCTGGGCGGAGGTGGCGGCGAGCAGGATGCCTTGCAGCACGGTTCCGGCGTAGCGGGATTCCACGATGTCCAGCAGGGTGAGCAGGGTCCGGTCGCGTGTGTGGGTGTGTCGCGCCGTTGTGGCCTGGTAGCCGATCTCGGCCATGACTCCCAGGACGAGTGCGCGCGTCCTGGCGCCGACGTCGCTGCGCCCGTTGAGGACCTTGGAGGCGGTCGTCGGTGAGACACCGGCCAGGCGGGCGACATCGGCCAGCGTGGCGCGTTCCGAACGACCCCGCCGGCGCATCACAACTCCTTCCCAGACTCCGAAACTATTTCGGAACCTACCACGAACCTCCCCATGCCGTTGCTGCCAGGCGATTCCTGCCGCTTGTCCGTTGCCATGAGCCAGATCCGGCGCCTGATGTCCTCGCATAAACGAATAAGTTGCGAAATTGTTTCGAAACTCCATGCGCCACCTGAGCAGAGTCGCCGACTCGCTCCTCAGGTTCACGCCGACCGTGCCCGGCGACGGCGTGCCGCACCTCGATGTCGAGCTCGCGCCGTGGGCGGTGAGGTCGTTGTGGCAGTCGGCATGACCGCGCCACGGCCTTGGCAGAGCTGTCGCCCATGCCCCCTGGCTTCGGTGCGGCGCTAGCGTTGCAGCCGAACCGGAGTGCTGGACGCGCTGCGCCGGACGAGCCAGGCCTCGGTGATGTGCGTGAACATGGCTTCGGCGGCGCCATCAGGGTCGTGGGCGGCGATGCGTTCATAGATGCGGCGATGGCCCCGGTTGGACGCCACGCACAGGGCGCGCTCGGTCTTGCCCATGTACCGGGCGGTGTTGATCACCTGGCCCTCCAGCGCACGCACGACGCCCCGGGCGATGCGGTTGCCGGACGCCTGCATGATCGTGTCATGGAAGGCGCGGTCGTGGTCGGCGTACGCGACGTGGTCGTCCACGAGCTCGTCCATCCGATCCACCAGCGTGCGCAGCCGCTCGAAGGTGTCCTCGCCCGCCACACGGGCGGCGAGGTTGGCCATGTCGGACTCCAGCAGGCGGCGTGTGACGACGAGGTCGTCGAGGATCCCCAGGCTCTCGTCCATGTCGATGGTCGCCGCGAGAACGAGTTCGTCGAGCATGTCCCACATCGTGGATGGGGTCACCATGGTGCCCGCGCCCTGGCGGACCTGGACGAGCCCCTTCTCCTGGAGGATCTTCACGGCCTCACGGACGACGGTCCTGCTCACCGAGAAGGTCTCGCACAGCACGGGCTCGGGGGGAAGAGGCGTGCCGGACGGGTGCACGCCACGGACGATGCGCTCCACGAGCTCGGCTGTCACCGCCTTGGCCAGGGTGGCCGGCCTACGAACCCATGCGGGCGGTACGGAGACGCTGCCGGGCGATTCCTGCGATGCCGTCATATCCCTCTCCGGTGACCTGCTAGGACAGCGCCATCGTGCCAGTATACGGCATTCGTATTGACGTTATACGTCATACGAGTTACGTTTCCGAGATGACGGCCGGGGACGCCGGCCGCCCTCTGGAGAGTGAACAGCCATGAAGCAGCGAGCCCTATGGTCGGTCGTGCTCGTCACAGGACTGGCCGTGACCGGCTGCGGAAGCGCCGCACCGACACAGTCCTCCCCCGGGGACTCCAAGAGCAAGATCGTGGTCTGGGACTGGAAATCCGGTGAACCCGGTGTGGCCTCCTACATCGAGAAGGCGAAGGCCGACTTCGCCAAGAAGCATCCCGGCGTCACCGTCGAATTCGTGGCCCAGCCGTTCGACCAGTACTACACCCTGCTGGGCGCGGCCACCCAGTCGGGCAAGGGCCCCGACGTCATGTTGTTCAACGGCGGCGGGCAGATCCGGGACCGGGTGAACACGCTCCTGCCGCTGGACCAGTACGTGGCCGCGGACAGGCAGCGGCTGGCGGGCTGGGACGCCTTCGCCAAGGACGGCAAGCTCTATGCCGCCCCGGTGACGTTGCAGGGCCACCCGATCTACTACAACAAGTCGATGTATCAGAAGGCGGGGCTGGATCCGGCGAACCCGCCGAAGACGTGGGAGGAGTTCGTCAGCGACTGCGCCGCCATCAAGAAGGCGGCCGGCGCCAGGTGTTTCGCCCTCGGCAACAAGGAGGGCTTCGGGATCCAGTTCTTCATGTCGGGACTCGGGCCGGGCATCCTGACGCCCCAGGAGTACGACGACTGGATCGCCGGGAAGCGCGCCTGGACCTCACCCCATGTGAAAGAGATCTTCAGCCTGTGGAAGAAGGTCAACGACGACGGCCTGAACAACGACGGGGCCAACTCCACCGCGCTGTTCAACGACGCCTTCGCCCTGTTCGACACCGGCAAGGCCGCCAACATCATCGGGCTGATGTCGGATGTCGGGCACTGGAAGGACTTCGGCGAGTTCCTGGGCCCCGACCAGGTCGGCGTCATGGCCGCCCCGGTGGTCACCAGCGGAGCCACCCCCGTTCTTCCCTACGACGGCGGCATCGGTTATGCGGTCTCCAAGTCGGCCAAGGACCCCGGATTGGCCGCCGACCTGGTGCGATCGCTGACCTCCACCGGCCCCCTGACCGCCTTCTACACCGGTGCCGGCGCGATCACCTCTGACACCACGATCGACGTGTCGCAGGGCGCCCCTGCCGTGGCCGCCATCGTGCCCCGGATCAAGGGCGGCAAGCCCGCACTGCACGTCGCGTTGTCCAGCAAGACCCTGGACCTGATGGGCAGGCTGTCCCAGCAGCTCCTGAGCGGGTCGGCGAGTGTCGATGACGTGGTGAAGCAATTGGCCGCTTCGGATGAGGCGAGCTGATCGCGTGCCGATCGGAGGGTCGTCACCGGTGGTCCCCCCGGCTGCGGCGGAGCGGACCACCGGGGCGGAGTTCGAAGGGCCAGGACGTCACGGCACGAGGAGGATCTCCCGCGGGGCGCTGGCCGAGCGTCTCGCGCCCTTCGTCCTGGTCGCTCCGGCCGTACTGATCATCGTGGCGCTGCGGTTGTGGCCGCTGCTGCTGGGAGTCAACTTCTCCTTCACCGGCGATGGCGAGCGCAACGGCACCGCGGTCGGTCTCGACAACTACGCCGAACTGCTGAACGATCCGCTGTTCCGCACCGCCCTGCGCAATGTCGGACTGCTGGTGGTCCTGCTTCCCGTCGCGGTCGCGATCCCCGGCTTGCTGGCGACGTTCATCTACTTGCGGGTGCCCGGGCATCGGCTCTTCCGCGGCGTCTATTTCTTCCCGGCCGTCCTGTCGCCGGTGATCGTCGGTGCGATCTTCAACCTGATGCTCGGCTACGACGGTCCGCTGAACGCGGTGCTGAGGCGAACCGGCCTCGGCCCCATCGACTGGCTCGGCGACCCGGGCATCGCCATCTTCACGGTCATAGGCGTGCACATCTGGGCGACCTTCGGGATGGCCCTGGTGGTGTTCCTCGCCGGATTCTCCACTCTGGACGCCGCGCTCCTGGACGCGGCCCGGATGGACGGCGCGTCACTGCCCCAGATCATCTGGCATGTCATCATCCCCGGCCTGTCCCGCACCATCCAGTTCGTCTTCGTGACCACCATGATCGGAATGCTGACCTCCATGTTCGGGCTGCTGTACGTCATGACCAGCGGCGGCCCCGAAGGTTCGACGTACCTGCCGGAGTTCTACGTCTGGATCCAGCAGGGACAGATGAACCGCCCGGCACTCGCCTCGGCCGCATCGACGGTGCTGTTCCTCATCATGCTCGTGGTCGGAATTCTGCAGGTGAGCGTGCTCCGCCGTGCGGGGAGGGAGGACTGATGCCCGGCAATCGCCTCGGCAGGTGGATGGCCGCCGTCCCGATGGCGCTCCTCGCGCTGGCGACCGTCTATCCCCTCGTGTTCACCACCAACGTCGCCATGAAGACCCGGCGGGAGTACATCCTCGACCGGTTCTCCCCCACGAGCTCGTTGCACCTGGAGAACATCGCCGCGGCGTGGAACAGCGTCGGCATGGCGCGCTACTTCGCCAACTCTCTCATCGTGGTGACGGTCGCGGTGGTCCTGCTGCTGCTCTTCGGTTCGATGGCCGGCTTCGCCCTGAGCCAGTTGCGGTTCCGGGGCTCCTCGGCGCTGTTCCTGGGGTGCCTGGCGGCGTTGTTCGTCCCGTTCCAAGTGATCATGGTGCCGCTCGCCCGGGTCATGGCGGACATCGGCCTCATCGACACCTACCCGGGACTGATTCTGGCCTACGCCGCCCAGTTCCTGCCCTTCACCATCTTCCTGATGACGAGCCATTACAGGACCATCCCGGTGGAGATCATCCACGCGGCAAGGATCGACGGGAACTCCACCTACGGCGTCTACCGGCGGATCATGATCCCGCTCGGTGCTCCGGCCCTGTTGTCGGTCGGCATCCTCGATGCCCTCTTCTGCTGGAACGACGTGCTCATCTCCCTGCTGATGATGCCGTCGCCAGAGCATCGCACCCTCATGGTCGGGGTCACCTCGCTCCGCGGGCAGTACTCGGACAACATCCCCCAATTCGCCTCAGGAGTGCTGATCGCCGCGATACCCGTCCTTCTGATCTATCTCTTCCTTCAGCGGCAGATCGCCGACGGTGTCACCGCCGGCTCCACGAAAGGCTGACATGCGGATTTCGGGGTATCGGACTTTGACGACGGTGCATGAATGGGGCCGCCCCGTCGGTGACGCCAACGGCGTCTACACCGACGGGAACGTGCCGGTGCCGATCATCATGGTGGACACCGACGAGGGCATCACCGGCGTCGGCCTCGGGCCGCACGCGCACCTCGACACCATTTTCGCCGCCATCGAGGGCGAGGATCCGCGCAGTGTGACAGCGCTCTACGACCGCATGCTGCGGCAGACCTTCAAGGCCGGCCACGCGGGCGCCGTGTTCGGGACCATCGGCGCACTCGACACCGCTTTGTGGGACATCAAGGCGCAGGCCGCCGGCGAACCGCTCTGGCGCCTGCTGGGCGGTCGCGACCGGCGGGTCCCCGCCTACGCCTCCGGCCTGGACATCGCCCTGACCGACGAGGAACTCGTCTCCCTCTACCAGGTCTACGCGCGGCACGGACTACGGGCGGCCAAGCTCAAGGGCGGCCTCGACATCGACCGCGACCGGCACCGCTTGACGCTGATAGCAGAGGTCCTGACCGAGGCCGCGCACGGATCTCAGCCCGGCCTCATCCTCGACGTGAACGAATCCTGGACCCGCAAGCAGGCGGTCCGGCACGTCTGCGAGCTCGAACGCACCCTGGACCTGGTGTGGATCGAGGAGCCGGTCCGGCGATGGGACGCCGAAGGTCTGGCCATCGTCGGCCGCGGAGTCCGCGCCTCGGTCGCCACGGGTGAGAATCTCACCGGGCTCGAGCAATACCGGCCGCTGCTGGCCGCGGGGGCCGTCGACATCCTCCAGATGGGCGCCGTCTGGGGGATCACCCATTTCCTGCGAGTATCCGCTCTGGCGCACGCCCATGATCTGCCGGTCAGTCCGATCGGCACCACCCCGATCGCCCTGCTGCACGCCGCGACGTCCGCACCGAACCACCTGATCAGCGAACTGCAGGACCTGCGGCCACCACTCGGAGTGTCCCTCGATCTGACCGTCGAGGACGGCGCGTTCATCCTCGGAGACTCCGCCGGCCTGGGCGTCACGATCGACGAGGACGCGGTCGCCTCGCTCGTCCACCGGCCGGACGACGCCATGACGGGCGGAACCCCCAACGTCCGGCCGGAGCACGCCGGACGACGACTCCTGGCGGTGGCCGATCAGGGCGCCGCAGCACAGCGCCCGGTCTCCCCCTAGCCATGGACCCCACGGCCGGACGGCCGCTGGCGACGCCGGAGGAAGCACAACGACGAGCGCGCGAGGCGGCGGCCGAGGGCAAGCACGATGTCCCCGTCGAGTTGCTCGACGGCACCTATCGGCTGACCGCGCCGCTGCCGTTCGACGCCGCCGACTCCGGCCGGAACCGGCACGTCGTCACCTGGAAGGCCAGGAAAGGGCCAAGCCCGTGCTCGGGCAGCTCGGCCTGTACTTCGGCGGAAGGCCGGAGCACTGGCCCACATTCTGGTAGCGAGTCGCCTTCGCCGGAAGCGGAGCACCGCCTCCGGCGAAGGGCCGTCTCGCGATGACCCTCAGGTGCGGGTCCAGCGCTGGTTGGCGCCGCCGTGGCAGGAATAGAGCTGGAGCCGGGTGCCGTTCGCGGTGCCCTGGCCCACGGCGTCCAGGCACAGCCCGGACTGCACCCCGATGACCGTGCCATCGGCGTTCAGGCGCCACCTCTGGTTGTCGCCGCCCCAGCATGAGTAGATCTGGATTCTGGCGCCGTTGCCCGTCCCTGCCGCATCGAGGCACTTGTTGCCATAGACCCTGATCTCGCCCGCCGAGGTGGCGGCCCACTGCTGGTTGCTCCGCCCGTTGCAGTCCCACAACTGCACCAAGGTGCCGTCAGTGGTGGCGGCGTTGGGCACCTCCAGGCAACGCCCTGAGCTCACTCCCCTGATCTGCCCGGTGCCGCCGGGCGTGGGACTCGTCGTCGGGGTGGTGGAGCCGCCGTCCAGGCCGAAGAAGCGGATGGCATGAGCGGCCATCCCGGTTCGCGGCAGGTCGTGCCCGGCGCCGGTGATGGTGTACGCCTCGACCTGCCCGGAACCGAAGACTCGCCGGGTCCATCCGGATTGCGGGCTGTCGGTGGAGGAGGGGGTCTGGCTCAGTCCCAGCACGTTGGTCCACTGGTCGACCTCTTCCTGCAACATCGTGAAGGGCAGGACGGAATCAGCGGTGCCATGCCAGGCCATCACGCGCGGCCGGAGCCCGGTGTAGCCGGGGTAGGCGTTCCTGACCAGGTCACCCCACTGCTGCGGCGTCTTGTCCCCGCACCCGGCGGGTCCGAGGCAACCGTAGGGCACACCCGCGAACGGCGCGCCGGCCTTGAAGACGTCCGGATAGGTGGCGAGCAGGTTGTTGGTCTCCATCGCTCCGGAGGAGAAGCCGGTGGCGAACACCTTCTGCGGGTCACCGTTGTAGCGTTGCAGCACGTAGTTCGCCATGGAGACGATCGACACCGGGTCGCTGCCGCCGCCGTGTCGCAGGGCCTCATTTGACCACACGTCGAAGCAGTTCGACATACCGTTGGCGCTCTTGTTCGCCTGCGGGTAGATGACGATGAAACCGTGCCGGTCGGCCAGCGAGGCGAACTCGGTCCCCTGGTGGAAGGCCGTCGCCCAGCCGTTGCAGCCGTGCATCGCCACCAGAACGCCCGGCCGGGATGCCACCCCGTCGGGGACGTAGAGGTACATCCGCAGACCGCCGGGGTTGTCGCCGAAGTTCGTCACTTCGGTCAAGGCCGCCGCTGACGCTCGCGGCACAGCCGTGAGGCACATGGACATTGCGATGGCCGCGACCGCGACCAGCGCCACCATGCCGGCTCCGACGCTGACATTCCCTCTAGTTCGCGTTCTCATTGGCTGCGCTTCTTCTCATCGTTGCGCCTCTCTTCGGGTCGGCTGCGGCGACCGAGCATGGCGTGTATGTCCGCCCAGTGGCGTCCGTGCGGAGTTCGGGGGACCGCAGCCCCTCAGCGGGTGTCGAGCGAACGCCTGATAGCGCTAACAAGCGGTTTGCCGGTCGAGACTCCTCCTCTGGCTCGTGGGAGGTGGTGGCGGGACGGAGCAAATACGAGGCGGAAAGGTACTGTCAAGGGTTCCGGGCCGCCAGCGGATCGGGATGGGCACGGGCCGGGCGCGCTCACCTCGGGTTATTCGGATCTGGCCCGAGCCGGTGGGTGCGGGCTTCCGTGAAACTTTCATCTGGGCCCCCGCAGGCGAGCCCAACCCGAAACTTTCAACTCACCCAGTTGCGCGTTTGGCCAGTACAGGAGATATCGCTTACGGGCGAGTGTGACCGAAACTTTTAGTCATTCCTTGACAACTTTCGGAGCGATTCCCCACACTGAATCCCCGAGGCGATCTCCCCTGCCAGATCGGTGGTGGGCGGCGGGGGCTGCCGTCACGACGCCCCTATGTGTGCGTTCCCGTGAGCACGGCGTCGATCTTGCGGGCGTGTCCCGCACCCTTCCCACGATTTCGCTTTTGGAGGCTCAGGCATGCCCGTCAACGCCATGTCCCCACCTTCCACTCGGCGGCCACTCGGCGGGCGCCGCCGGGCGCTGATCGCCGGTGCTCTCGGCCTCATCACCGCACTCACGGTGCCGATCGCGGCGAACGCCGCGGAGAGCACGCTGGGCGCGGCGGCCGCGCAGAGCGGCCGCTATTTCGGCACCGCCATCGCCGCCGGCAAGCTCGGAACCTCGGCGTACACCACGATCGCCAACCGCGAGTTCAACATGGTGACGGCCGAGAACGAGATGAAGATCGACGCCACCGAGCCGAACCGGGGCCAGTTCAGCTTCACCAACGGTGACCGGGTCTACAACT
>NZ_JBDPME010000047.1:0-44314 GCF_039871825.1 Nonomuraea sp. B12E4 | reverse complement strand
AGCGCTGGCGCACCCTTCAGCATTTGACGCTCAGCCCCTCACGAATTGGCGATGTGGCCCGAGCAGCGCTGGTTCTCACCCACTTCGAGCACGGACGGATCATGTGAAAGTCGCAGAGAAAACCTCACTATCCCCGCCGTCGTTACCGCTACCGCTACCGCCGCTTCTACTAGGGAGAACGCGGGTTCCGGTGTTTTCGCGATGCGCTGACCCGCGTTGATGACTCGGAGAGTCCGAGATCATCGGTCTGATCGGCATTCTCGGGGCGGCCGCCACGGCCGCCCCGAGAGGTCGCCGATGAGCAGACTGACAAGACCACTGTGCTTCCTGCCTGGCACCGACGTTCTCGCCACCGGCTCACCGGAGAAGCCTCAACCAGATTGTCCGGAACGCGCGCCAGGAGCTGTTTCGTAAGAGCCGACCAGCCGAGCCAACTGCCGACCCGCCGCCCACAAAGGCTCTTCGCTGCGGTTGACCTGAGCCGTCACTTCGGCGCCTTCCAGCGTGCTGATGATCGTGGTCGCCAGATCCCTCGCGTCCTCGGTGTCGATGCCCGAGCCCAGCAGTTTGTCGTAGACCAGTTGCTCCCAGTCGCGCAGCGCGGCCGCGCAAACGCGCTGGATGTCGGAATCGGTGCCCAGCGTCTCCAGCGCCGCCGCGGTGATCGGGCAGCCATCGACCCAGCCCGACTCACGTAGTGCTTCGGCGAGTTGGCGGGCGCAGGCGTGCACCGCGGCGCTCGGGCTCTCCTCACTCTCCAGCGCTGCCCGCAGGAGAGCCGAGAACTCCTGGTCACCGTGCTTGATGGCGGCGACGGCGACGGCTTGCTTGCCCTCGGGGAAGAAGTGGTAGACGGAGCCGAGGGTGGCCTGCGCCTCCCTGGCGATCTGCTTGATACCCGTGCCGACATAGCCCTGGCGCTGCAGGAGGCGCGCGGCGGCGATGACGATTCGGTCCCGTGTGCTGGTCTGGGCCATCCCCACAGCTTACTAGTTAGAACGCTCGTTTTAGAGATGTGCTACCTTACATCCGTGCTCTAAATAGAGCGTTCGTTCTAGTCCGGCATGTCCCCTACGGAGGTCTCCATCGTGAGCAGCAAGCAGCCCGTGACCGTCATCGGCCTGGGTCCGATGGGCCAGGCCATGGCCCGTACATTTCTCA
Source organism: Nonomuraea sp. B12E4 (assembly GCF_039871825.1). Lineage (NCBI taxonomy): Bacteria > Bacillati > Actinomycetota > Actinomycetes > Streptosporangiales > Streptosporangiaceae > Nonomuraea > Nonomuraea sp. B12E4. Next base: position 43,153 of record NZ_JBDPME010000047.1, on the reverse strand, counting down.
GCAAGGGCCACCCTGTCACCGTCTGGAACCGCACCGCGTCCCGCGCGGACGCGCTGGTCGAGCAGGGAGCCGTACGCGCCGGCAGCGTGGAGAAGGCGCTGGCCGCCGGCGAACTGGTGATCTTGAGCCTCACCGACTACGACACGATGTACGCCGTGCTGGAACCCGCGGCCCACGCCCTGTCCGGCCGCGTGCTGGTCAACCTCAGCTCCGACACCCCGGAGAAGACCCGCGCGGGAGCGCGGTGGGTCGCCGGGCACGGCGGGGTCCAGCTCTCCGGCGGCGTCACCGTGCCGCCATCAGGCATCGGCAAGCCCGAGTCGTACACCTTCTACAGCGGCCCCCGCGCCGCTTTCGAAGCCCACCGGCCCACCCTCGAAGCATTGACCGGCACCGACTACCGGGGAGAGGACCCCGGGCTGGCCGCGCTGTTCTACCAGATCGGCATGGTCATGTTCTGGACGTCAATGCTCAGCTACTGGCAGGCCATCGCCCTGGCCGACGCCAACGGCCTCACCGCGGCCGACATCCTGCCGCACGCCATCGAGACCATGGCCTCGATGCCGAACTTCCTGTCCTTCTACGCACAGCGCATCGACGCCGGCGAGCACGGCGGTGACGTGGACCGCCTGGCCATGGGCATGGCCAGCGTCGAGCACGTCCTGCACACCAACGCCGACGCCAGCGTGGACACGGCTCTACCGGCCGCCGTCGTCGATCTGTTCCGGCGCGGAATGGACACGGGCCACGCGGCCGACAGCTTCTCCAGCCTCGTGGAGCTGATGAAGAAGCCAGCGGGCTGAAAAGGAGTTCGCGTCACCCCGCGGCATCCGTTCGCCCAGGCGTGAGCAGTCCGGCCAACGGAGCGACCTTCACACGCGCGGCGCCCGGCCCGTTCACAAAGCGGGCTGACCAATCACCTTGCCCCCGACAGCGGTTTCAACAGGGAGCAGTAGCCATGCGACACAAGCGCATCGTCGCCAATGGGATCGACTTCGCCTATCTAGAGGAGGGAGAGGGACCCTTGGCGCTGCTGCTACACGGATTTCCGGAGGCCCCCAGCATGTACCGGCACCTCACGCCCGTGCTCGCCGAAGCGGGTTACCGGGCCGTCGCCCCGGCCCTACGCGGCTTCGCCCCAACACAGATCCCACCGGACGGCAGCATGCGCATCACCGACCTGATCGCTGACGCCAACTGCCTGCACGAGGAGTTGGGGGGAGACACCAACGCGGTCATCGTCGGACACGACTGGGGCGGCTTCGCCACGTGGGGCTCAGACGGCACCCTCCTGGAAGGAGTGGGGCATTTCCCGTTCCTGGAGAAGCCCGATGAGGTGAACCAGAGGATCCTCAGGTTCCTGGCAGCTTGACCACGCATTTCTGAGCTAAATGTCAAGTGCGCCATGAGCGCGGAAGGTGAGGTTGTCGTGTGGGTGACCTTGCTGGACGCGGTGCTGTGCGGGAGATGAAGGTCTGGCCCTTCGGCGCCTCGCCTGCGGCTCTTACATGGAACGTGGGAAGACCATGGAACGTGGGAAGGCGGACGCCGACGCCGTCCTCCCGGTGCCGATGGTGCCGGGAGGCAAGAGGGAGCGGGCCACCCACGGCCCATGGAGAGGCCGTGGAGAGCTTGCGGGAACGCCGGGCCGAGCGCGTTCATCCACGCGTTCGGCGCCACCATCGGCTCGCGAGGTGAGGCCCGTTCAGCGTTTGCGCGTGGTACGGCGGCGGGACGGCGGCGCCGGGGGCAGGACCTCGACCGAGGTCTTGCGGATGTGGTCGTAGACCAGCGAGGTGCGCACGTCGGCGATGTTGCGGTGCCGCGCTACGTGGTCCAGGACGAAGTCGCGCAGGTGGCCCGCGTCGCGCACGCCCACCTGGATGATGAAGTCGTCCCCGCCGGACACCACGAACACGGCCAGCGTCTCGGGCAGGGCGGTCACGTAGTCGCGGAATCCCTCGACGGCCTCGCGGATCTTGGGGTGCAGCCGTACGTTGATGAGCGCCTGGACGGGACGGCCGACCGCGTCGAGGCTCACGTCCGCGTGGAATCCCGCGATCACGCCGTCGGCGCGCAGGGAGCGTACGCGCTCCAGGCAGGTGGAGGGGGCGATGCCGAGGCGCTCGGCGAGCTCGCGGTTGGTCTGGCGGCCGTCACGCTGGAGCTCGCCGAGGATCGCCGTATCAAGTTCGTCCACGCACGCATTCTCCCACGAGTTATCGAACTATCTTCGGAAATCTCTGCTCCGAGTTGAAGAAAACTCGGGTCAATGGCGATTCTTCTGAGACAACTTCGGAGGGGAAGGAGCCGAGGCATGGACACGCTCGAACAGCGCAGCGACCTGCCCACCAAGCAACTCACCGTCAAATGGGCGATCGTGGTGGACCGCGACCTACCCCGGGGGCTGCAGGCCAACGCCGCCGCCTGCCTGGCCGCCTCCGTCGGGATGACCGTACCCGCGATCGTCGGCCCCGGCGGCCACGACGCCGCCGGAGGCACCCACGCCGGCCTGCCCTGGACCGGATGCACGGTGCTGGCCGCCCCCGCGGCCATCATCCGCAGGATCCGCGACGACGCGGCTGCCGAACCCGACCTGGTGGTGTCCGACATGGCCGACATCGCCCAGCGGGCCGGGGTCTACGACGACTACCTGGCGGAGCTGGCCCGCACCGAGGAGCCCTCCTATTACGCGGTCAGCCTCTTCGGCCCCCGCACCCTCGTGGAACGCCTCACCGGCCGGCTCCCGCTGCTGCGCTGACGCCCTGCGGCGCCCGAGGGTGGGAGGGCCACGCACAAAGGGACAGGGGTAGGAATGCGCGCCGTGATGAACACCGACGAACGGCATCCGCACCGTCGAGGTCGATGAGCCCGGCGGGGGCCGGGGGCCGGCTTTCGGTGGCCGCCGTGGGGATATGCGACCAAGAGCCTGACCAAGGAACTGACCTACATCATCAGCATCGCCTACGGCCGGCACGAGGGGGTCCGCGAAGTCGAGGAGGCCGCCTCCATGCTGGCCGCGACACCCCAGATCGCGCGGACGGTCATCACCCACCGGTTCCCGATCCACGGGGCCAGGCAGGCGTTCAGCGTCGCGGCCGACCGCGGGGCCGGTGCCATCAAGGTGGTCATCGAGCCCTGACCAGGCACCACAGCCAGCCCGGGCGACGCCTTCCCTCCGGGCAGGCCGCCGCGGGTTTCCTGGCGGGCGGCGGGCAGGCGTGCGTCCTTCCCGGCCGCCACGCCGGCGGGCGGTAGCCCGTGCGCACGGCCTCAGGCGGGCAGGGAGGAGAGCCAGCCGGTCAGGATCCGGTTGACGTCCTCGCGGCGCTCCTGCTGGATCCAGTGGCCGCAGCCGTCGAGGATGTGCGAGGAGACCAGGCCCGGCAGGGTGACGGGGTAGGCCTGGACGGCGCCGGCCATCCAGGTGGTGGAGGCGTCCAGCGCGCCGCCAATGAACACTGACGGCTGCTCGATCGGCATGCCGTCGAAGCCGGCGAGGTCCTCCCAGTCCCGGTCCATGTTGCGGTAGCGGTTGAGCGCCCCGCTCATCCCCGTCCGCTCGAACTCGGCGGCGTAGACGTCGAGATCGTCTTCGCTGAGCCACGCGGGCAGCCGTCCGGTGGGGAAACGGTCGCGCAGCGTCCCGCCCCTGGACACGAAGTGCGGGTCGGGGGCGCCGGCGGCCGGCATGGTGTCGGCGGACAGGGCGGCGTAGAAGCCGGCGAGCCAGCCGCGGACGTCCGGCTCGATCTCGGCCTCGGCGCGCTGGGGCCGCTGGAAGTAGGAGACGTAGAACTCCTCCTCCCCGCCCATCCGCGCGAAGACCTCGCTGGGCCGCGGCCCGCCGCGCGGGGCGTACGGCACGCTCAGCAGCCCGACGGCCGTGAACACCTCGGGCCGGACGAGAGCGGAGCCGGCGGCGATGGTCGCGCCCCAGTCGTGGCCGACGATCACCGCCGTCTCCTCGCCCAGCGCGCGCACCACGGCGACGTTGTCCTCGACCAGCTCCAGCATCCGGTACGCGGCCACACTCCCCGGCTTGGAGGAGCGGCCATAGCCACGGACGTCCACGGCGACGGCCCGGTAGCCGGCCGCCGCGAGCACCGGCAGCTGATGCCGCCAGGAGTACCAGGACTCGGGGAACCCGTGAACCAGCAGCACCAGCGGCCCGGAGCCCTGCTCCACGAGGTGGACGCGGCCGGCGGGAGAGGGAACCAGCCGATGCGTGGTCTCCCCGGCCGGAGCGTGAAACGACATCGATCCTCCAGAGCTCGGTCTCGCATCGATCATCGCGCGGACGAGGAGAAGATCACGAATGGCGTTGCCGATCCAGCAAACTCACACCGGCGCCGTGCCCCCGCGGCGACGTGGCCCGGACGTCGCGCTTGCAGGGACCACGCCCCTGGAGGTCGTCGGTGCCGACGACGCGGAAGTAGTTCGGGTACTGCCGCTTCGGCGCGGTGGCGAAGTTCGCGCCCCTGGTCAGCACTGGGTCGGTGTTGCCGGGCGAGATCTGCACGAGCCTGGAGGGGGGCGAGCTTCGCCGGCCTCGGTCTTGTCCGCGCCGCACCCGCCGGTGCCCAGCGCCGTGCCGAGGGCCAGCAGCCCTGACAGCACAGCGGCGTTCTTCGTTCTCAACGGAAACTCCCCGCCCCGTGTCGTGACGTTCACTTCTGGCCGAGCAACCTAGGGCCCCTGACTGTCCACTTGACAGGCCGATCCCTGGCCGACAGGTGTTCAGGTGGACGGGTGGGCGGGGGCTCCGGTGCCGTACGGCTCCTGGTGCCACAGGTCGGCGCAGACGCGTTCGATGCCGGCCGTCAGGTGGCGCCGGTAGGTGGTGAACGGCAGGCCGAGGCGTTCGGCGGCCAGCTCCTGGGTGGGCATGCCACTCAGGAACGTGACCGAGAGCGCCCGGTGGGACTTGGCCGAGCGCGGATCCTCGCTCAGGTCCTCGATCGCCCGGCGCAGCAGGTCGCCCAGGGCCGCGGCCGGTTCCCCGGCCTGCCCGCTCGGCGATCAGCCGGGGGCGCATCAGCGGAGAGGACGACTGTCGAGGAATCGGTGTCGAGGGGCTGTTCAATGAGGCCTGGGACCAGGCCGGGGCGCGGGTGGCGATCACGCCGCCCAGATTCGACCGGGCGGAAAGCCGTGAACACATGCCTGGTAGCGAAAAAGGTAGCCGCCACGCGTGGGGGACGCCCTTTTGCACGGCCAGAGTGATCGTCGCCCAGGCCGCGCCGCCGGCGTACGCCTCATCGGGCCCAAAGGGACGGGTCAGGAGACGTCGCTCTTCCTATGCCTCCTCGATGGGACGCGTAGGAAGTCCACCCGGGTGCCAGGTCTGCAGAAACGCGACTTGCTGCCCCTTATCGACGAGTTCGATGTCCGCCCCAATGAATTCAAGGCGGTGGTAGGCGAACTGACGCCCGTAGGGGCAGCCGGAGAAGGATCCAGGGAAGCCGGCGGTAGCGAGCTTCTCCGCTCCGGCGGCCAGGTCATCAGACGATCGGGTTGCCGCTGACGGTGGACTCGGGGACGTCCTCGCGCAGGTCCCAGTGTTCGGCGATCAGGTCGTCGGCGATGCGGAACACGTCCACCACGGCGATGCCGGAGTGGCCGGGGTGGGCGGTGAACAGGCTGTGGGTGAACACCAGGTCCCCGTCCACGGCCATGCGGCGGATCTCGAAGCGGGCCTGGGGCAGCTCGGCGCGCATCTCGTCGATGAACGCGGCCAGCGGCCGGCGGCCGTCGGGCAGGCCGGGGTTGTGCTGGATCAGGCCGGCGGAAAGGAACCGGTCGGCCAGCTCGGTGCGGCCCTGGTTCCACACCAGTTCGAAGTAGTCACGCACGAGTCGGGCGGCGGGCTGGGACATCAAGTTCTCCTGTGATCGGTGATGGATGGGCGGGCGAGAGCCAGGGCGGGAGGGTCAGTGGTGGGCTGGGGCGGGGGTGGCGGCCGGGGCCGTCGGGCGGGTGGGGCGCGGGCGCAGCGAGGCGGCGTGCGCCCCGGCGGCCAGGGCCAGCGGCAGCAGCGCCAGGGCCGGGAGCCAGCGGCCGCCCAGGGCGGGCAGCAGGCTGCTGCCCAGCAGGCTGCCCAGGCTCATGCCCAGGTACAGGGCCGAGGCGTTCAGGGCCAGCAGGATGCCGCGCTGATCGGGCAGCAACTCCACCAGGCGGGCCTGCTGCGGGGCCATGAACAAGGTGTTGAAGACAGCCCAGAAGGCGAACACCGCGACACCGGCCGCGGGCAGGGCGGGCACGCTGCTCAGGGCCAGGAAGGCGATGGTCAGCCCGGCAAGCGCCAGGGCGATGGTGCGTCCGCCGCCCAGACGGGTGTATACGCGCGCCCCAGCGGCGTTGCCCATCATGCCCAGGGCGCCGAAGACCAGCAGGGTCAGAGACACCAGACCGGGACCTGCGCCGAACCGGGTGGCCAGGTAGGCCCCGGCGACCCCGTAGACGGTGAACTGGGCGGTCAGCACCAGCAGTGTGGTGGCGATCATCGATGTGACTCCCGGGGTGCGCAACACCCCGGCGAACGCCCGCGCGGTGGGGGCCGGGCCCGGCGCCACCGGCGGCAGCACCACCACCAGCAGCCCGCCCGCCACCAGGGTCAGCGCCACCACCACGGCCATCGTGGTCCGCCAGCCGATCGCGGCGCCCGCGGCCGAGGCCAGTGGCACGCCCAGCACGGTGGCGGCGGTCATCCCGCCGAACACCACCGCCAGCGCGCGGGGACGCCGCTCGACCGGCACGATCATCGAGCCGGTGGCCGAGGCGGCCGGTCCGAAGATCGCCGCCCCCAGGCCGGCGGCCACCCGGGCCGCGGCCAGGGTCGCGAAGGTGGGGGCCAGCGCGCCGGCGATGCCGCCGATCGTCATCAGCGCCAGGCCCAGCAGCAGCACCTGGCGGCGGTCCAGGCGGCCCAGCGTGATCGCCGCGATCGGGGCGGCCAGGGCGAACACCAGGGAGAAGACGGTGACCAGGGTGCCGACGGTGGCGGCCGGCACCCGCAGGTCGGCGGCGATCGGGCCGCTGAGACCGACCACCGCCAGTGAGGCGGTGCCCAGCGCGAAGTAGCCCAGGGCCAGCGACAGGAGCGCGGGGGTGGAGGAACGGGAGCGCATCCTCCCTCTCCTTTCAATACGAGACGTTGCGTATGCTATTCAAATACGCACCGGTGCGTATGTCAAATAGACTGCGAACCATGACCGGACGACCCCGCGACCCCGCCGTCGACGACGCCATTCGCCAGGCCGCCCTGGATCTGATCACCGAGCAGGGCTACCGGGCGGTGAGCATGGAGGGCATCGCGGCCCGCAGCGGCGTGTCCAAACAGGCGGTCTACCGCCGCTACGCGGGCAAGGGTGAGGTGATCTTGGACGTGCTGGCCGCCTACGCCCGCGCCCGGCTGCCCACGCCCGACACCGGCGACCTGCGCGAGGACCTGCTGACCCTGCTGGAGAACACCTTCGCCGCCCAGCGCGGCGCGCCCGGCGCGCTCAACCAGGCCCTGGCCGCCGAGGCGCTACAGGCCCCCGCCTTCGCCCGGCGCGTGAACACCGAGCTGATCGTGGCACGCCGCGACGCCGTCCGCCAGATCCTCAGCCGGGCGCGGGACCGGGGGCAGGTCGCCCACCCCGATGACGAGGTGCTCATCGATCTGGTCTTCGGCCCGATGTGGTACGCGCTGCTGTTCGACACCGGCAAGCTCACCGACGCCTACGCCGCCGCGCTCACCGACGCCGTCGTCGCCGTGGCCGCCCACGCGCCCTGATCGCGGCCGCCCGATCGGGGCGCGTTCATCCCCCCGGCCTGGAGCTCGGCGAGCAGGTCCTGTGAGTAGGCGATGCGGCCGGTGAGCTCCGCGGCGGGGCGGTGGCACAGGGCCAGGGCGGCGTCCGCCATGACCGTGGGAGGCTCGGCGTCAGGGTCGTCCTCGGCGGTGAGGTGGTGGAAGAGGGTGCCGGGGGTGGGGACGACCCGGTTCGGCGAGAGGGCGTTGACGGCGACGTTGACGGCGACGTTGCCGGCGTAGAGTTCGGCGGCCAGGCCGGTGGTGAAGCGTTCGAGGGCGGCCTTGCACATGCCGTACACCGTGGCGCCGCGGCCCGCCCAGGGGCCGGGCGGGAATGTGGGGTCGCGGGCGGCGGGGGAAGACCGCTTGGTGGGCCGTGGGCATATACGACAAGCTCTGACAACCCGCCTCGTGACGACGGCCGCCCGGCGGGCGGCCGTCGTCACGCCGATCTGCGGCCGCCCGGCTCAGTCCTCGCCGAGGGCGATGGCCTGTACGGGGCAGGCGCGCGCGGCCTGCTCGATGGCCGGCCAGGACGCGTCGGCGGGCGTGGCGTCGTACTCCAGTTCGTCATCGTCGTTGAGGGTGAAGACCTCCGGGGCGGCGAACACGCACTGGGCGTGAGTCTGGCAGAGGGTCATGTCGACGCGGACCCGCATCAGGGCTCCTAATGAGTCGCCGGCAGTCAGGCCGGCGCGGTGCCGTACCGCCTCTTCGCCCTGATGACGCATGGCCGATTCCTTTCGTCGTGGGTCTGTCAGAAGAAGCCGCACGCCGGCGCGCCCTGGGTGGGCGCCGCCGCGGCGCCGGCGCCGGTCGGCGCGTAGATCTCCAGGCGGATGCCGTCCGGGTCGGTGAAGAAGACGCCGCCGGAGGACGCGCCCTCGCCGTGCGGGACGATCCCGTCGTAGACGAGCTGAACGCCGAGTTCGCGCAGGGTCGCCTCGGCCCGGCGGACCGCCTCCAGGCCGGGCACCTGGAAGGAGAGGTGGTGCAGTCCGGGCCGGTCCGTGGCGAACGCGCCGCCGCTCTGCTGCCACAGCGTGACCAGCAGGGTGCCGTCGCGGCCGAGGAAGGCGAACCTGCGCTCGCCGTCGGCCTGCTCGCCGAGGACCTCGAGCTCGGCAACGCCACCTACGCGGTACGGGGCCGCGTCAGGGACGGCCTGCGGAGCGTCGAGCACCTGGCCGCCTGGCTGCGCGACATGCGCCCGCGCCTCGGGGTCACCCTCACCGATGCCGACCTGCGGGGCACGGCCGACGATGATCTGCGCCTGGCCAGGGAGCTCCGGGACGCCGTCCGAGCCCTCGCCGCCACCACCACGGAGGGCCGCGACCCCGATCAGGACGCGGTCACGACCCTGAACCGGCATGCGCGCCGTACCCCGCGGTGGCGCGAGCTGCGCACCGCCCCCGAGCCGCGCATGACAGTGTGCGCCGCGGGGCGGCCCGTCGAGGCGGCGCTCGCCGCACTGGCCGAGGAGGCCGTCGGCCTGTTCGCCGGGCCGCTGCGCCACGAGCTGCGCGCCTGCCACGGCCCCGGCTGCGTGCTCTACTTCGTCCGCGACACCCCGCGCCGCGAGTGGTGCTCACCCGGCTGCGGCAACCGGGCCCGCGCCGACCAGACGATAATCTGGCCGTGCGGAGACCACAGCACCGCGAAGAGGAGGTTGGGCTTCGTCGCGAGCAGGACGCCGAACAGCGGGGCGCCGAGCACCAGCCGGCAACCCGAGGACCCGTTGCCTTCCCAGCGCACCGTGGCGACATCGCCCACCCTGCCCCCATCGCCCCCTCGTCGACGGCGGGCAAGGAACGCCGGGTGAGTTCCGTGGCGCGGCCGTACCGGCCTGCCCTTCACGTGATGACCTCACGGCGTTATGGTCGGTAGCCATATGCACGGGATGCAGACGTTAACGGAGGCGGATCCCGCACAACTGGGCGAGTACGCGCTCCTCGGCGTGCTGGGCCGGGGAAAGCGATCAGTCGTCTACCTGGGACGCTCGGCGTACGGCCAGGTGGCGATCAGGCTCCTGCCCGCGGGTGACGTGGGGGCGCAGCGCGCGATGGCCGCGGCGGCGGAGCAGGTTACGGAGCCGTCCGCCGCCCAGGTGCTGGCGACCGGAATGCACGGCACCCGTCTGTACGTGGTCAGCGAATACGTGGAAGGCGTGTCCCTGGCGGAGCTGGTCCGGCTGGAAGGCCCGCGTGACGCGAGCCACCTGCACTGGCTGGCGACCAGCACGGCTGCCGCGCTGGCGGCGATTCACCGGGCGGGGCTCGCGCACCTGTCCTTCGAACCGGCCAACGTGATGCTCGGTGCCCACGGGCCGAAGGTCGTCGACTTCGGCATCGCGCGGCCGCCGGAGCAGGCGGTCGTACCCGCGTACCTGTCGCCCGAGCCGGCGGTCGTGCCCACCTATCTGCCGCCGGAGCAGGTGGCCATACCCGCCTACCTGTCGCCGGAGCAGGTGGCGGGGCATCCGGCGGGGCCGGCGTCCGACCTGTTCTCCTGGGCGGCCACCATGATCTACGCCGCGACCGGGGTGCCCCCTTTCGGCGAGGACAGCGTTCCGGCGGTGGCCCATCGGGTGCTGAACACCCCGGCGGACCTGTCGCGGCTGCCCCCGCCCCTCCAGCCCATCCTGGACCGCTGCCTGGCCAAGCAGCCGGCACGCCGGCCGACCGCCCAGCAGGTGCTGGCTTTCCTGCACGGAGAGGCCCCGAGCCGGACGGCCTCCGGCCCGCCCCCCGCCTACGCTCCGCCGAAGAACTCCAGCGGCGTGGTGGTCGGGCTGGTCGCCGGGCTCGTGGTCTTTCTCGCGGTGGCCGCGACCGGTGCGGCATTCCTTCTCGATCGGCAGCGGCAGGAGCCGGTAACGGTCGCCGGCCCCAGCGAAAGCCCCGACTCAGATCCCAGCGAAAGCCCCGACCCGGGCCCCAGCGAGAATGCCAGCCCAGGCCCCACCACCGGCGAGAGCGCCAGCACCGGCGCCAGCCCCAGCCCCAGCGCGAAAGCGACGGCTCCGACCCCCACGAACGCCTCGGTGGCCGGCCGGTGGACCGGCACCTACGTGTGCAACCAGGGCAAGACCGCGCTCGACCTCACGATCACCGAGTCGTCGCCCGGCCGGCTCAAGGCCACCTTCGCCTTCGAGGCCGACCCCAGCAATCCCGGCGTACCCTCGGGTTCCTTCGCCATGAGCGGCGAGGTGACCGGGCGGGCCCTGGATCTGAAGGGCGTACGCTGGATCGACCGGCCAGGTGACTACATCATGGTCGACCTTCTCGCGGACCTCACCGGCGACCGGCCCGCCACCATCCGCGGCAGCGTCCTGGGCGGCGGCTGCTCCACCTTCACGATCAAACGGTCGTGACCAGCCGGCCTTGCTCCTGCCCGGATCCTGCTCCTCGATGGGGATCACCCGCCCGGCCCGGCCAAGTCGAGTCTCACCGGCCTGGTGGACCGCACCGAGCGATCACGCTCGGCTCCCGGGTCTCGGAGCGAATCCGTGAGATCGCGGCCGACAAGCAGGCCGAGGTGGAGGTCTTCTGTTTCGGTCCCGCGCAGGCGCGGCTGACCGGAGCCCCCGGCGACGAGGCTCGTTCCGTCTACAACCGCCGGCTCGACGAGCTGATCGCGGCGGGCGTCCCCGTCGGGACCTGCGTCAACGCCGCGAAGGCCACCGGCGCCGACGAGGAACTGCTGGAACGGGGATTCAACCTCGAAGTGGCCCGGGACGCCTTCCTGCGCTTCGCCATGGAAGGCGCCACCGTCATCACCTTCTGACCACCGTAAGGCGGAGAATCCCGGTCAGGAGATGGACCGGAGCCGGCCCATCTCCTCGTCGGACAGCCGCAGCGCTCCGGCGGCCACGTTCTCGGCGAGGTGGTCCGGATTCCCGGTGCCCGGAATGGCGAGCACGTGCGGTCCCAGTTGCAGCGTCCAGGCCAGCCGGACCTGCGCGGGCGTCACGCCGTGCGCGCGGGCGATGGCGAGCACCTCTTCGTGCTCGGTGGCGTTCGCCCCCGCCTCCCGCCCGGCGCCCGCGATCGCGAAGAACGGCACAAAGGCGATGCCCTGCTCGCCGCAGCGGCGCAGCAGCTCCAGCTCGCCGGCCGGCGAGCTGATGCCGAAGGAGTTCTGTACGCACACCACCGGCGCGATGGCCTGAGCCTCGGCCAACTGCTCCAGCGTGACGTTGGACACCCCCAGGTGGCGAATGAGCCCGGCGTCGCGAAGCTCGGCCAGCGCGCCGAAATGCTCCGCGATCGAGCCGTCCTTCCGGCTCGGGGGGACGCGCAGGTTCACCACGTCGAGGTGGTCACGCCCCAACTGGCGCAGGTTCTCCTCGACCTGGCCGCGCAGCTGCTCCGGCGTGGCCCACCACCAGGCCCCCGACGGGTCACGCGCCGGCCACACCTTCGTGGTGATGACGAGATCGTTCGGGTACGGGGTCAACGCCCGGTTGATCAGCTCGTTGGCCGACAAGTGCGGCGAGAAGTAGAAGGCGGCGGTGTCGATGTGGTTGACCCCGAGTTCGATCGCTTTCCGCAGCACGCCGACCGAACGATCCCGGTCGCCCGGGGCACCGGGGCCGAAGGCGACGCTGCCCGTCAGGCGCATCGCTCCGAACCCGATCCGATTGACGGTCAGGTCACCGAGGTCCCAGGTGCCCGCTGCCGCGGCGGTGTTCGTGGTCATGATCAGGTGTGTGTCCTTGCCTTGGGAATCTGCCGGAGAAAGGTGTGTGAGTGCCGCTGTCATCGGGGCCCGGCGCCCCGGATCCGGGCACAAAAAAAGCCTTCCCGCGCGGAGTGACTCCGGCTGAGAAGGCTCAATCAGTGATCTGATTTTATCAGCTCCGCCCGCCCGCATTGCCCGCGGTCCGCGAACGCTGATGCGGGCGCGTACTTCCGCCGTGGTGTGTCACGGCCCTGGGTGGACATCGGTCCCGGTGGCGCGCGGGAACCGGTGGGTGAGGGCGCGCAGGCGCTCCATGTCGTTGCGGATGGTACGCGTGCTCACCTCCAGGCGGGCGGCCGGCTCGTCGCCGGTCCAGTCGCGGCTGGCCTGGAGCAGGGACAGCAGTTCCAGCAGCGGGCCGCGGTCTCCAACATTCCTGAAGTCTGCCGAGGATTCCGGAAAGAGATGTTCCGGAATGGTCCCTACGGTGGGGGCATCCCCAAGCTCAAGGAGCGTCTCCGATGGAGAAGATCCGGCCGTTCACCCTTGCCATCCCGCAGTCCGACGTCGACGACCTGGCCGACCGGCTGTCCAGGACACGCTGGCCCGATGAGCTGCCCGGCTCCGGGTGGAGCCGCGGCGTGCCGCTGGCGTTCCTGAGGGACCTGGTCGCCTACTGGGCCGACGGGTTCGACTGGCGCGCCACCGAAGCACGGCTGAACGAACTCCCGCAGTACACCACCGAGATCGACGGGCAGCCGATCCACTTCCTGCACATCCGCTCCGGCGACCCCGGCGCCCTGCCGCTGGTCCTCACCCACGGCTACCCCAGCGCGTTCGCCGAGTTCACCACCCTGATCGAACACCTGCGGCAGGACTTCCACCTGGTGGTTCCCTCATTGCCCGGCTTCGGCTTCTCCACCCCGGTCCGCGAACCCGGGTGGGCGATGGGCCGCACCGCCCGGGCCTGGGCCGAGCTGATGCGCCGCCTCGGCCACGACCGGTACGGCGTGCACGGCGGCGACATCGGCGCGGGCGTCTCCGGCGCGGTGGCCGGCCTCGACACCGAGCACGTCGTGGGCGTTCACGTGGCGACCGACCCGTACACGGCGGCCGCCACCGCCACGTTCCTGCCCGGAATGGCCGAGCGGCTCGACCCTGCGGACCCGGTGGACAAGCAGGCCCTGGAACGGATGGCCGAGTTCCGCACCGACGGCGCCGGCTACCTGGCGACCCAGAACACCCGCCCCCAGACCATCGGATACCTGCTCAACGACTCCCCCGCCGGACAACTCGGCTGGATCACGGAGAGCTTCGAGCGGTCAACCGACCTGCCCTACGACCGGGACCAACTCCTCACGATCGCCTCCCTCTACTGGTTCACCGGCTCGGGCGTCACGGCAGCGCGTTTCCTGTACGAGCAGGCGCACTCCTCCGACTGGGGGACGCCACCGGCCGTCCCGCAGGGGTTCGCCGTGTTCGGCGCCGATCCCACGGCCCGCAGACTGATCGACCCGCCCGCCGGCGCGTACTGGGCGGAGTACGAGCGGGGCCGGCACTTCCCCGCGATGGAGGCCCCCGAGGTCCTGGCCACCGACCTGCGCACCTTCTTCGCGGGGCTCAAGTGACCCGGACGATCGCGATGCTCGGCGTGCAGCCGGCCGGCACCCGTCAAACGCGCAGAACGGTGACCTGGCAGGCGGCCTCGTGGTAGCCCTCCTGCCGGACGAGCACCTCGCCGTGCTCGCGCCAGAACACGACGAACTCCTCCAGCAGGCGGGGCAGGTCGAAACGGCCGTCCGGCAGCACGAAGCTGTGCGGGTCGGCCATCACATACTGTTCCGCCGGGTCGCCGAGCACGCGCAGGATGACCTCCCGGTAGATCGGGTTCGCCACCTCCAGCGGGGGCTTCCCCTTGACCAGGCCCAGATCGTGGACATAGGACAGGTCGTCGGAGAAGGTGAGGTCGACGTCGGGGAAGTCCCCGGCCACGATGGGCTCGATCACCCGCTTGACCCGGGGCTCGCGCAGCCGCGCCACCAGGGCGTCCAGATGGGTGGCGCGCGCCTTGATCAGCCGCTCTTCAGCCTCCTCCACGTGCCCGGCGCTGATGGAGCCGGTCACCCTCATCTTGAAGGTGATCTCATGGGCGAGGGCGTTGACCAGCCAGGGCTGTCCCTGGGTCAGCTCGAAGACCCGGTCCACCGCGTCCTTGGTGAACTCCTGACCGGTCGCCTGCGTGTGCTGGTCGTACAGCTCGGCGATCTGATCGGCGGTGAAGTCGCCCAGGCGCAGCGACTCGGCGACGATGTTGAACGGACTGGCCGGGTTGGACCGGCCGGGTTCGCCGCCCGAGGCGACCTTGTAGTCACGCAGGTCGCGCAACCCGCACAGCACCACGGAGGCGGGGAACGGGTGCCGCTCGTGCCGCGCGTTGTGACCGTCGCGAAGCTGGCTGAGGATGCTGATCATGCTGTTGCCCTGCAGGGCGTCGATCTCGTCGAGAAAGAGCACCACCCGGCGCGGGCAGCGGCGGCACCACTCGGTCAGCGCCGTACCGAACCGGGTGCCCGCCGGGGCCTGTGGCCAGGGGTCTGGCGGCAGCAGTTCCTCTGGCCATCCCGTCCGCGCGGTGGCTTCGCGGAGGGACTTCAGCAGGATCTCCTCCGCGGCGGCGTAGTCGTCGCCGGCCGCCTTGGCGCGCTCGCAGGAGAGCATCAGGGCGGCGGTGTCGCCCTCAGCGGTGAGCTCGGACGCCAGGGTTCGTAGCGCGGTCGTCTTCCCGGTCTGCCGGGGCGCGTGCAGCACGAAGTAACGGTCCATCTCGATGAGCTCACGCGCCTGCGGGAGCCGCTGCATGGGGGGCACCATGTAGTGATGCTGCGGGCCGCACGGGCCGGTGGTGTTGAAGTATCTCGCTCGGGGTGGCCGCATCGTCACATTCTGCCATCACCCTGTCGTTCGCGCCTCGTCAACCGGGGCCATACCGATGCGCCGTTCTCGACTGCGGGGGGCTGGTGGATGTTCGCGAAGCCGAGGCCCAAGCAGACGCCGTTCGATCGAGCGCGCCGAGGAGGTGCGTGCGAGGGCCTTCGCGGCGGACGACCACCGCGTCATCGCCTCGGGGCCTGAGGAGCGGATCTGCCGGAGGAGCGGATCCTGGTCCGGCGGCTCGAGAACCGACGCCCCTCGGGGCGAACCGCCGGACCCCGGGGAGTCGTCCTACCAGCCGCCGTTGGCGGAGTAGAGCTGGCCGCGGACCGCGCCGCCGGGGAACTCGCCCGTGTGGAGGTTGGCGTACCAGTTCTTCGCGTTCTTCGCGATGCCCTTGGCGGTGCCACTCTTGATCGATACGGAGCCGGCCAGGCCGTCCACGCCCTTGGGCAGGCCCTTGGGGGCCTCGAACAGGGGGACGGCCACCGGGCCGTTCTTGCCCTTGGCGCCCTGGTGGATGTGGCCCATCGTGGGCGCGGAGATCCCGTGGAACAGCGTCGCGTAGTCGATCTTGCCGCCGTGGATGTCGAACAGCCACTCGGCGTGACCGTTGCGGTCGCCGACCTTCTGGCCCGGAGCGGGGACCTCCTGCTTGCCGTCGGCCTTCGCGTGCAGCCTGCGGCCGTTGCCGATCGCCAGCACCGAGCCCAGGTTCACCGGACGGATCCGGTAGAGCTGGGCCCGCACCGCGCCGCCGGGGAACTCACCCGTGTGCACGTTGGCGTACCAGTTCGCCGGGTTCTTCGTGATTCCGGCCAGCAGCGCCTTGTCGGTGACCCGTACGGTGCCGGACACGCCGGTGGTGCCCTTGGGCAGGCCGTCCATGAAGAAACCGATCTTGACGTCGCCGTTCTTGCCCTTCTTCCCCTGGTGGATGTGGAACATCGTCGGGGTCGCGACGCCCTGCCACTTGACCGCGTACGACACCTGGTCGCCGTTGATCTCGAAGACCGCGAAGGCGCTGCCGTTCTTGTCGCCCACGGCCGGGCCGCCCTTGACCGGTACCTCGTTCTCGCCCACCAGCTTGGCGGCGAGGTAGACCGGGGCGGAGTGCGCGGCCGAACTCGTGGCGGCGGCATCCGCCTGGGCGGCGCCGGGCGCGACGGCGGCGGTGATCATTCCCACGGCGAGCAACGAGCCGGACATTGCGAGGGCACGCTTGTACATGGAAAACCTCTCAGGGTGCGTTGGCCCCGCGGAGGGCTGTCAGGCGACAGCCGGGGCTGTTGCGACGAGAGTGCCGCAGCGCCCCGATCCCCGAATACGTACAAGTACGCACATTCGTTGAATTTTAAACACAGCCCATCGGGATCAGCGCATCTTCCCCGTGGCGATGAAGTCGACCACGACCCGGTAGAAACCGGCGATCGACTCGCCTTCCGCCACCCCGTCGCGAAGCTGCTTGCGTACCTTCGCGAAGGGGAAGGCCGTGCCGCCGTTGGGCAGGAGCACGCCCCACCCGTGATCGTCCGACTTGTCCCAGCGGCCGCCGGTGGCGGCGATGACGCACGCGCCCAGGTACGAGCCGAGCGTGCTCACCAGCCCGTCGATCTGCTCCAGGCCGGCGCCCGCGGAGCGCCAGCGCTCGATGAAGCCCTCGACCCACTCGACGGACTCCCGGCCGAGACCGAAGTCCATACCGCTCAGCGGCCCGAGCTGGTCGATGACGAGGCGGACGTTGGCCTCGATCTGCCGGAGTTCTTCTTCGCTCATCCGAGGATCGTGACATCGGACGAAGAATCCGATCAATCCGATTTCCTTGACCTTGTCACAGGCGTCAACGTCTATCCTTGGGCCGCCCCACCGCCGACGAACGGACGCGCATGAGCACGGACCGCACCACCCTCCTCGAGCACGACCGGAGCTTCTTCGACGCCCTGGTGGCGCGCGACCTCGGCCGCCTGTCGGAGCTGCTGGCGGACGACTTCGTCCTGGTGGGTGTCGAGGACGGGGCGGTCGCCACCAAGCAGGCCGTCCTCGACCTGATGGCGTCCGGTGCCCTCCGGTTCCCCCGGATCGAGTCGTTCCCGGACGAGGCGATCGTCCGGGTGATCGGACAGGTGGGCATCGTCGTGGGACGTACCGGCATGAACTTCACGAACGACGACGGCAGCACGTTCAGCGCCGCCAGCCGGTACACCCACGTCTACGCCGCAGGCCCTCACGGCGCCTGGCGTCTCGCCTCCGCCCAGGGCACCACGATCAAGACCTGACCGCCCCTCACGAGTTGACGGACAGGATGATGGCGCCCCAGTAGCCGTCGCCGTCCTCGACGACCGTCAGCAGCAGGCCGTTCTGGTAGTACCGATCGGTGGCGTTGAGCGTGTCCCGCCCCTGGTGCTGGACGTACGGCGGCTGGGCCAGCACCTTCCAGTTGAACGCCTCCTCGAACATCAACTGCGTCGTCAGCACCCGCGCGCCGCCGATGTGCACGATGGCATGGATGTGCACGGTGCGCCCCGGGTACCAGCCCGGCCATATCGTCGTGAACTCCACGACGCCCTCGGCGTCCGTCATCTGGGCGCCGCGCAGGTAGCGCTTGCCGTCGGTGGGCATCAGGTCGTTCCAGGGCCTGTCATGGGTGATCTCGCGCGACTCGACGTGCTCGATCATGGATCCGCGCTCGCCCCCGGAGTAGAGCCCGGAGGCGTCGCACTGCCAGAGGTCGACCAGCGCGCCCGGCAGCGGCTGGCACGTGGCGCCGCTCTGCACCTTGATGGCCAGGCGCAGGCGCACGCCGGGCTTGCCGTCGCGGATGTCGCTGCGGACCATGTCCGCGTCGAAATAGAAGGGCCCCTGGGTCACGGTGGGCGTGACCTTGCAGACGCGGGCCTCGGCGAGCAGGTCCCCAGAGCGCGTGACCGCGGCGGCGCCGGCGCTGCGGGCGGCAAGAAGGCCGCCGAGCCCGAGCGAGCCGATGCCCACATTCGTGATCAGCCGCCGACGGCTGACGCGCTGCCCTTCATGATCGTGTGTCACTGGGATCGTTCTCCGGCAGATCAGGAGGAGCCCCCGACGTCTCCTCCGCTCCAGTCGAACCTCTCATGAGATGTAGGGATTTCACCGGAGGCACGGCGCTTGTGGCAGGTAAAGCCCGTCCGTTCACCCGGGCAACTTTATTCAGGATTGACTTATATAAGCGAAGGGTGAGATTGTTGGCCACGTGCACGCGCCGGACGTGCTCGGCGGCGCGGTCGGCGGCGGGTCGGCGGCGCGGTCGGCACGCCCGGTGCCCGTGCGGCGCCGGCTCCCCACCCACGCCGGGAGGTCGGCATCTGGCTGGAGCGCTTGCGCCGGTTCTGGAGCCTGCGCCTGGACGCGCTGGGCGCCGAGCTGGCGCGTCACCGCCCGCGTGGCGAGACGCCGTCAGCGGACGAACGACCCGCCACCATGAACGAGGAGGAAGAGGAATGATCGACATCGTCAACCAGGTCAACGCCACCCACCGGGAGATCGGCAGCCAGGCGTTCGCCGGCGGCGCGGGGCGGTCGCTGCTGCTGCGGCGCACGTACGACGCCTCGATCGAGGACGTGTGGAGCGCCTGCACCGGCCCCGACCGGATCAGCCGATGGCTCGCCCCGATCGAGGGCGACCTGCGCCTCGGCGGCACCTACCAGCTCAAGAACAACGCCGGCGGGGAGATCCAGCGCTGCGAGAGGCCCCATCTGATCAGGGTGACCTGGGCCTTCGGCGAGGGCATGCCCACCGAGCTCGAAGTGCGCCTCACGCCCGGCGGCGACGGCGGGACCGTCCTGGAACTCGAGCACGCCGCACCCGCCGCGATCGTCGATGAGATGGTCCGCATGCACGGCCCCGGCGGCACGATCGGCATCGGCGCCGGCTGGGACCTCGCGCTGTCCGGCCTCGACCTGTTCCTGCGCGGCGTCGCCTTCGACCCCGCGACCGCGGGGGACACGCCCGAGGTGAAGGAGTTCGCGGCCGCCTGCTGCCACGCCTGGGGGCCCGCGGTCCAGACCTTCTACGGCACCGGCGACGACGATCTCGCCACGGCCGTCGCGTTCGCCGTACAGCACTACGCCCCCGGAGGCGGCAACGGCTGACCGCGTCTCCCAGCGGGCGAAGAGCGCTTGCACGGCCCGCCCGGTACGGCGGGACCGGCGGACCGGCCCCGCCGCGCGTCCTAGCGGTTGAGCTGCTCGATCAACCCGACGATCTGGGGATCGTCGGACTGGAGCCGGCCGTGGAACCCGACGTTCTCCAGCGGGTAATGGTTGACCATGACGAGGGTTTCGTCGGTGTTGGCGAGGCCCTGGTACGCCGTCGCGATGGCGTCCTGGACCCGCCCGACGAGCGTCCTCCTGACGTCGAGGTCGCGCAGTTCCGGCACCTCCAGGAAGCAGACCGGCCGGATGGGCTCGGCCCCGGCGACCCCGTCCTGGGCGACGTCGCCGGCCGGATACTCGCGCACGAAGATCCGCACGTCCGGGAAATGGTAGGCGGCGGAGAGCGCGTCGGTGACCTCCCGCATCAGCTTCTGCTTGGCGTCGGGCCGGATTCCTTGCGGGCCTTCGAGAAAGACCAGGGGCATGACAAGCCACCTTTCGTGTCCAGCGCCCTCACTTGCCGAGGACTGTTGAGCTGGAAACTACAACCAGATGATTGGAAAAAACAACTTAACGAGTGGACTGTCGGATCAGCGCGGCTAGAATCGACCGCATGGTGGGCAGGCGGAAGTACGACGACGGGTGCGCGGTGGCGCACGGTCTCGACCTGGTCGGGGAGCGCTGGGCTCTGCTGGTCGTGCGCGAGTTGCTGCTCGGCCCCAAGCGGTTCACCGACCTGCGTGCCGGGCTGCCCGGCGCCAGCCCGGACGTGCTGTCCCAGCGGCTGCGCCAGCTCCAGGAGAGCGGCATCGTCCGCCACCGCAGGCTTCCCCCGCCGGCCGGTGCCCAGGTCTACGAGCTGACCGACTGGGGCATGCGGCTCGAACCCATCGTCAACGGGCTCGGCCGCTGGGCGGGCAGTTCCCCCTCGCTGCCGCGCCACGCCCCGATCGGCGCCGACTCGCTGATGCTGTCCTTGAAAGCGCTGTTCGACCCCGGGCAGGCCGGCGACGTCACGATCACGGCCGGGCTGCGGCTGGCCGGCGAGGAGTTCCGCGTCACGGTGGCGGGCGGCGAGATCGACCTCGCCCGTGGCGCGGCCGAGCACCCCGACCTGGTCATCGACACCGACCCGGCCACGCTCGCCGCACTGCTGAGCGGCGAGCGTCCCCTCGCCGAAGCGGCGGCGGCCGGCGACCTGCACGTCACCGGCAGCCTGGACACCGCCCGGCGCTTCCTCGGCCTCTTCCCCCGCCCTGACCCGGCCCCTCTCCCCCCGGCCGCGAAAACGGGGTGACCGCCACTCCGCGAGGAGACCGCCAGACGCCCGTACGAGGGGCGGACGCGCGTTTCCGCGCGGCCTCGCTGATGGCGTTGCCACCTCCTTGCCGAGAGATCTACGCTATTTCGTAATTCCGGAATAGCGTAGGAGAGTGCGATGAGCGAGGACAGACTCGCCGAACTCGAGCGCAGGATCGCCCGCCTGGAGGAGCGGATCGGCCCCGCCGACCCGCCGCGACCCGACCCGCACACCCTCATGGGGGTGCTCGCCGGTATGCGCCGCGAAGCGGCGAAGAAGGACGAGCTCGGGGCGGTGGGCTATGCCGGAGCCCTGCTGTTGCACGGCGACTACCTCCACGCCAGGGAGAATTCCCTCGGCGACCTGCTGTCGGCCGACTGGGCGCCGGTGATCGGCCTCCTGGAGTCCCTCGGCAGCCTGCCGCGGCTGGCACTGCTCCGCACGCTCATCCGGCGGGGCCGGTGCTCCCGCGCCGACCTCCAGGAGGCCCTCGGCGGAGACGGCGAGCAGAGCACCAGCGGCCAGCTCTACCACCACCTGCGGGCGCTGCAGAGCGCCAGGCTGGTCATACAGCGGCGGCGCGGCGACTACGAGGTCTCGCCCCAGGCCGTGATCCCGATCCTCACCATCCTCGCCGCCGCGCTCAACGTGGCCACCGACCCCCCGGCCGGCCCCCCGGTCGGCCCGCCGGTCGGCCCGCCGGTCGATCTGCCCGCGCCTGAATGACCCGCTCGGGGGCCCCGCCGCAGGCGATCAGTCCGGCCCCCGGCGCCGGTCCGCTGGATTGGTCGCGCTTATCTACCGCGTGCCCCGCCCCGCCCGTGACGCTGTGGCTGGACCCTTCTTGAGTGCGAGGAGGAGCGACAGTGAGAACAACAGCGAGAAGGCGCATCACGACTCTGGCGCCGGCCCTGGTGGCCGGGCTCTTCGGCGCGGCCCTGCTGGCCGTGCCGGCGAAGGCCGACGCGGGCTGGATCCCCCCGGGCAGCACCGTCTGCACGGATCAGGCGGGATCGGGCACCGGAGTGGTCATTTCCGCGACCAACAACAACGGGCCGGCGGTGTGGACGGTGCGGGCCGCCGCCACAGCCGACGGCGCGGAAACGGAGATCTTCCGGCGGGTCACCGCCGACATCGACAACCATCCGACGATCACGCATCCGAATCCGGGCTTCCGCTACTACCGGATGTGCGCGACGAATCCCCGTACCGACCGGTTCCGGATGGTCGTCAAGTTCAACATGGTCACCAGGGATCCGGCGGGGCAGGCCGGGATCGGGCCGCACAGGGCGGTGCTCACACGGCATGAGAGCGGCGGGAACTTCTGCGGCGGGCTCATGTCCGGTCCGCTGCGGTTCGTGGCGAGCTCCGACGTGCCCGTACGGTTCCAGATCACCGGGGTCGACCAGGACGACCAGTCCCGCACGGTTCTCGATGTGACCGGCACGGCCTTCGACCAGGCGGTCACGCTGCCGCCGGAGGTCTTCGCGGTGTCGGCGTGCGTGCACAACACGTCCTCGGCCGGGGCCACGGTCTCGTTCGACCTGCGGCGGGCGTAGCCGCCGCGGCGGGGACCGGCCGGAGCTCCCCCAGGTCCGGCCGGTCTCCTGACCTGGCGCGGGCATGGGCCGGACACCCCGCTGAGCGGGCAGCAGGTTTTCTGTCGCCGCGGTGATCTAGTCTCCACCCCAATTGATCAAGCCCCATCTGAGCCGGTCAGGGCGCGGGGCTGACGATGGAGGCGAGCAGCGGGTCATGGCGCGGGGGCGATGATGGAGGCGAGCAGCAGGTCGTGGCGCGCCAGCCAGCGGCCGGAGAAGCCGTCCAGCCCCCGGGCGGCCATTCCCGGCGCGGGGACGAGCAGCCGCGCCGTGAAGGCACCGGTGGGGTCGAGGACGACCTGGGCCTCGTGGAAGTCGAGCCAGCGGCCCTCCAGGGGATACCACGCCTTGTAGACGGCCTCCTTGGCGCAGAAGAGCAGCCGGTCCCAGCACACGCCCGGATGATCCCGTAGCAGCCGTTCCAGCATGAGCCGTTCGGCGGGCAGGCTGACCACCTCCAGCACGCCGTCCGGCAGGGGCGCGCCGGGCTCGGCGTCGATGCCGATCACCGCGGCGGCGGAGGCACGGCCGACCACGGCGGCCCGGTAACCGGCGCAGTGGGTGATGCTGCCCAGAACGCCGTCCGGCCACAGGGGTTCGCCGCGCTCTCCCGACGCGATGGGCCCGGGAGGGAGGCCGAGCCGGGCGAGAGCCTGCCTGGCGCAGACCCGCCCGGTGGTGAACTCCTTGCGCCGCTTGCTGACCGCCCGCGCGATCGCCGCCTCCTCCTCGGGGTGAAGAGGGCCGTCGAGCTCCCCGCCGAGGCACTCGGCGGCCACGACGTACGGGGGCAGGATGGCCTCGATCATGCGGTCTCGAACCGGTCGAGGTAGGCCGCGTACCAGGCCCGCTCCCGCTCCAGCGGCGCGTGCTCCTCGGCGTAGACGTGGCGGAAGAGATGGTCGACCGGAGGGTCCGGCATGGCGGCGACGCCCTGGCGCAGCTCGACGACGAGCCGGTCCCCCTCCTCCTCGATCTCGGCGAAGAAGGCGTCGTCCGCCATGCCCTCGTCGCGGAGGTAGGTCTCCATCCGCGTGATGGGGTCCTTGCGCCGCCAGGCGTCCAGCTCGCCGACCGGCCGGTAGCGGTCCGGATCGTCGGAGCTGGTGTGCGGTCCCATCCGGTAGGTGACGGCCTCGATGAAGTACGGTCCGGCCCCGCTCCTGGCGTGGGCCAGCGCGGCCCGCGTCACCGCCAGGCAGGCCAGCACGTCGTTGCCGTCCACCCGGATCCCGGGCAGGCCGAACCCGTGGGCGCGCCGGTAGAGGGGTGCCCCGCTCTGCCGGGCCGACGGCTGGGAGATGGCCCACTGGTTGTTCTGGCAGAAGAACACGACCGGGGCGTCGTTCACGGCCGCGAAGTTGAGCGCCTCGTTGACGTCTCCCTGGCTGGCCGCCCCGTCGCCGAAGTAGGCGACGACGGCGGACTCGGCGCCGTCCATGCGCATGCCCATCGCGTACCCCACCGCGTGCAGGGTCTGCGAGCCGATCACGATGGTGTAGAGGTGGAAGCCCGTCTCCCGGGGGTCCCAGCCGCCGTTGGTGGTGCCCCGGACCATCCCCATCAAGTCCAGCGGCGGGATCCCGCGGCACCAGGCCACCCCGTGCTCGCGGTAGGAGGGGAACACGTGGTCCGCCGGCTCCAGCGCGCGCCCTGACCCGATCTGCGCGGCCTCCTGGCCCAGGCACGGGATCCACATGCCCAGCTCCCCGAGTCGTTGCAGGCTGAACCCCTCGCGGTCGATCCGGCGCACGAGCGCCATGTCGCGATACAGGCCCCGATACTGCCCCTTGGACAGATCCACGTCGAACTCCGGATGACGCACCCGCACCCCGTCCGGGGTCAGAAGCTGGACGACCTCATCGTCGCCGGCCTGGTGCCGCACCTCTTTCTCCTCTCTGCCGCCGTGCCCGGGCGGGCACAGAAGAAGACCGAGGTGATCGTACGGGAACACCCCGGCGAATGCGGTGCCAGGTCCCCGCTGCCACATCGATCACAGAAACAGGCAGGAAACCCCCACGGGTCTAGACATGTCGGCAATGGCCGGATCAACGCCTTTGACGCGCGTCCGGCGTTCCCGCGATGAGAAAGGGACCTCTTCGTGAATCTCTCGAAAGTGACCGGCGTCGCCACCCTGACCTCCGCCGTGCTCGCGCTGAGCGTCACGGCCCCCGCGGCCGCGGCCACCACGGACGCGCACCGGCTGGGGAGCGTGCAGAAGGCCCTCACCGAGCTGGCCAGAGGCCCCGAAGTGGTGGGCGCGATCGGCGCCGTCTACGTGGACGGCGAGCGGGTCGACCGGGGCTCGGCCGGCACGCGCCTGCTGAACGGGGGCGGCAGGATCCCGGCCGGTGCCCGCTTCCGGATCGGCTCCCAGACCAAGTCCATGACCCAGGTGGTCATCATGCAACTGGTCAGGGAGAACAAGCTCAGCCTGGACGACAAGCTCAGCGACCTGCTGCCCGAGGTGGTGGAGAAGGACCTGGTCGAGCGGGCCGACGAGATCACCGTCGAGCAGCTCATCCACCACACCTCCGGCATCCCCAACTGGTACACCGCCGACCTGGTCGACTTCTTCGACTTCACCACGTACTACCCGCCCATGGAGCTGGTGGCGAAGTCCCGCGGCGTCGCGCGCACCCAGGAACCCGGCGAGAAGTTCTCCTACTCCAACACGAACTACTTCCTTCTCGGGCTCATCGTCGAGGACCTCACGACCCACTCGGTCGCCGACGAGTTCGAGCGGCGCATCTTCGAGCCGCTGCACATGGACGACACGTACCTGCCGGTCGAGTTCCCCGGAGCGATCAAGGGCCCGCACGGCCACGGCTACCACCCCGATGAGGACGGCGAGCTGCACGACTTCGACCGCCTCAACATGAGCTACGGGTACGCCGCCGGCGGCGTGATCTCCACCACGGACGACCTGAGCGCCTTCCACCGGGCGCTGGACGGGGAGGAGCTGCTGTCGCAGGAGGAGAAGGACGCGCTGAACGCCGGCCAGCCGGATCCCGAACCGGGACCGTCCCGGCCCGACCCCCGCGCGTGCGGTGAGTACTCGCCGGTGAAGGGCGGCTCGACCGGCTTCAACGCGCTCACCTACAGCTCGCGGGACGGCCGGCTGCAGTTCGTCGTGTCCGCCACCCTGGGCGTCCGGAACGGCGACCCGGCCGTCGACTCGAAGATCAAGAAGGCGGCCGAAGCGGTCCTCTGCCCCAAGAAGTGAACCGGCCGCTCTTCAGGCCAGGATGGTCGCGCGGAACCGCTCGGCGGCGCCGGTCGCGGCGGCGACCGCCGGCGTCGGCGGGATGGCCGGTGCCGTCATCTGCAGGACGTGGAAGGCGAAGCGGGCCGGCAGGTAGAGGCGGGCCAGCACGGCCACCCAGGCGGGGTCGAGGTGCTCGTCGTGCTTGTCGGCCTCTCGCGCGAAAGGTCGTACCAGTCGCTTCGCGAAAGCCTGGGCACAATCGTCCTCTCCGGCACGTCCCGGAACCACGAACCCTCTTTTCATAGAGCGATTTCCCGGAAATGTAAAAACTCTTCGCATTCCTGCCCGGAGCGCTTTCCTGACGCCGTCGCGCGCGGGCATCGGCGTCGGCGGCTGATCTCCCACCTGTCCGGTCCCGGTGCCCGCGTTCGGGTGCCGGGACCGCGCTGTGCGAGGCCGCTCTCGGTTCGCGAAAGGATCGCTGGATAGCATGATCCAATGCGACTTGGCGTGAACGTCCCCAACTTCGGCCCCGGCACGGACCCCGACATGCTGCGCCGCTGGGCGCTGACGATCGAAGGTCTCGGCTACGACCTGCTGATGGTCTCCGACCACGTGGCGATCACCCCTGACGTCGCCGAGAAGTACCCCGCGCCGTTCTTCGAGCCGTTCACCACGCTGGCCTGGCTCGCCGGGGTCACCACCCGGATCGGCCTCGGCACCACCGTGGTCGTCGTGCCCTACCGGCACCCGCTGCTCATCGCCCGCATGGCGGCCAACCTCAACGATCTCAGCGGCGGCCGGCTGGTGCTGGGCGTCGGGGTCGGCTGGGCACGGCAGGAGTTCGAGGCCCTCGGGGTGCCGCACGACCAGCGCGGGCGGCTGACAGACGAGCACCTGGCCGCCATGCTCGACGCCTGGGCCGACGAGCGCGACTACCGCTCCGGCGGCGTACCGATCTGGGTGGGCGGCAGCAGCGACGCGGCGCTGCGCAGGGCGGCGCGCTTCGGGCAGGCGTGGCATCCGCTCCGGCACACCGTCGCCTGGATGCGTGAGACGATGCCGCTGCTCGCGGCCCTCGCCGAGGAGCAGGGCCGGCCCACGCCCGCCCTCGCGCCCAGGATCGTGCTGAACGTCACCGACGAACCCCTGACAGGGCCGGACCGGCGGGCCGGTGAGGGCACCCTCGACCAGATCATGGACGACCTCGAACAGCTCCGCCTGATGGGCGCGGAGAGCGTCCTGCTGGACCCGTTCCTCGAGGACCCGGACCAGACCCTGCACCCGGAGTCGTCCTGGGAGATGCTCGCCGCCGTGGCCGGCCGCCGGAACGCCCGCTGATACCCTTATGCCGTAAAGAGTTAGGTCGTAGGGAGTCTCCGCGGTGGTGGTCTTCGCCGGTCAGGGTGACGCTCGCCGTTCGATGGCGCTGCTGTGGCGCACCGGCGAGCCGGACGCGGTGCGGCCGGGGCCCAAACCGGGGCTGAGCGTGGATGCCATCGTCGACGCCGCCATCGCGGTGGCCGACCGCGAGGGCATGGCGGCCCTGTCCATGCGCAAGGTCGGGCAGCGGCTCGGCCGCACGGGGATGGCGCTCTACACATACGTGCCCAGCAAGGGCGAGCTCGTCGACCTGATGTACGACCGGGCCCTCGGCGAGCTGCCCGCCGGCTACGACACGAGCGCCGGCTGGCGGGCGGCGGTCTCCTCCTGGGCCGAGCGCACGCTGGCCTGCTACCTGCGGCACCCGTGGGTGCCGCAGGTGTCGCGGGCGCGGCCGGTGCTGGGGCCCAACGAGTTCGCGGTGCTGGAGAGCGTGGTCGCGATCCTGCGGGAGACGGGGCTGCGGCCGGGCCGGTTGCGGGGTGTGGTGTCGCTGCTGTTCGACTTCGTGCGCGGGGCGGCCACGTCGGTCGCGGAGTCGCGGCTGGCGCCCTCGGCGACGGGGGTGTCGGACGAGGAATGGTGGCAGGCGCGCTCGTCGCTGCTGGAGGAGGTGGCGCCGGGGTTCGCCGCCCGGTTCCCGATGGTGACCTGGGTGGAGTCGGAGGACGACCCCTCGGCGGCGGCCGCCGAGGGGTCGTCCTCCGGGCGCCCGCCGGGCGAGGCGTTCACGGTGGGGCTGTCGGTGCTGCTCGACGGGGTCGAGGCGGCCGTACTGGCCGGTCGATAATGCGCAGCACCTGCGCGCCCAGGAGGTCCGCAGCCTGCTCAACGGTGCCCTCGCGCACGGCGGCAAGGGAGCGGTGGGGACGGTGGGGTTAAACCCCCCATAGACAGTGGGGCTGGTCGCCTCCCCGGATTCCGGCCGTTCTGGCCAGGAGTCCGTCCGATGAGGCGCCGGGTCCTGATCGCCGTCGCCCTCGCGGCGGCCGCGGTGGCGCTGTTCGTGGTGGGCCGCGGCGCGGCGGCCGAGCCGCTTGAGCTGACCACCACCGGCACCCGCTACGCGGCCACCGTCCTCATCGACCGGCCGACGACGGAACCCGTCGTGGTGGAGGTCCGGATGAGGTCGGGCGATCCGGGCAGCGTGGCGCTCGCGGCGGTGATGCCGGACATGGGCCACGCCATGCCGGAGGTCGTCGCCCGCGAGCCGGAGCCCGGCCGCTTCGTCGCCGAGGGCCGGCTGTTCCCGATGCCGGGGGTCTGGGAGCTGTCGATCCGTTTCGACGGCCCCGCGGGCGAGGAGACGCTCACCGTCAACGCACTGATCACCGAGTAGGTTCGCCCGGCTGCTCACCCGCTCCCTCGACGACGGGGATGCCCCCGCCCGTCACAGGACCCGTACGGGCGGTGAGGTCACCGCGACTCAGGCGTGCGCTCCCACCTTCACCGTGCCGATCGTCAGTCGCGGGCGGCCTTCCAGCACCTCTCCCACCCGCTGCACCTGCTCGTCCAGCTCCCGCAACCGGGTCGGGGTGAGGTCATGGAGCGGCTCGACCGTGACGTCGATCTTGTTGCCGGACCGCCGCTGGTGCCACACCCCGCTCACCTCTCCGTCCACCAGCAGCACCGGGAAGTTCCCCGCCTGCCCGCCGGCCAGCGCCCGGCCTGCCGCCTGCCCCGGGTAGAGCAGCTCACGCGGCTGCCCCGCCACCACGTACGCGTCGAAGTACGGCAACAGCCGCACCCCGCGCGGCGGGTCCCCGGGCACCGCCGTGTCGCCCGCGAGCACCCAGGCGGGCCGCCCCTCCAGCAGCACCTCCTCCAGCGGCACTCCCCGGAACGCCTCGGCCGCCCACCGCACGGGTCCCCCGGCCCACCGGGCGAACTGCTCGGGCGTGGCCGGCCCGTACGCCCTCAGATAGCTCCTGACCAGGCCGGACAGCCCGTCCCGCACGGGCGGGGCGGCCGGCGCGGCGGTGTAGGTGACCTTGCGGCCCCTGACCGGCCCGAACACGAACGCGCCCCGGTGCGCGGCCAGCGCCATCGCCTGCCGCCAACGCGGCCACATGCCCTGGAAGGCGGGCATGACCAGGTCACCCGCCCACGGCCCGGTGGCCGCGATCACGGCCTCGCTCAGCTCGTCGATCGTCATCTCGGCCCCGGCCAGCACCTCCCGGATCGCCGCCACCACCTGCTCATCCTGCTCGGGCGTCAACCGGGCGGACACGGCGCCGGCGCGCCGCCCGGGCGGCAGCGACGACATCGCGCTCACCCACATCGGCAGGTCACGGGCGGGCAGCAGGTGCACGGTGCCCCGCGGGCCATGCGTCTTGACCAGGCTGCGCTCGCCCCACAACGCCTCCCGTACGTGCGTCCGGGTGAGGCCGCCGAGCCGTAACGCGACGGACGCCTCGCCCGCCGCCATCACCTGGGCGTGCGCCCCGCACATCGCCGCCACGACCTCCTCCGGCCCTCCGTCCGCCGGCCGGCGCCCGAGCCCGGCCCGCTCCAGCCGCCTGGCACTGACCTGTGGCCACGACATTTCAATCACATGCTCTCCTTCATCCGGCCCACCCCACGGTAGGGGGCATTGCGGAAAGGATGGTGCCGCATTGACACGCCTCCGGGCCGGTCCGAGGGAACGTCACGACGACCGCCCGTCCCGGGGCCGGTCCCGGGGGGAGGGCGATGGGAGGATGAAAGCGGGCGTAAAGTGAGCCTTTATCGGGTTTACTATCCTGACTTTCATGATCCCCCTCAACCCTTCCCCCAGTCTGCTCGCTGTCCGTCAACGCCCGTGCCGGGGCCGCCGCTGCTGGTCCTTGACCAGTGCGTACGACGAGGCGAGCCGCTGCCGGGAGGACCGGCACCCCCGATCCGGTGTGATCGTGGACGCCGAGGATCTCGCGTGAACGAGTTACGGGCGCTGGAGCCCGACTTCTGGCGCGCGCCCAGCGCGCACAACACCCAGCCGTGGACCCTCAGGTACACCGCCACGGAGGCCGCCGTCGGCTGGGATCCGGCCAGGTCGCTGCCCGTCAGCGACCCCACGGGCCGCGACCTGCGCCTCAGCCTGGGGGCGCTCGTGGAGTGCTGCCTGATCGTGTGCGCGGACGCGGGCCTGCACATCGGGTTCCGCCCCGACCCAGGGCCGCTGCGGGTCGGCTTCCTGCACCGGGCCGGGCGGCCGTACGAGACGCCCTTCACGACGGCGGCCGTACGCGCGCGGGGCGCCAACCGCGGCGACTACCACCCGGGACGGGTGCCCGACGAAGTGGCCGCCGGGCTGACCGGGATGCGGCGGCTGGCCTGCCGGGACGTGGCGGAGTTGCTGCACGAGGCGGATTTGCAGCAGTTCGGGACCCGGGAGGTGACGCGGGAGTTGCGGGCCTGGCTGCGGCTGACCCGCCGGCACCGCCGCTACCTGCTGGACGGCCTCAGCGACCGGCCGCTGGCGCTCAGCAAGGCGGCGGCCTTCGTCCTGCGGGCCTCGCTCGCCCTCTTCCCGGCGCTGCGCCGGCTCGGCCTGCCGAGAGTGCTGGCCGGGGCCTCGCGGGAGCTGCTCGACTACGACGGTGACGTGCTGGTGCTGATCAACCCGCCCGGGGACGCCCGCTCGATCCTCGCGAACGACATGTTCATCGAGCTGATGACGCTCCCGCCGGAGGATCGGCGACTGGTCCTGGAGGACCTAACCGAAACCAAGGCCCGTCAGGTGTACGCGGCCGCGTACCGCGTCGCTGGCACCAGCTTCGCCTTGTGGTCGGATGATCCGGTCGGGTTCGTGGAGCAGGTGCTGGGCGCGGTGGTGTGGTCGGTGCCGCGCCAGTTCATGACCGCCCTCACCGAGCACAAGCAAGTCGCTGTTCCGAGCTGTTTCAGCAGCTCCAAGACCTTTTCGGCGGGTCAGCTCGTGCTCTGGCACAGCCTCGTGCACCCAGTCGGGACGGGCGTGACGGTCAGCCTCGCCCCGCTGTGGCGCCTGGTCGTCCGGCAGCTCTGGCGAGAGGTGCGCGGCGCCCATTCGCGGGCGGGCTTGCCCGGGGTGATTGACATGGCCCAGTACAAGCTCCCGGACGCCAACGGCCTGGACACGGTGGTCGCCTATGGGATCGCCGCCGCGCCCCATAACGAGGCGGCCGTCCAGGGTATCCACTCAAATCAGCTTCTCCTGGTGGTGGAGGAGGCGGGCGGCATCGCCCACACCATCGGCGACAACCTCGCCGGTCTGCTCGTGGGTGACGGCGCGAAGATGATCGCCATCGGGAACCCGCCCACCGATGAGGTGAACACGTGGTTCGAGAAGCTGTGCCGCGACGAGGACGTCAAGACGATCCCCATCAGCGCGTTCGACACCCCGAACCTGACCAAGGAGTATTTCGGCGAGTGCCAGTCGTGCCCCGGCGGCGGGCACAGCCCGGCCAAGCACATGGTGGACAAGCAGTGGATCGACCGCACGACGCGCGTCCACGGTCCGAACAGCAACTACGTCCGCGCGAAGATCCACGCCCTGTTCCCGAAGGGGCTCGCGAACGTGGTCATCCCCGCGGACTGGGTGCAGGCCGCCGTGGACGTGGATGAGCCCGACCTTGTCGGCGGGGTGATCCGGCTGCGGGACCTCTGCCTGGAAGGGGAGCACGCCGAGTGGGCGGTCACGCCGGGCGCGTGGGTGAGGCTCGGCGTCGACGTCGCCGCCGATGGTGGTGATGAGCTCGTGGTCGCCCGCATCCTCGGGGACCTGGCCACGGTCGAGCACACCTCCAGCGGGCCGGAGAACGCCGACCCGGTCGCGGTCGCCGGTGTCATCCTGAAGGAGATCCACCGCGCCGAAGCGCTCGCGCAGGCCCTCGGCAGCACCCACCCGGTGCGGGTGAAGATCGACGGCAACGGCATCGGGTGGGGCGTGGCGGGGCGGCTCGCCGCCTGGGGGCGGGAGGGCATCCACGGCGCGGAGATCGTGTCCGTGCTCGTGTCGGAGTCGCCGAAGCGCGAGCCGGACGAGGCGACGCTGCGCCCGTACCTGAAAAGGGATGAGATGTGGCTCGCGGGCCGAGCGATGCTGCGGCCGGACGAGTACGGCGTGACCCGGTTGCGGCTGCGGGTGGACGAGATGACGGCCGCTCAGCTTTCGGCGCCGAAGCTGTCCACCAACTCCTCCGGCTACTCCATGGTGGAGCCGAAGAAGGCGATGAAAAAGCGGGGCGTCTCCTCCCCTGACCGGGGTGAAGGGCTGCTCCTCGGGCGTGTACGAGCCCGCGGAGGAAGAGGACTCCTGGCGCATCATCGCCTGAAACGGGGCGATGACGACGCACACACGCGAGTTGGCGTCCACGGAAGTGGTGTACGGGTGATCTTCCCCCTGGTGTGGCGGGAGAGATCCATGTGACAAGAGACGGCCACTTCGCAATCCTTCGATTCGCACATTCAGACACGAAGGGGACGAAGTGGCCGTCAACGACATTGTGCCCGCCGTCGGCGCCCACGTCGAGGAGACCCTGACCGCGGCGAGCCCGGACCTGCTCCGGACGATGATCCGCGAGTTCGCTCAGCGGATGACGCCGAGGTCGAGCAGCTGTGCGGGGCCGGCTATGGCGAGGTCAGCAGCGAGCGGGTCAACTCCCGCAACGGCTACCGGCAGCGCGAGTGGGACACCCGGACCGGGACGATCGAGCCGGCCGTTCCGCGGCTGCGCCAGGGCAGCTACTTCCCGGGCCTCTTGCTGGACAAGCGCCGCCGGGCCGAGCGTGCGCTGACCTCGGTGGTGGCGACCAGCTACCTGCTGGGCGTCTCTAAGGCCAACGGTGGACCATGACAAGGTGGCCATGGCGGCCGCGCTGGACCGCGAGCGTGATCAGCGCGGTGGGGCCAGAGACCGCTACGTGCCGACTTCCATCGGATTCGCGCTGGGCGTGTTGGGCGTGGTCGTGTTCGGTCTGGGGCGAAGCAGAGCGAACGCCAGCAGGGCGGCCGCGGTGGACAGGACGGCGCCAGTGATCATGCCGAAGGCCATCGCGTCGACGAAGGCGGCACGGGCGATCGTCGTTACGCCTGGGTCGTTGAGGGTGATGGCGTCGGTCAATGACTGCTTGGCCTGGGCCGGCACGTCGCCAGGCAGGCGGGAGGTGTATCCGGCGGCCAGGACGCTACCCAGGGCGGCGATGCCGAGCGCGCTGCCCGCCTGGGAGATGGTGCTGTTCATGGCCGATCCAGCGCCGGCGTGCTCGGGCGGGATGGCGCCCATCAGGGCGGTGACCGCGGCCGGGGCGGCCAGCCCGCTGCCCATGCCCATGAGCACCAGCGCGGTGGCCAGCAGCGGGTAGCCGTCGCTGGGCGCGATGGACCACAGCAGCAGGAATCCGGTGGCGGTGATCAGCATGCCGGCGGTCACCATGGTGCGATTGCTGAGGCGTTTGGCCAGCGTCGCCCCCAGGATGTTGAACAGCGCGGAGGAGGTGGCGAACGGCAGCAGGGCCATCCCGGCCTGAAGGACGCCGTAGCCGAGGACGAGCTGGACGTATTGGGTGAGCGCCAGCATCATGCCGGCCGCGGCGAAGGCCAGCAGCATGACCGAGAAGGTGCCGCCGGAGAAGTTGCGGTCGGCGAACACGCGCAGCGGAAGCATGGGATGCGCGGTGCGCAGCTCCCAGATCACGAACACCGCCAGGAGCACCACACCGGCGGCAAGGGCGCCGCCGGTCCAGAGATTGTCCCAGCCGCGCTGCGGCGCCGTGATAATCGACCAGACCAGGGCCACCATGCCGAGGGTGCACAGCATGGCGCCGGGCACATCCGGGCGTCTGGCCGGCGCCTTCGAATCCGGCATCAGCACGACGGCGGCGATGATCGCGACGGCCGCGACGGGCACGTTGACCAGGAAGACCGACCCCCACCAGAAGTGATCCAGGAGAAAGCCGCCCAGTGACGGCCCGGCCAGGATTCCGGCGATGGAGACGCTGCTCCAGGCGGCTATTGCGGTGCGGCGCTCGCTCTCGTCGAAGACGGTGATCAGGAGGGACATGGTGCTGGGCATGACCAGGCAGCCACCGACGCCCATCAGCGCACGCCCGGCGATCAGCTGTTCCGGCGAGGTGGCGAAGACGGCGGCCAGCGACGCAACCCCGAACAGCATCAAGCCGATGATCAGTATCCGCTTGCGGCCATAGCGGTCGGACAGGCCGCCCGCGGTCAGCAGCAGGCCGGCGTAGGCGAGCGTGTAGGCGCTGATGATCCATTGGATGTCGGCGGGGGTGGCGCCGAGTCCGCGCATCAGCGCGGGGATGGCCAGGTTGAGGATGGTGTTGTCGATCACCAGGACGAGCAGGCTCAGGCAGAGCGCTGCCAGGATCCACCAGCGGCGCGGGTGCGAGGTGCCGGGGGTGTGCATAGGGCTCTCCGGGACAGGGGTCGGTGTTGGTGCTGGTACGGCCGGCGCTGTCGTGCGCCGGCCGTACCGGGTCACAGGTTGTCGCTCTGGTGCTGTTCGTAGAGCAGTCCGTAGCGGTCGATTCGCCACAACTGGGCCAGCACCGTCAGCGTGGTGCCGAGCACGAGGGGCCAGATCTGCAGGGTGGTGAGCCCCCAGGCGATGAAGGCGAAGCCGATCAGACCGGCCACGATGAGCAGCCGCAGCACCGTCTTGTGCGCCGCCGGTGCCTTGCCTTCGACGTGGAGTTGCTCGCCGTAGATGCCTCGCGCGGCCCAGCTGGTCGGTTCGACCGGGCTGAATAGGTGCACGTTCAGCCACAGCCACACGGCGACGGCGGCCACGCCGGCCAGGGACCACCAGCCGATCCACTCGCGGCTCCAGACGGCCAGTTCGAAGGCGGGGATCGCGGCGAAGCGGGTCCAGACGCTCCATGGGTTGGCGTGCTTCTTCCAGGCCTGGCCGGTCATGCCGTGGGCGCCGGCCACCACGTTGGTGGGCTTCATTGCTGGGTCTCCTTGGCGTCGGGGAGGTCGCCGGAACGCGATCTCGACGCCTCAAACCGTATAGAGCCTTCAGAGATATGTAAATTCTCTGAGAACTTGAAGTCTTTGGTATCCTCCACCGCATGGACACCGACCAGCGGCTGCGCGAGGCCGCCGAGAAGCTGGCGCTGACCCTGGCGCAGGGCGGCATGCAGAAGACGACCGCCCGGGTGATGACAGCCCTGCTCTACACGCGGCAAGACGCGATGACCGCCGCCGACCTGTGCGCGCAGTTGTCCATCAGCTCGGGAGCGGTGTCCACCGCGGTCAAACAACTGATCCCGCTCGGCCTGATCGAACGGGTCCCCGCCCCCGGCAGCCGCCGCGACCACTACCGCTTCCGTCAGGGCGCTTGGGCGAGTCTGATGTCACAACAGAACGCGATGCTGGCCACCATGGGCGCGGCCGCCCAGGAAGGACTCGACGCGGCGGGTCAGGACAGCGTCACCGGCCGGCGCCTACACGAGATGAAGGACTTCTACGCCTACATGACCGAGCAGTTGATTCCCCTCATCGACAGCTGGCGCGAGCGATACGCCGCCCAGCACGCTGGCACGTCCCGGTAGGGGCCCGCGGCGACCACGCGCCGCCCTGGAACACAGGTGACCGGGACGGGTGGAGGCCCCGCCGGTGGCGCCCACCCTGTGATGCGGGCCCCGGGGGCACAGTGTCGTGCTATCTCGCCTGAGGAGCGGCAGATCCGGAATCTTGGCCATCCGCCGCCGTGCTCAAGTCCTCCGGGACGTGCCCGCGCAGCAGACGTACGCCTACGGCGATGAGCCAGCAGAAGCCGGTCAGCAGGGAGAGGTGTTCGAGCAGACCGGCGGGGGCCGGCCGCCAGAGGCCGAGGGTGTCGAGGCGGTAGGCGATGCCGGCGGCGAACGCGAAGACGATGATCAGAGTGCCGGACAGGCGGGAAGAGACGGCCCAGCCGCGGCTTGCCGCTCCCAGCCGCCGGGCCAGGACGAACGCGGCGGCGCTGAGCCCGGCGAATAGCGCGAAGCCGGCCACCTGGTGGATGAGGCCGCTCGTGGTGACGCCGGCCGGCTGCCCGGGCGGGTAGCCCAGCGCGGGGTCGGTGGGCACCAGCCCGGCCACGACCAGGCCGGCCGCGGCGGTTCCGAGCAGGATCGGCCCCCAGGTGGCGCCACGGCCGGAGGGCAAGGCCTGGCGCAGCCCGGCCGCGAAGGCCAGCAGCAGCAGCCCGCCGACCACGAAGTTGAGCGTCTGCAGCCAGGCGCGCTCGCCAGTGCCGAGCTGGCTGGCGCCGTGGTGCCACAGGCTGTAGCCAGGCCGGGTGGCACCATCGGCCCACAGCAGGACCGGCATCAGTACGCCAGCGAGGACGCCGCTGCCGAGCAGCATCGTGAGGAGGCGGGTGGTCATCGAGGGGAATCCTCCTGTTTCTCCGGTGACGGCTGGCGTCGCGGGCCGACCAGACTTCCCGGCTCCCCAGTAGCGCGCCTGCAACAGTGAGGCGCATCCTTGATCGATACATTGACTTTAGCTCATACTGAATCAACTGCAAGAGGGAGCCGTGGGTGACGAATGAGCAGGATCAGCTGGTGGAGTGGGTCGAGCGGGTCGCCATGTACCTGGCACGCGATGGGGTGCCACCGATCGCCGGGCGAGTGCTGGGCTGGCTGATGATCTGCGACCCGCCCGAGCAGTCGGCTGGGCAGATCAGCGAGGCCATCGGCGCCAGTCGGGCGTCGCTGACCTCGAACCTGCGACTGCTGACCGGCATGGGCTTCTTGGCCTGGCGGACCCGGCCGGGTGAGCGAACGGTCTACTACCGGATGGCCGAGGACGCCTGGGCGGTCGTGGTGCGCCGGCAGATCGCCTCCATCGCCGCGTTCTTGGACATCACCCGGGACGGGCTGGCGCTGGCAGGCCAGGACGAGGGCCGTGCCGAGCGGCTCGGTCAGGCGCATACCACGTTCGAATGGATGGCCAAGGTGTTCGACGACGCCCCGCCACCACCACAAACGCCACCACCACAAACGCCGTCATCGCGGGCACCGGCCCGATCGGAGGGATGAAGCATGACGCGACGGCCCCCGGCGGCGCAGACCGCGCTCGGCCCCATGGCGATCGCCGCCATCGAGCGGCACCTACCTCCCGCCCTGCGCTATACCACCCAGGCATGCCGGTGGCCAGCCGTACGCGCAT
This sequence comes from Nonomuraea sp. B12E4, assembly GCF_039871825.1. Taxonomy (NCBI): domain Bacteria; kingdom Bacillati; phylum Actinomycetota; class Actinomycetes; order Streptosporangiales; family Streptosporangiaceae; genus Nonomuraea; species Nonomuraea sp. B12E4. The sequence continues at coordinate 5,973 of NZ_JBDPME010000047.1, read as the reverse complement.
GGATGATCAGCGCGTCGGAGCAGCGAGCGCCGGGGATCTGGGGCGGGGTGCTGTGCCGCAAACGGTACGCCGACGACAAGGTCACCGAAGCCTTCCAGGCCGGGATCAGGCAACTGGTGGTGTTGGGCGCGGGGCTGGACACCCGCGCCTATCGGCTGACTCCGCCTGAGGCGCGGGCGTTTGAGCTGGATCTGTCGGCGAACATCGCCGACAAGCAGCGGCGGCTGCGGACACCGGACAGCGCCGTTCCGGGCCAGGTACGGCTGATCAGCATTGACTTCGAGACCCGACGACCTGGCCACGGCGCTGGCCGGGCACGGGTTCCAGCCCGGCCAGCCGGCCATGTTCGTGTGGGAGGCCGTCACCCAGTACCTGACCGACGACGGTGTTCACGCCACCATGGCGTTCTTGTCCGGGGCCGCTGCGGGCAGCAGGTTGCTGTTCACCTACCTGCTCAAGGACTTCCTCGCCGAGGTGGGCGGGTACCGGACTTCGTGGTCAAGCGGCGGGTGTGGCGCTTCGGGCTGGCGCCCGCCGAGGTCGGCACCCTGCTCGCACAGTACGGCTGGACGGAGCGGGAGCAGGTCGGCGCCGAAGACTACCGGTCCCGTTACCTGCGGCCGGCCGGCCGCGACTTGCCGGTGTCGGACCTGGAACGCTTCGCCTACGCCGAGAAACAGTAACCCAGCGGGCGAAGGAGGGAAGGTCAGCAGGTTTGGTAGGCGTCGGGGATGCCGTCTGGCCGGAGTCGGCGGTCTCGCCAGGTAGACCAGCCGGTAGACGCGGGCGCGCAGCCGCAAGATCACCGTGGCCACCATACGGCGGCCAGCGAACCGCTAAACATGGCACTTTCACCGTTGCGTCGGCGCCTAACCAACTCTCCGATCAGCAGCAACCACGGCGGCAGATGGTAGGAGGACATGGCGGGCCGACGCGTTCAACCTGAGTCCCCGGGGGGCGTGCCGGTGACCCGGATCGCGCGAACGTACACCATCCTCGGCGGCAAGAGCAACAACAGCACTGCGAGACGCCGACTCGCGGGCACCACCGCATCGACAGCGGTGGTGATGACATTCAGCAGCCCCAGTCGTCTGTCATGCCCGGCCCGCCTGGGGGCGGTGCGTTCGATCCGGCGATGAGAAAAGCGTTGATCTTTGCTGCGATCTCGGGATAGTCCGGCCGAACCAGATCAGGTGGCTGTCGGCGCGGCTTTCCACCAACTCGGCCAGCGGCATCGCCGCGGCCAGGGACTCGGCGTGGGCAAAAGACACCGAACGGTCGTTGTGGGTGGCGATGACCAGGGCCGGCTGGCTGAGCTGCGCAGCGCAGTCGGGGCACGGGCAGGATGTCGGCGACAAAACCGCGGCCCGAACGCATCAGCCCGAACAGTCCGCTCAACCTGCCGCGTCCGGCGGCCGGAAAGGCTGCCAGGACCTCTCCGGCGGGCCGCCTCGTCATCAACCCTCCACGCGCCCGGGCGGTGGCATGGCCACTCTCGGCGCCCACCTTCGGGAGGTCACATCCATCGCAGCATGTACTTTCAGAAAGTATTGAAAGATCATGAAGGTGGGCGTAGGCTTCCCGTTCGTGGACAGGACGGTGCTGCACGAGTACGCCGATGAGATCGGCTTGTTCTTCGAGGATCACGGGCTGCCGCGCATGCCCGGCCGGATCCTGGGCTGGCTGATGGTGTGCGAGCCACCTCATCAGTCGGCCGACGAGTTGGCCGGGGCGGTGCAGGCCAGCCGCGGCGCGATCAGCATGGCAGTGCGGATGCTGCAGGCCAACGGCGCGGTGGAGCGGTACACGGTCCCCGGCACGCGCCGGGTCTACTACCGGCTGCGCCCGGGGTTTTGGCTGCGGGAGGCCGAGGAGAAGGCGCGGGTGGCGCGCGAGTGGCGCAAGCTCACCGAACGCGGCCTGGAACTGATGAGTGGCCACAGCGAGCAGGCCCGCGGCCGGGTGCAGGAGGCACACGACATGTACGCCTTCCTGGAGCAGGAGTACAGCCAGATCAAGGACCGCTGGCTGCAGCGGCAAGCCACGATGCAACAGAAGCAGGAGACATGGGCGTTGTCGAGGTCGAGGACCTGACGTTCACCTACCCCAAGACCGCCCAGCCCGCGGTCAAGGGGATGAGTTTCGCCGTCGCCCGGGGCGAGGTGTTCGGGTTCCTGGGGCCCAGCGGGGCCGGCAAGTCCACCACCCAGAAGATCCTCACCGGCCTGCTCACCGGGCACGGCGGCCGGGTCGGCGTATGGGGCAAGGACCCGGCCGAGTGGGGCAGCTCCTACTACCAGCGGATCGGCGTGTCGTTCGAGCTGCCGAACCTGTATCACAAGCTCACCGCCCTGGAGAACCTGCAGTTCTTCGCCTCCCTGTACGCCGGTCCCACCGAGGACCCGATGACCCTGCTGGAGGCCGTCGGCCTGGACGGCGACGCCCACACCCGGGTGGGCAAGTTCTCCAAGGGCATGCAGATGCGCCTGGTCTTCGTCCGGGCGCTGGCGCACCGGCCGGAGCTGCTGTTCCTGGACGAGCCGACCTCGGGCATGGACCCGGTCAACGCCCGGCGGGTCAAGGACCGGATCCGCGGCATGCGCGAGGAGGGCCGGACCGTCTTCTTGACCACGCACGACATGGCCACCGCCGAGGAACTGTGCGACCGGGTCGCGTTCGTCGTCGACGGGAAGATCGCCGCGTTGGACACCCCGGCCGAGCACAAAGTGAGCCGCAGCCAGCGGGTGGTCAAGGTCACCTACCGCACCGCCAGCGCCTTGCAGTCCAAGGACTTCCCGCTGGACGGCCTGGCCGACGACGAGACCTTCCGCGCCCTGGCCCGCGAACACCACATCGAGGCCCTGCACAGCCAGGAAGCCAGCCTGGAAGACGTTTTCATCGACGTGACCGGCAGGTCCCTGGCATGAGCCCCCTCGGCGCCCGAGCCACAGCACCGGGAGCGCACTACGGGGTGTTGCGGGCCGCGATCGCGATGGATTTCCGCCTGCAGCGCCGCTACGGCTTCTGGTACGCCACCGCGTTCGTGATCGTGTTGTGGATCGGCGTGCTGCGGCTGGTGCCGGAGAGCCTGCTGGGTGCCGCGATGCCCTACCTGCTGATGGCGGACCTGCAATTCTTTCTCTTCTTCATCGCCGGCGCGGTGTTCTTCGAGAAGGACGAGCGCACGTTGTTCGCGCTGGCCACCACCCCGCTGCGGTTCGGCCACTACCTGACCGCCAAGCTGGTCACCATGTCGGCGCTGGCCGTGGTCACCTGCGCGGTCGTCGTCGCGGTCGACTACGGGCCGCGCTTCAACCCCCCGGCCCTGCTGGGCGGCGTGGTGTTCATGGCACTGCTGATGGTGCTGGCCGGGTTCATCACCGCACCGCTGTTCCCCTCAATCAGCGAATGGCTGCTGCCCTCCACCCTGCTGCTCGCGGTGGCCAACGTGCCGCTGGTCGACTATTCCGGCCTATATCGGCATCCGCTGTTCTCCCTCGTCCCCACCGAGGGGCCGCTGCTGCTGCTGGGCTCGGCCTTCCACCAGGTGGATCTGCCCGGCTGGCAGATCGCCTACGCCATCGGCTACCCGAGCCTTTGGATCGCGGCGGGCTGCCTGCTGGCCCGGCGAGTCTTCCACCGCTACGTCATCACCCGGGAAGGAGGACAGTGAAAGGCGCCTGGGCCGCGTTCGGCCGCCACGACCTGATCACCGTCCGCCGGGACACCATGCTCATCGTCGTGCTGCTGGGGCCGTTCCTGTACGCGGCGTCCCTGTGGTTCCTGCCCCCGCTCACCCGCTACGCCGCCACCGCGTGGAGGTTCGACCTGACGCCCTACTACTCGGCGATCATCAGCGGGTTCTGCGTGCTGGGCCCGCCGCTGTTGATGGGCGCCGTCATGGCGCTGCAACTACTGGACGACAAGGACCAGCACACCCTGACCGCGCTGCGCGTCACCCCGGTGCCACCGGCGTCCTATCCCGCCTACCGCGCGGCGGTGACCGCCGCCCTCACCACCATCACGGTGATCGCCTCCCTGGCCCTATCCGCACAAGTGCCCCCGCGCACGCTGGCGTTGAGCGTCGCGGTCGCCGTCGTCGCCGGACTCCTGGCCCCGGTCCTGGGACTGGTGATGGCCTCGGCCGGCCGCAACAAGATCGAAGGGCTCGCGGTCATGCGCGTCATCGGCCTGGCCGTTTTCATCCTGCCGATGATCCCGTTCTTCATCCCCGGCTCGCCCTGGCAACTCGCCTTCGGCATCTTGCCGCCCTACTGGCCGGTACGCGCGTTCTGGTCGGCCATGGACGGCGACGTCTTCTGGCCCTACATCGCCGGCGGCGTGGCCTACAACGCCGTCCTCGCCCTCAGCCTGATCAGAGTCTTGGTCCGGCGCATGAGCCGCTGACCACACGCCTCCCGCTGGGCAGACGCGGGTCTTCCTGCCCGGCGGGCAGGGGTGTGGACCGGGGGCTGGTGCCCATGATCGGCCGATGGCGGCTACCGGTACAGGTCGGGGATGTCGTCGCGGTCAAGGTCAGCGGCTTCGGCCTCGTGGATGCGCCGGTAGAGGCGGGCGCGCAGCCGCAGGATCACCGTGGCCACCACGGCGGCGGCCAGGGAGCCGGCCAGGACGGCGACCTTTACCCGGGCATCGGCGTCGCTGCCCGCGCCGAAAGCCAGTTCCCCGATCAGCAGGGAGACGGTGAACCCGATCCCGGCCAGGATCGACAGCCCGGCCATGTCGATCCAGGCCAGCCCTTCATCCAACGTGGCGCGGGTGAAGCGGGCCACCAGCCAGGTCGCGGCCAGGATGCCGATCGGCTTGCCGGCCAGCAGGCCGATCACGATGCCCACCGTGACCGGGTCTGTCAGGGCTTCGGACAGCCCGCCCGGTCCGCCGATGCTCACTCCGGCGGCGAAGAAGGCGAAGACCGGGACGGCGAGGCCGGCGGAGATCGGCCGGAACCGGTGCTCGAAATGCTCGGCCAGCCCCGCCCCGGCCTCGGGTCCGCCCGCTCGCCGGCTGCGCAGCACCGGCACGGTCAGGGCCAGCGCCACCCCGGCCACGGTGGCGTGCACACCCGAGGCGTGCACCAGCGCCCAGGTGGCGAAGGCCAGCGGCAGCAGCAGCCACCACGAGCGCACCCGCCGCCGGACCAGCATCGCGAAGACCACCAGTGGTACAAGGGCGCCGAGCAGCGGCAGCACCGAAAGGTGGGTGGTGTAGAAGACCGCGATGATGACGATGGCGATCAAGTCGTCCACCACCGCCAGCGTCAGCAGGAACGTCCGCAACGCGGCGGGCAGGAACCGGCCGATCACGGCCAGTACGGCCAGGGCGAAGGCGATGTCGGTGGCGGTGGGGATCGCCCACCCTCGCGCTGCGCCCGCGCCGCCGGCGATCGCCAAATACAGCAGGGCGGGCGCGATAACCCCGCCGACCGCTGCCGCCACCGGCACCGCCGCCTGCCGGACATCACGCAGGTCCCCGGCGATGAACTCGCGTTTCAGCTCTAGCCCGGCGACAAAGAAGAAGATGGCCAGCAGGCCGTCGGCGGCCCAGGTAGCCAAGTCGAGATCCAGATGCAACGCGGCGGGCCCGATCCGGATCGCCCGCAGGTCGGCATAGGCGTACGCCCACGGCGAGTTGGCCCACACCAGCGCGGCGAGCGCGGCCACCAGCAGCAACGCCCCGCCGATGGTCTCCTTGCGCAAGATGGCGGCGATCCGCCGCGCTTCTGGCCAGGTACCCCTGCTGAGCAGGCGAGGACGGCGGTGGAAGGTGGTGCCGGGCATGAAACTCCGCTCTATGGCAGGGATCGGGTCGCTCACCTGCCGACCAGGCTTCCCGGCGCACCGCGGCCACCCTAACAGCAACGGTGTCAAGCGAACATACGCATTTTAACGCGGGCAGCGTCGGCGGATCGGGGCGAGCACGCAGCGGGCGGCCCGGAACCCGCCTGTGCGATCT
>NZ_JBDPME010000046.1:0-44780 GCF_039871825.1 Nonomuraea sp. B12E4 | reverse complement strand
ACTTCGGTCACTTCGTCCCCTTCGTGTCTGAATGTGCAAATCGAAGGATTACGAAGTGGCCGTCACTTGTCACATGGATCTCTCCCGTCACACCAGAGGGAAGATCACCCGTACACCACTCCCGTGGACGCTAACCACACCGCTCCATCGCACTCAAATCGGGAGACATCTTGAAGCTTCTTCTCACGTCCGGGGGCGTCTCGAACCAGAGCATCCGTGATGCTCTGGTCGACCTGCTGGGCAAGCCGATCGCCGACTCCAGTGCCCTCTGCGTCCCTACGGCGGAGTACGGTCACCCCATGTGCACGCCGGCCTCAGCCTGGCGCTTCATCGCCGGACAGACCCCGGCACCCATGTGCGACCTGGGCTGGAAGTCGGTGGGCGTCCTCGAGCTCACCGCACTGCCCAGCATCGGCAAGGACCGTTGGGTCCCCTGGGTCCGGGAGACCGACGTCCTGCTGGTGGACGGCGGCGATGCGACGTACCTGTGCCACTGGATGCGGCAGTCCGGGCTGGTGGATCTCCTGCCGTCTCTGACCGAGAAGGTCTGGGTGGGGGTGAGCGCCGGAAGCATGGTGATGACCCCCCGAATCGGTGACTACTTCGTCGAATGGACGCAGCCCACCGGAAACGACCGCACCCTGGGGGTCGTCGACTTCTCGATCTTCCCGCATCTGGGACACGAGCTCATGCCGGGAAACACCATGGCCAAGGCCGAGAGATGGGCCGCCGACATCGCGGGTCCGGCGTACGCCATCGACGACCAGACGGCCATCAAGGTGACCGACGGCACCGTCGAGGTCGTCTCCGAGGGGCACTGGAGGGCCTTTTCCTCCTGACCGCCGACGCCGACCGCGAGTGGGCGAGGCGCCCTCTCCTGCTGCAGATCGCCTGCGCTGCGGCCAGGACGAGCGTGCTCCAAGGCGCTGTTCATGCAGTGCCCTGCGTTTCCTGGGAGGTTCGGCCCGATTCCTTCCGGCTTCGGTCATTGACCGAATTTTCGATTGTGCGAGCGGTGGCGATGAATGAGCTGATCGCCTGTTCGTCCAGGTCTCGAGTGGATATCTCCTCCAGTGTGACCCACATGGCCTCGATGGGTTCGCGCATCGCCTGGCCGCGGTCGGTGAGCCAGACGTTGAGCGCCCGCCGGTCGTCCTCGTTGGGCCGGCGGGTGACGAGGCCGGCTTCCTGCATACGGCGCAGTGATTTCGACACGGTGGAGTGGTCCAGGCCGACGCTGTCCAGCAATTCGGACTGTGTCTGGCCGTCCCTGTCGAACAGTTGCATCAGGAGCAATTCCTGGCCGGGATGCAGGCCGAGGGCGCGGAGCATGGCCGCCGCGGTCGCCCGGTGGGCCCGCGCCAGCGCGAAGATGGCGAAGCTCAGGTTTCCGGCGCGTGCAGCGTGTGGTGGCTGCGTGGTTGTCACGGCGTTGACCTCCTCGGATCTGCGGCGGCCATTCGAATCCTAACTTACGTTGCCAGCCACTTAAATCTGTGGATAGAGTTTATGTGGCTAGCCACACGATGGCGCCGAGCTGACCGCATCGCCCCGGCACGCGGCGATACCGCCGCACTGAGAGGAACCACGATGGACCTGTTCACACCCGATGACACGGCAATCCTGCTCATCGATCACCAGCTCGGCACCATGCGCTGGATAGGCTCGGCCGGCCACGACGAGGTCAAGGCCAACGCGCTCGCGCTGGCCAAGGCCGCGGTGGCGCTGGACATGCCGCTGATCCTGACCACCTCGCTGGAAGATCACGCGCAAGGACCGCTGTTGCCAGAGCTCGCCGAGATCGCCCCCAAGCAGTTCGAGGAACGCATCCAGCGCACGGGCGTGGTGGACGCCATGGAAGACCCCGGCTTCGCCGCCGCGGTCAAGGCCACCGGCCGCCGCAACCTGATCATCGCCGGTGTCACCAACGACGTCTGCACCGTCTACCCCACCCTGACCGCCCTCCAGCAGGGATACCGCGTCCAGGTCATCGCCGACGCCGGCGGATCGATGACCAAGCCGGCCGACGACATCGCGCTGCGACGCATGGACAAGGCCGGCGCCGAGATCGCCTCGACGAACATGATCCTCACGCAGCTGGCCCGCGACTGGTCCTCGCCGGCCGGCCAGAAGCTTCTCCCCATCGTCGGCGCCCTCATCCCCACGTGATGAACACTCCACCCGACTCGGCGCCCGACCCGGTCTCGGGCCGGGGCGGCGGCCCGGTGCCCGACGGGTTCGAGCACACTGCCGTCACCGCCAACGGCATCACCCTGCACGCGGTGGTCGGCGGCTCGGGCGCACCGGTGCTCCTGCCGCACGGCCGGCCCCAGACCTGGCGGGCCTGGCGGCACGTCCTGCCGATCCTCGCCGAGCACGGATACCGGGTCATCGGCGCCCCGAGCCGCACCGGCACCGTTGACGCCGACCTCGGTGCCGTCGCGGCGGTGCCTACCGGCGCCCTCAGGCGGGCGGGGCCACGGTCACACCGTGTGGCAGGACCTGGACCCCGCGACCTTCATCCTCGACTTCGCCGACCGGATCTACCACGTGGACCGCACGGACACCGGCTGCTTTCCCTCCGCCGACTCATGGGCGCCTTTCGATGAGATAGGCGAAACAGAGGAGACGACGGGCGCGTCCCTCGGCGAGGTGCGCCTTAGAGCGCACGTACTTGTGAGCGGCTCAATTCCCGGTCCACCTCTGGCTGGTGGTGCCGGTGCAGGACCACAGTTGTACCTTCGTCCCGTTCCCCGTGCCGAAGTTGCTCGCCTCCATGCACAGGCCGGACTGCACGCCGGTGATGGTGCCATCGGTGTTGATGTTCCATTGCTGGTTGGCCTGGCCGTTGCAGTCCCAGATGATCACCTGGGTGCCGTTGCTCGTGCCCTGCCCGTTCGCGTCCAGGCACTTGTTGCCGTACACCTGCAGTTGCTTGGAGGAGGTCGACGTCCACTGCTGATTGCTCTGGCCGTTGCAGTCCCATAGCTGGAGTTGCGTGCCGTTGGTCTGCGACGCGTTCGGCACATCGAGGCATCGGCCGGCGTTGACGTTGCGCCACGCCGACGTTGATCCACCTCCCGACCCGCTGTCAGAAGGCGCCAGGAGCGTGATGGTGAAGGTGTCGTCGATGGCGGTGTGGGGCAGGTTGACGGTCGTGCCGTTGTTCGTAAGGGTGACGACCGAGTTCTGGACGGTGATCGGCCCCGTCACCGCGCCGCCGCCGTTGTTGGGGATGCGCTCGACGAGCACCCGCACCTGGTTGTTCTGGACGATGCCGCTCGTGGTGTCGATCCGCTGGAGGCCGACGGCGACGTTACCGGTCGTGGTGCCCCCACCGACCAGGATCTTGGCATTGCCGTTCGCCTTGGTGGCGAACGCGTCGTAATTGGAGCTGGGGGTGACGGAGACGAGCCGGCCGGTCTGTGAGCCGTAGAAACGGTAGACCCACCACTCGCCCTTCGGCTGGTACTGTCCCGCTGAGTTGCGGACGAGCAGGCTGGCCAGGTCGTTGTGCAGATTGTTCCCTCCTGCCCAGTTGGCGCGGAGCCCGTCCGCGCCGGCCCGCTCGAGCCTGGCGATGTACCAGGCGCCGTCCGCCGGGTTCTGCTCGTTGGATGCCCCGTATTCGTTGATCTGATACGGGCGCGGGTGGGCGATGCCGCGCGAGCCCAGAGTGGTGTTCGCCGTCGCCACGTTGGCGACCGGGTCACTGGGCAGCGAGTGCCAGCTGATGATGTCGGGGACCACGTTGTTGGCCTTGACGTAGTCGAGGTACTGGGTCCACCACCCTCCGGTGGAGGGCACGCCCGCAAGGCTCGGGCCCACGATCGGCTGGGAGGGGAACGCGGCCCGTACGCGCTGGTAGGCACGTCGCCACATCTCGAAGTACTGGGACTGCGGGCGATTCCAGAACAGGGTGATGTTGGGCTCGTTCCAGAGGTCCCATTCGACCGGGGCGCCCGTCGCTCGTACGTCGTTGATGAGGCGGGTCAGGAAGTTGTCGTAGTCGGTCCAGTCTCCGTTGTCACCCGGGAACCGGGAGATCGGATACCCGTCGGCACCCCACAGGTCGTGAACGAGCAGGACGAACGTGCCGCCTAGCGACCGGGTGCGCAGCAACTGGGCGCGCGTCGCGTTCCATCGGCGGTCGTACTTGCCGGAGACCCAGCCTCCCGGGCTGTCGAGTTGCGCGCCGCCGGCCCGCATGGCCTGGAACTTCACGTCTTGGAAGAAGTGGTCCGCGGGCGCGGAGGCGTCCTCGGTCATGCCGTAGATCCAGCCGGAGGCCCGGTAGGTCGGAGAGCCGCCGGCGGAGGAGAAGTCGACACTGATCGACTGATCGGCCGCCTGGGCGGGCGCGGCAGGGGAGAAGACCGACGTCGTGATGAGCACGCCGACGGAGAGGAGGGTGGCGAGCCTTGGGCGGCGCCTGCGCCGCCTGCTGGATTCGGTGTCCACAAGTGACTCCTTGAACAGGGGGGTGGGCATCCCGGGACACGTCGTGGCCGATCCTGGAGCCTTGCGGGGCCGCGGATGGTTCGCACGGATCGGCTCGGGCGCCGGGTCGCGCACGAGTGGCTGGCGTCATGGCCGGACGGAGCGCTTGATCAAGCTGATTATCGAACCGATTCGCCCGAATCCTAAGATCCGGGTGACGGGATGTCAACGAGGTGTCCACCAGATGTATGGGGTGTTTCGCCCTCCGAATCTGCCGCGACGTGCAGCTCCATGGATGGGATGAATCGAATCGATTCGGAGTCCAAACCTCTCATGAGGCGCGACGCCGGTCGTGGGAGCCGTCAGGTTCGCGAGTGCCGGCAGGAGAAGGTGTCAGCTTTGGCCGGCCTGTGCGCCGCGGTTCCAGATCTCGGCCCGGGGGCCGGTGCCGTGGGGCGCGCTGATGACATCCGGGCATTGTCCCGAGCCGACGCTCTTGAGCGGGCTCCGCCGCCGACGGCGGTGGCGAACCGGACGCCGCGCCGTCGATGACCGTGAAGAGGACCGCGCAGAGCGGCCGATATCGCGGTTCATCATGCGGCTCTCGGCTCCGTGGTGACGAGCACCTGAAGGGGAGGACCGTACGTCGCGGTCAGGGCGACGTACGGTGTGACGTGCTGAACGGCCCAGATCATGGACCTGTGAACTCGCGGGCGATCACGCCAGCCGTCCCTTCACGGTGACGAAGGAGTGGGCGGGCAGGTGCACGCGCACCCCGGACGCCGTGGCCGTGACCTGCTCGTGCGTGACCGGCGCCACCGCACCGGGCGCGTCGGGGGTGTTGTGGTCCTGCTCGCCGAGCTGCTTCATGAGCGTCTCGGTCCAGGCGTAGTCGCCGGAGTTGGCGCCGGCGGCGATGCGGTAGAGCTTGTTGCCGCCGTGGTCGCGGCAGTAGGTGCCGAACCGGCGGGCCTCGGCCGCGTACTGCTCGGCCGACATGTGGCCGCCGCAGCCCCACGCCTCGTTGCCCAGCCCCCAGAAGGACACCCGCCACGGCTCCTCGCGCCCGTTGGCCTTGCGCAGGCGCACCATGGGCGAATCGCCCTGCCGGGTGAGCGAATTGTTAGCGTTAACATCACCCAAAGGCGTGCCCCTTGCTCACTTGAACCGGCCGAGGTGGTGGTGTTGCGAAGCAAATACGACCGACGAAGCTTCGTCAAGTGCCCCACCGTTCTCGGAGCCGCCGGGGCAATGGCGTCCCCGTACGGACAGGGCGCCGCTCCGCACTTTCGGGAAGAGCATGGGCGATGAAACGTTCATGCGGTCGTGGCCGCCGCGACGGACGGTGCACCTGCCCAATGACGTGCGGGGCTCTGGCGCGCGGAACGCGGGCACGCGGGAGCTTCGGACGGCTCATCGAATCGATTCGGACAAGCTCTTGACATGTTTCGTGGAGGTTTCCACACTTAGGCCCTAACGCGACTTCCTCCTGCCGGGGTCGGTGGTGAGCGGCAGGAACCGCGGGGCTCCGACATGGGCCGGCGATGATCCGGTCCTGGACCACGCGGGTCCTCGTCACCTGTCCCATCGATCCCACGGCGTCCGCGACGTGCCGGTGACATCCGGTGAGCTGGTCCGGACACCATGTTAGCGCTCACAAAGCGTGCGGCGAGCGTAAGCCCCTCACCTCCCTCAGACAGCGGCAGGGATCGATCCGGTCGCGATCCCCGGATGCCGGCGGACTCTCCTCAGAAGGCGGTCGCACCCGCTCCCGCCCCGACCCGGAAGGTGGCCATGAAACTCGCATCTCCCCTTCGGCGCGACGTCATATCGAGGCGCGCCGTGCTTGCGATCATCGCGCTGCTCTGCGCGGTGGCGATGACGCCGGGTACGGCCAGGGCTGACAACCCGATCGTCCAGACGATCTACACCGCCGACCCGGCTCCGCTGGTGTACAACGGCCGGGTGTACCTCTACACGGGGCACGATGAGGACGGGTCGACATACTTCACGATGAAGGAGTGGCGGGTCTGGTCGTCCGCGGACATGGTCAACTGGACCGATCACGGTGCTGCGATGAGCGTCGCGACCTTCAGCTGGGCGAGCTCCGACGCGTGGGCGGGCCAGACGGTGTACAGGAACGGCAAGTTCTACTGGTACGTGCCGGTGAAGGACCGGGCGAGTGGCCAGATGGCCATCGGCGTCGGGGTGTCGAACAGCCCCACCGGGCCCTTCACCGACGCCATCGGGCGTCCGCTGGTCCGCAACGGCGAGATCGATCCCACCGTGTTCATCGACGACAACGGGCAGGCCTATCTGTACTGGGGCAATCCAAACCTCTGGTACGTCAGGCTCAATGCCGACATGATCTCGTACTCGGGCAGCGTGACGCAGATCCCGCTCACCACCTCCGGGTTCGGCACCCGCACCGGCGACACGAGCCGCCCGACCCTGTACGAGGAGGGGCCCTGGGTCTACAAGCGCAACGGCCTCTACTACAACGTGTTCGCGGCGAAATGCTGCTCGGAGTTCATCGGTTATTCGACGGCCTCCGGCCCCACCGGCCCCTGGACCTATCGAGGGACGGTCATGCCCACACAGGGCAGCAGCTTCACGAACCACCCCGGCGTCATCGACTTCAACGGCGGGTCCTACTTCTTTTACCACAACGGTGCCCTGCCGGGTGGCGGCGGCTTCACCCGCTCGGTGGCCGTGGAGAAGTTCACCTACAACTCCGACGGGTCCATTCCGGCCATCAACATGACCACGACCGGCGCTCCGCAGGTGGGCACCTTGAATCCCTACGTCCGCCAGGAGGCCGAGACCATCGCCTGGGAATCGGGCGTGGAGACCGAGCCCTCCAGCGAGGGTGGCATGAACGTCGGGTGGATCGAGAACGGGGACTACGTCAAGGTCAAGGGCGTCGCCTTCGGCTCCGGCGCGACGTCGTTCAGCGCCCGGGTGGCCTCGGCGACCAGTGGTGGCCGGATCGAGCTGCGCCTGGACGGTGTCAACGGCACGCTGGTCGGGACGTGCACCGTGCCGGGCACCGGTGGCTGGCAGACGTGGGCGACGGTCACCTGTTCGGTGAGCGGCGCGACGGGTACCTATGACCTGTACTTCAAGTACACCGGCGGGAGCGGCAACCTGTTCAACGTGAACTGGTGGCAGTTCAGCGGCGGCACCGGCACCGGTGGGGATCTGCTGACCAACGGCGACATGGAGAGCGGCACGACGAGCTGGGGCGCGTCCGGCGGGACCCTGTCGTCCGTCACCAGCCCGGTGCACGGCGGTGCGCGGGCGCTGTCCATCAGCGGTCGCACGGCGTCGTGGAACGGGATCACCCAGGACGTGACGGCCAAGCTGACCAATGGCAAGAGCTACGCCACGAGCGTCTGGGTGCGCTCGCAGAGCGGCACGCCCAGTGCGAAGGCGACTCTGGCGGTCACCGCCGACGGCACCACGAGCTACCTTCAGCTCACGCCGGCCGCGACGGTGAACTCCGGTGGTTGGACCCAGCTCACCGGCTCGGCGACAGTGTCGTGGAGCGGGACACTGACCGGCGCCACCTTCTACGTGGAGACGGCGGCGGGCACCGACGGCTTCTCCATCGACGACGCCTCGCTCCAGTAGTCCCCGGCCGGCTGTCGTGCGTGGCGACTCCGCCGCTACCAGATCATCAACCGCGGCACCGGCACCGCGCTGGACGGCTCGTGAGAACTCACGACGCACCTGACTGTTGACGTTATACGTCATACGAGTTACGTTTCGCCCCACGATGGATCGCCGCTGACCCGCACCCCCCACCCACCTCCTCAAGGAGAGCCCGTGTTCGTACGTTCTTGTGCTGTGCTGCGGAGGCTGCTGTCAGCCGGTGCCGCCGCGATCGGCCTGGCCGCCGCAACCGTTCTGGTCGCTCCTCCCTCTCCTGTCTTGGCGGCTGCCACGATCCTCTACGCTTCCCCTTCCGGTGCCGGCAGCGACTGCTCCGCCACCCAGCCATGCTCATTGCCGAACGCGCAGGCCGCGGTGCGGGCGCGCACCGCCGCGATGTCGGGGGACATCGTCGTGGAGCTGGCCGACGGGGTGTACCGGCTCTCCGCGCCGCTACGGCTGACCGCCGCCGACTCCGGGAGGAACGGATATCAGGTCATCTGGCGGGCGGCTTCGTCGGCGCATCCCGTGATCAGCGGAGCCAGGGCGGTCACCGGCTGGTCGCTCGCCGACTCCGGAAAGAACATCTGGCGGGCCGACGTGGGCGCCGGGATCGACACCCGGCAGCTCTACGTCAACGGCGCCCTCGCCACCCGGGCGCGCACCAGCGTGAACCGGTCCGACTTCACCGCCGGCAGCACCGGCATGAGGTTCAGCAACAGTGCGCTGAGCTATCTGAACAGCCTCGCCAACCAGAGCCGGGTTGAGATGGAGAGCATCGGTTCTTTCACCGACCGGTACGCGCCGGTGCAGAGCATCAGCGGAAATCTCATCACGATGCGGCAGCCCGCCTGGAACAACAACAACTTCGGGTACGACACCTTCTCCAGCCCGCACCGGGCCGGGCCGCTGTATCTGGCCAACGCCTACGAGTTCCTCGACTCGCCGGGCGAATGGTACGTCAACACCGCGACCGGCATGCTCTTCTACATCCCGCTCTCCGGGCAGAACATGAGCAACGTCAGCGTGGAACTGCCGGTGCTGCAGTCGCTGGTGAACGTCGGGGGGACCTACGACGCGCCGGCGCACCACATCACGTTCAGCGGAATCACCTTCTCCGGCACGAGCTGGCTCGGCCCCGGCGGCAACCAGGGCTTCGTGGACCAGCAGACCGGCGCCTACATGGCCGGCGACTGGAGCTGGCCCTCGTTCACCTCCTGCCATGAGGGTTGCCGGCAGTTCGAGGCGACCCGGCCGAACTGGTACCAGATGCCCGCCGCCGTACAGGTCTCCGCGGCCGACACCATCACCTTCACCGACTCGCAGTTCGTCAACCTGGGACAGACGGCGATCGGCATCGGCAACGACGCCAACGGACACGCCAGCGGTGTCGGCCTGGGCGCCAGCAACATCACGGTCACCCGGTCGGAGATCGCCCGTAACGCGGCGGGCGGAATCGTCGTCGGCGGCGTGCGTGCCGACGCGCATCACCCCAGTGACCAGCGGATGGTCAACCGGAACATCATTGTCAGCAACAACCGCATCCACGATCTCGGCCTGGATTACCGGGGCGTCGTCTCGGTCCTGACCACCTATGTCTCCACCGCGACGGTCTCGCACAATGAGGTCTACAACATGCCGTACACCGGCCTGTCGATCGGGTACGGATGGGGAGCCAACGAGCCCGGCGGCAGCACCCAGTACGCGAACCGCGGCCTGTACGATTACCAGCCCCGGTACACAACGGCCACCACCGCGTCGAACAACCAGCTCATCGGCAACTACGTGCACGACGTCATGCAGCAGATGACCGACGGCGGATGCATCTACACGTTGTCGTGGAACCCGAACGCGGTGATCAGCGACAACCACTGCCTGCGGACCAACGGCTGGTTCGGGATCTACTTCGACGAGGGCTCCAAATACTTCACCGTCAAGAACAACGTCCTGTCCAACGTCGGCACCTGGGCCACCGCCAACTACTGGGGCGGTGAGAACATGGGCAACTTCACCGTCACCGGCAACTGGACCAGCAACAGCGCCACCAACATCACCAACGGCGACCGCGGGAACGTGGTGAACAACAACGTCACGGTCACCAACGGCAACTGGCCCTCCGGCGCCCAGGCCGTGATGGCGTCGGCCGGACCGCAGGGTGGCGGCGACAGCCGGCAGAACGTGCGGATCGTCGGGGCGGGGTCGGGCCGCTGCGTCGACATCAGCAACGCCGCCACCACAAACGGCACCCAGGCGCAGATCTGGGACTGCGGCAGCGGCACCAACCAGCGATTCACCTATACGGCCGGCAAGCAGCTGCAGGTGTACGGCGGCAAGTGCCTGGACGCCTCCAACCAAGGCGCCGCCGACGGCACCCAGGTGATCATCTGGGACTGCAACGGTCAGGCCAACCAGCAATGGAACATCAACGCCAACGGCACCATCACCGGAGTGCAGTCGAGTCTGTGCCTGGACGTGCCGAACAACGCCACCGCCAACGGCACCAAGCTCAACCTGTGGTCCTGCAACGGCGGCGCCAACCAGCGCTGGAGCCTTACCGGCTGATCCCCACCTTGCCGGGGTGGCGCTCCACACCACCCCGGCCAAGGCCGTCCCCTCCGGTGTGCGGGCGGAGCAGCCGCCTTCTCCGGTCGACTGCCTCGGGACGCCGGAGCAGGGAGGCGTCGGAGGCTCGTTGTCGGCCGGGCCGGGGTGTGCCGGGTGTCCGCCGGGAGGACTCTCTGAGCAACGGCATCCGCCTCAGAGGCTTGAGTCCGGTCTCGCGACGCCGGCCTCCCTGGGATCGACTGCGATGACAGTGCTCACAACAGTCCTCTCTTCATGAGATTTCCCATGAGATCGCGGACTCCGAAGCCCCAAGGCGCACAGTCCTCGGCGTGCTGGACGCGGTTGACCAGGGTGCCGAGCGCGGGGGAGCTGATCCTCACCACATCGCCGGTCTTGTGCGTGAACCCCTCGCCGGGGTGGTCGCGGTCCTGGATGGGCGCGAACATTGTGCCGAGCATGAGGACCGCGCCGTCGGGATAGTGATGGTGCGGGCCGATCAGTTGCCGCACCAGCGCTTCCGGATCGCGTGACATCTGCGCCATCTCCGAGACCCCCTCAAGGCGGAAGCCGTCCTCGCCTTCGATGTCCAGCCGCACCACGAGGCCGCGCACCTGTTCCAGGTCGAACCGCTCGTCGAAGAGCCGGATGAGGGGGCCGAGCGCGCACGACGCGTTGTTGTCCTTTGCCATCGGCAGCAGGAGCGCGGATCGGCCCTCGACATCCCGGAGGTTGACGTCGTTGGCGAGCGTCGCCCCCACGATCCGGCCACTCGACTGGACGATGAGCGCCACCTCGGGCTCCGGGTTGTTCCAGGTCGAGGCGGCGAGCACCCCGACGGGCACCGCGGTTCCCACGGCGGAGAGGATCTGACCCTTGGTGAAGATCTCGGCATCCGGGCCGATCCCGACCTCCAGGTACTGGCTCCAGACGCCCTCGGCGACGAGCAGGGTCTTCAGCCGCGCCGCCTCCTCGGAACCTGGCGACAGGTCGTGCAGGTCGGCACCAACGCCGGCGAGCATCCGCCGGCGGATGTCCGCCGCGAGTGCCATGTCCCCGCCGGCCCGCTCCTCGATGACGCGCTCGATCATCGAGACGGCGAAGGTCACCCCGGCGGCCTTGAGCGCCTGGAGGTCGACCGGTGCGAGCAGCCAGGGCCGGGTAGGGTCCCGGTCCGCGGCCCCGGTGTTGGCGAGCACGTCCCCGAAGCCGCCGACATGCCGGCCATCGAGCCCGGAGATCACGGCAGCGGGTTCCGGCAGCTCGCAGATGTCGCGGACCGTCGGGAACTCCGTGCTGATGTCGATGACCTCTCCGTCGCGGACCACCACGGGTGAGGGCCCTTCGACGAGAGGATCCCAGATCCGGCCGATCAGGACACTGTCCGCGGCATCGTCCGGCAGCGCGTCTGCCGCCGCCCCGAACCAGGCGGCCTCGGCGGCGAGCTCATCGGGCGATGACCGGTTCATTCGCCGTCTCCCAGGTTGAAGAAGGACCGCTCGTCCGGGGGCCGGATGTCGAAGACGGCGTCCTGGAACATCCGCAAGGGGTGGGGTGTGAAGGGATGCCGTGCGATCGCCCCGAGATCGAGCTCGATGCCGAGACCGGCCCCGGTCGGGATGAGGACGTCACCCTCGTCCGTCAGTACGAGTCTCTCGTTGGTGATCTCCGGGCGCCATGGGACGTCGGTTGCCATGATCTCCAGGTAGCGGAAGTTGGGCAGGGCGGCCCCGAGCTGCAGCGTCGCCGCGGTGCTCAGCGGTCCGCTGGGATTGTGCGGCGCGAAACCGACGTAGCCGGTCGCGGCGAGCGTCGAGATGAAGGCCAGCTCGGCGATGCCGCCGGCGTGCGTCACATCGGGCTGGACGTAGTCGACCGCCTGACGGGCGAGTGCCGGCGCGAAACCCTGCCGTCCGAACCATCGCTCCCCGGCGGCGATGGGCACCGGCGACGCTCGGCGGATGTCGACGAGGGCGTCGAGGTTGTCCGGGGGACAGGGTTCCTCGAACCACACCGGTTCGAACTGCGCGATCTCCCGCGCGACCTTGACGGCGTGGGTGACGTCGAACCGGCCGTGGCCCTCGATGAACAGCTCGACGTCGCGCCCGACGGCGGAGCGGACGGCGTCGATCTGCTCGATCACGCGGTCCAGCTGCCGGGAGGTGATCGTGAGGTCGTAGTTCTCGAAGGGATCCCACTTGAGACCGCGAAAGCCGCTGTCGACGGTCCTCCTCGCGGCGGCCGCGTAGTCCTCGGCCGTGACGGCTCCGGAGAACCAGCCGTTGGCATAGGCGCGCACCCGGTCGCGGGTGGCGCCGCCGAGCAGGCGGGAGACCGGGATGCCGAGCTCTCGTGCCGAGATGTCCCACAGAGCCATCTCGAGCGAGCTCAGCGCGGTCATGATGACCGGGCCGCCTCGCCAGTACCAGTCCCTCGCCAGCTCATACAGGATGCCGGATATGCGGGTGGGGTCCATCCCGGCTACGGCTTCGGCCACTTCGGCGATGGCGCCTTGGACGGCGCGTTCCTTGCCCTCCAGGGTCGCTTCGCCCAGTCCGACGATTCCTTCGTCCGTCGAGACGCGGACGATCACCAGGTTGGTGCGGTAGAAGTCGACGACAAGGGTGTCGACCGAGGTGATCTTCATGCTCCGGCTCAGCCCTTCACGGCGCCGGCGGTCATGCCGGCGACCACATACTTCTGCACGAACAGATAGAAGACGACGGCGGGTGCCGTGAACATGAAGGCGACCGCCATGACCGTCTGGATGGGCGTGCCGAGTTCGCCGATGAAGTTCGCGATGCCGACCGATGCCGGCTGCATTCCGGGGGTGAAGATGAACGTCACGGCGAACACGTACTCGTTCCAGGCGTGGAAGAACGCGATGACCGCGGTCGCGGCGAGCGACGGAGCGATCAGCGGCACGTTGATGCGGATGAGCACGGTGAGCGGCCGTGCTCCGTCGACCCGCGCGGACTCCTCCAGTTCACGAGGGAGGCCGTCGATCGCGCCCTTGAGGATGAGGGCGACGATCGGCAGGACGAAGGCGGAGTTGACCAGGATGAGCCCGCCGAGGGAGTCGAGGAGGTCGAATCGCCGGAACAGCGCGAACAGCGGCACGACCATGAGAGCCTCGGGGAGCATCTGTGTGAACAGCAGCACGATGGTCACGAGGGCCTTGCCCCGGAACGAGAACCGCGAGAGAGCGTAGCCGAGCGGGATGCCGAGGCCGATCGAGAGGACCGTCGTGCCCGCGGCGATCACCAGGCTGTTGCGCAGCCAGGTCGTCGCCTTGCCTTCGGCCAGCGCGTCGATGAAGACCCCGAACTGCGAGAAGTCGGGGACGAGCCGGGCCTCATGGGCGAAGAGCTCAGAATTGCCCGTCAGCGCGGTGACGAACATCCAGTACAGCGGGAAGACGGCGATCCCGAGCACGACGAGAACACCGATGATCCGCAGGGTCAGACCGACGTGGGGCAGTCTCATCAGCGGGCCTCCCTCTCGGCGGCACGGGCGACGAACCGGCTACCGGCGATGACGATGAGCGAGATGAGGACGCCGACCATGCCGACCGCCGCCGCCGAGCCGAGTTGCTTGGAGTCGAAGGCCTGCGAGTAGAGGTCGATGACCAGCGTCTCGGTCGCGCCGACCGGTCCCCCCTTCGTCATGAGCCAGATGAGCTCGAATCGGCGCAGCGACCAGATGGTCATGAGGAGGGCGAGCAGGCCGACGGTCGGCTTGATGGCCTGCCAGGTGACGGCGCGGAAGGTCCACCATCTTCCCGCACCGTCCATCGTCGCGGCCTCGGTCAGGTGCGGGGGGACGGACTGCAGCGCGGACAGCAGCACCACCGAGGTGAACGGGAACAGTTGCCAGATGGTCGTCGCGAGGACCGCCGGGAGGGCGTATCGCGGGCTGTCGAGGATGGCGCCGCCCGGGACGCCGAGGCCGACCGCGTCCAGGAATCGGTTCACGATCCCGTAGTCCGGGTTGAGCATCCATATCGCGATGAGCGCGACCGCGATGCCGGGCGCCGCCCACGGAATGGTCACCAGTGCCCGCGCCAGCCCCCGGCCGCGGAAGCCCTTGTTGAGGAGCAGGGCGACCGCGAGCCCTGCCCCCACGGCGGCGACGACACACACGACGACATAGACGAGGGTGATGAGGAGGGTACGGCGGAAGTCCTCGTCGCCGAAGATGCGGGTGAAGTTGTCGAGTCCCACCCAGGTGCTGCGTGCGGGGTTCAGCAGTGAGGTTCGCGTGAAGCTCAGAAAGATTTCCTGCGCCAGCGGAACGACCTGGAACACCAGGATGAAGAGGGCAGCGGGGACCAGGAAGAAGTAGGGCGTCCACTTGCTCCCCAGCGGGCTGCCTCGACGCCGGGCCCCGGATTGAGGCCCTGTGATCTGCCGCTGTTCCAGCACGGTCATCGAGTTCGGTCCTTCGAAAGTAGGACGCCGCCGGCGGGAGGGTCTCGCCGGCGGCGTCGTCCGGTCAGCCAGCCAATTGGGACGCTTGCTGCTGGGCGCGGTCCAGTGCGGTTTTGAGGTCGACCGTGCCCTGGAGCGCCGCGATCACGTTCTGCACGACGATCTTGCGGATGTCCGGCGTCTTCGCCTCGAACCCCTGGACGATCTGCGGCAGGCTCGACTCGGTGAGGTCGTCGAAGACGGTCAGGAAGGGCGTCTTCTTGAGCTCCTCAGGGCTTCGCTTGGTGGCCGTTGCCACACTGCTGGCGCCGAGGATCTCCTGCAGCTTGACCTGGTTGTTCGGCTCGAGCGCCCACCGGATGAAGGTGGCCGCCGCCTCCTTCGCCGGACTCGCCTCGTTGATGACGATGGGTGCGAGGATCGTGCCCTGCTTGCGGACCGGGAACGGGATGGGTGCGACGTTGAAGTTCAGATCGGCGTTCTGACCGCGAGTCGCCGTCACATAGCCGCCGTTGTTGAGCTCCATGCCCACCTTGCCCTCGGCGAACATGCGGCGGAACGTCGCCGCGTCCGCGCCACGCGGGATCACTTTGGCGTCGTACAGGTCCTTGAACGCCTGCAGGCCCTTGAGGTTCGCGGGCGAGTTGATCGTCAGTTTCTGGCCGTCCGACCACGCGCCGCCGAAGCCGTAGACGTAATTGAAGATGTCCTGCCACACACCGGCTTCCTCGGCCTCCGTCTGACGGAACGCCAGGCCGTACGTGTCGCCCTTGGTCAGCGACTTCGCCGTGTCGAAGAACTCCTCATAGTTGGTCGGGGGTTTCGGGATCAGGTCGGCGTTGTAGAACATCGCGTAGTTCGACGCCTCGAAGATGATCCCGTGACGCTGGCCGTCGTGGACCATGAACTGGTCCGGCTGCTTGAGCAGGTCATACTTGCTGACGTCGATCAGGTCGTTGAGCGGTGCGATCAGGCCGGCGTCCGAGGCGGCCTCGAACTCCGGCATGTCGAAGCGGATCAGATCAGGCCCTTGTCCGCTGCCCATCTGGGTCAGGATGGTCTGGCCGAAGGTCGGGTACGGCACCGCCGCGGCGGAGATCTGTACCTTGCTCTGACTCTTGTTGAACTCCTCGAGCCACTTCGTGAGCAGCGGCCCACGGCCCGGATCGCCGAGGGTCGAGGCGGCGAACGTCAGCTTGGTCACGCCGCCTTCGGATCCACCGTCGGAACCGCAGCCGGTCAAGAGGGCGACGGCCATGCATGTGACGCCGGCCGCCGCGACCATGCTGCGGCGAAGGCGATGCAGCCTCATTTGTTACTCCAGAGTGATATCCGGTTACTTCCCCGAAACCGTGGTCGGAAATTGCAACGATCGTAGCGACATGTGCAACGATGTCAAGTGGCAGTTGCGCAGTTCATGAGCTACATTGCACTATACGCAACGCAAGGAGGACGGTAGTGGCGCAATCGATCCAGCGTGCGATCAACCTGATCCGCCTGGTGGCGGAACATCCGCTGACACTCTCGGAGGCCTCGGACGTGCTCGGCGTCCACAAATCCACGGCCCTCCGGATCCTTCGGACGCTGGAGGCCGCACGGTTCGTGCGCAAGACGGGAGCGGGGACGTACGTGTTCGGCAGCGGGCTCATCGAGCTGTCGGAACTTGCGCTCGGCTCGATGGACCTACGTCAGTTCGCGTCCGCGCACCTGCGCGTGCTTCAGCGGCAGACGGGCCATACCGTGCACCTGGCACAGTTGACCGGCGATGAGATCGTCTACGTCGACAAGGTGGACAGCCCCGCGTTCGACGCGGTGAAGCTGCCGTCACGGATCGGCCGTGCCGTCTCGATCTACGCGAGCGCCGTGGGCAAAGTGATCCTTGCCCACCTCTCCCAGGAGGAGCGCGATCGCCTGCTCTCGCACGTCACCTTCGAGCGGTACACCAGCACGACCTTCGCCGACCGCGAATCCCTCGACGCCGAGCTCACCCGCGTCGCCGAGCGTGGCTGGGCCATCGATGACGGGGAGCACGACGCCTATGTCATGTGCGTCGCCGCACCGATCAGGGATTCGCGTGGACAGGTCATCGCGGCCGTCTCCCTGACCGCGATCGAGGTGATCGCGAGCTTGGACCGGCTGAAGGAGAAGCTTCCGCTCCTGCTGGAGACCTCGGCACTGATCTCGCAGGAAATCGGATTCACACCCGAGCCCTCGCCTGCGCCATCGGCGAGCTGAGACGCCCCCTTTCGCGAACACCCCGCGGGTGTCCCTGCTCCGCATTTGCCGGGGCGTGCCCTCCGCGGCCTCCGCCGCGGATCGTCCGGCACCTTGCCGTGGCGCCTCCCGGGTGGGAGGAGCCACGGCAAGGGCTTGCCGGATCAGGGAGGGACCAGGTCAGCCGGCGTCCACCTGTGCGCTCTGCGATGCGTTGAACAATGTGTCGCCCTGGTAGCGGGCGACCACGGGATTGTCGAGAAGCGCGCCATCGACGGCCTTGTTGAGGGTGGCGACACCATGTGTGACCGGCGCGGATCCGAGGTGGGCGTCACCCGCGTAGAACTCCACCTTGCCCTTCGGCGAGGCGACGTTGGCGGTCACGCCGTCCACCGTCGCCGTCGCGGTGAGCGTGACCTTGCCGGCCTTCCCGGCGGGCTCGGCCTTGACGTCCACACCCGTCGTGGTCGTGCGGAACGCCAGGTTCCGCAGATAGAAGTTCAGCAGGGGTCGCCAGACGTGCCACGTGTGGACGCCGTCGACGTTGTGTTCGGTGACGTTGACACCGGCGGCCTTGAGGGCGGCGGCCCGTAGCTGTGAGTTCTGCGCGATGTTGCCCAGGCGGTCCTGGAGGCCGGTGCCGATGTGGATGCCGCCGGGCACCGCCTTCAGCCGGTCGATCTGCGCCTGCGAGGCCGCAGGCCCACCCGAACTCCAGGCGGCATGGTAGGCAAACAGGTCGGTGTTGTCGTACATGATGGTGAAGGCGCGGCTCCCGCCCGCCGAGAACCCGCCGAACGCGCGGTCCTGCGAACGGGTGGAGACGTGATAGTTCTGCTCCACGAACGGGATGACGTTGTTCCGCAGTTCGTCGGCGTAACCCTGGTTGCCACCCGGCAGGCCGTTGAAGTCGGTCGACACCACGACCATCGGCTGCGCCGCACCGTCCCGGATCGCGTTCTCCAGGATGTGGTGCGCCACGCCCTGCATCGTCCAGGCCGTCGAGTGGTCACCGGAACCATGGCTCAGATAAAGGGTCGGGTACGGCGTGGCCCGGTTCGGGTCGTAGCCGTGCGGCGTGTAGACGACGATGTCGTGCACACCGGCCGGGTTGGTCGACAGCGGAGACGTATACCGCCGCGGCTCCAGCTTGCCGAGCTTGCCGGCAGCGACCGGCGCCTGGTATCCGGTGTCGTAGGTGGGGAACTTCTTGCTGACCGGTACGTACACCCGGCTTCGCACCGCGCCCGGAGCGTCCGGATACGGCGGCGGCACCTCCCACCGGTTGGCCGGGTCGTCATACAGCGCACAGCCCGTGGCCACCGGGCTCGTGCAGTCGTGTGTGAAGGCGTAACGGAACGTGCCGGCGGGCAGGGGGACAGTGATCTCCCACACCCCGTCGGTCCCCTTCTCCATGGGAAGAATGCGCCACGGAGTCGCCTGGATGTCGCCCGGCTGCCACTCCGAGGGGGGACGGCCGTCGCCGCAGTCGGCGCACAGGACGTTCTCCGGCCGGGAGAAGAACCAGTCGCCATAGACGTGAACGGCATTGACGCCGGCGGGGGCCTGGTACCGGAACTTCACCGCGTACCCGCTCGGCGGGGCATCGGTCTTGACCACGGTCGGCCCCAGGGCGGCAGCCGGAGCCGCCGACGCCGGAGCCGCTAACGAGACGGTCGCGACCCCTGCCGCGATCGTCAGGCCGGCCAGGACCGATCTCAGCCGTCCACGCCGCCGGGATCTCGACGAAGGACGGGGATATGCCACGGGCATGCTGCTTCCCTCCAGGGGACGAGAGGTGGCCGGACATTCGGTCCGGCCGTTTTCACATTTGCAACGATCGTAGAAACATATGCAACGATGTCAATAGTCGGTTGCATATCATGTTTTCTACGTTGCATAATATGCAACAATGACCCGTCTCTAGCGGTCGGCGCCGCGTCGCGCACAAGGGGCTTCCTGACCTGCGAAGCCGCAGGAGTGGCGATCGTAGGACGGCTTCACGGGCGGAGCCGGTCCGCTGTCGAACCGATTCGCGCACAGGCCGCCGTCCGCGCGTTCGTGTCGGAAGTGATCTTCGGATCAGCGGTAGCCGGCGGAGACGATGTTGGCCTGCACCGCGTTCTCCGTGGCATCGGACGGGTAACCCGAGACCATGGCTCCCTCGTAGAAGGTTCCCGCGCTGAGGTTGGCGCCTCCGTCGGGTTTGCAGCAGTCACCGCCGCTTCCCAGGATGATGGCCCCCTGCTTCTTCATCGGGCTGTATCCCGGAGGAAGCGAGCCGTCGTAAAGGGTGTACAGGCCGCCCGACTGCGCGTTGCTTCCCTTGATGGCGAAGCGCGACGTCCCGTTGTTCTTGAGCGTCGCGGTGACGAACTTGCTGGTGAACGCCCTCTGGTTCGAGTTCCAGGACTGGCTGCCTCCGGGGAACAGTCCCCACTCCAGGTCTGCTTGGACCCAGGGGCCGGTTCCTGAGCAGCCGCCGAACCAGCACTGCTTGCTGAAGTTGATCGCGTCCATCGCTCCGGCGGCGTCGGCCTTGCGCGTCGTCTCGCTGTTGCCATAGTCGAAGCAGCAGCCGCTGTTGACGTGCGTGCCGCTGGTCACCATGTACATGCCTTCGGGCGCGCTGCCGGTCGGGACACCCGTCAGGTGACCGTCCCTCCAGTAGCTGTTGCCGGGGTTGATGTACAGCGAGTACGCCTTGTCGCCGCCGACCGTCAATGACTCCGAGGTCGCGACCGCGGGTTTGCTCTGGGGCGAGCCGGGGACCACGCTCGATCCCTGGTACCACAGGTCGTTCCCCTTCCCGGACTGGTCGTAGACGACGGTGACCACGCAGGAGGTGCCGGCGCAGAACGAGTCCTGGGCCGCGGCGTTGGCGGAGCCGCCCGCGATCAGGACGGCGATGTCCCTGGTCGTGTTGTCGGAGGAGCGCCTGACCTGGTAGAGCTTGCCGTTGTACGAACCGTAGAGCGCCCGCACCGTGCTGTGCGCGGCCACACAGGGTGTACCGCCCGAAGCGTAGATGTCGCAGGGACGCGCGCCGGCCGGTGTCGTGGGCGGCGTACTCGGGCCCGCCGTGGTGTTCCACTTCTGGTTGGCCTGTCCGTTGCAGGTCCACAGGATGACGGGGGTGCCGTTGGCGGTGCCGGCTTGGTTCACGTCCAGGCACAGGCCCGACTGGGTGCCGGTGATGGAGCCGTCGGAGTTCTGCCGCCACCTCTGGTTGGCCTGGCCGTTGCACGACCAGATGATCACCTGAGTTCCGGGTGAGGTCTGGTTGCCGTACGCGTCCACACATCGTGTGCCGTTCAACGTCCGCAACTCGCCCGCGGAAGTGAACTCGAACACCTGGTTGGCCTGACCGTTGCAGTCCCAGATGTCGAGCGCGGTGCCCAGCGTGTCGACATCGCCCTTCACGTCCAGGCAGCGTCCCGAAGCGGAGCTGACCAGCGGCGCCGCCGCGGCTGAGGCCGGCATCGTCCAGATCAGCGCGGTCGCCAGCACGGTGGCCGGCATGGCCACCAGGCATCCGGCGACGGCCACCGGTGAACGCCGCCGCGGAACGGCATGGTCGGGCAGGGGAACGGATGAAGGCTGCACTGCTCTCCTCCTTGGGGGGTGAACCGGCGTGGCCGAACCGCCGGAGCCGCGGCTGCCGACGGCCGCCCCGGCGAATGACGTCGTGGGTGTCGGCTGCGGATCCAGCGTTGGTGGATCCCGCCGTTGCGGGGCCCAATGACGGGTTCGGTGCGTGACGATGGAGTAGGTCGGCATGTCCAGGCGACTTGGTCGCTCCCACGACGGTGCGGGTGCCGTCGCCGTCGAAGCGCCACCGCTGGTGTTCCACGACGCCCGGCCTCGTCACCCAGGCGACGGCCGTCATGGCGTCGCGCTTGGGGCTCCTGCCGCGCACCACCGACTCCGGCAGGAGGAAGCCTTGGGGCCTTAGTGTGGAAACAGCGACGTAACATGTCAAGGCCATTTACGAATCGATTCGACTTCTACGCCGCCTCTCGGCCGCGCCTGTGCCGGCGACCAGGCGGCCAAGCTGCGCCGCCACGGGATGAACGTTCCATCCTCTGGTCTCCCGTGCCGGCGGACCTGCCCCTCGTCAGGGCGGATGGGCCACCTCGGCGAGGCGAGGAACCACGAGGTGATCGGATGGGGGCCTTGACACATCCAGTTGCGTCGTATTTGCTCCGCCATACCACCACCTCAGCGGCTCGCCCGAAAGAGGACCCTTATCGAACGATGTTGTTAACGCTAACAATCCATGCGCCCGCTTCAGGAACGGCCGGCCTTGCGACAGAGAGGGGGTTCCGCGTCCTCACGAGACGAGGGGGCGTGCGGCTCGCCACCTTGAGGGTGGATCGCCCCACCTCGGCTTGTCCCGGCGGACGCCGACGCGGCGACATGGAAGATCGCCAAGCGCCTCCTCCAGTGTCGGCGCCTTGAGGGGCGGTGCTTCTCCCGCGTCCTCCTGACCCGCATGGCCGAACGGGTCAGTACATCGGCGCCGCCCGTGCACTGGCAGGCGCCGTCGGCGTCAACCGCTTGAGCATGACCGCGGTACTGGACCGCCCCTTCGGTAAGTCCGCCGGATCGTCATGAAGTCCCGACACGAGCAGGCAGAGGAATCAGATGCGCAGATTATTCGGATTTGCACTGGCAGCGATCCTGGCCTCCGGGTCCCTGGTCGCGGTCAGTGGTGCCGTGTCGCCGGTCGCCGCTCTCGACAACGGGCTGGCACGAACCCCTCAGATGGGGTGGAACGACTGGAACAGCTTCGGTTGCAACGTCAACGAGACGCTCATCCGCCAGACGGCGGACACCATGGTGTCCAGCGGCATGGCGGCGGCGGGCTACCGCTACGTCAACATCGACGACTGCTGGTCGACGAGGAGTCGCAACGCAAGCGGCGACCTGGTGGCCGACCCGCAGAAGTTTCCCAACGGCATCAAAGCCCTGGCCGACTACGTGCACTCCAAGGGGCTGAAGCTCGGCATCTACTCCTCGGCGGGGACCACCACCTGCGCGGGCTACCCGGCCAGTCTCGGAAACGAGCGCAGGGACGCCAGCCTGTGGGCCTCATGGGGCATCGACTACCTGAAGTACGACAACTGCGGTGACCACCAGGGCAGGAGCGGCCAACAGCGGTACACGGCGATGCGCGACGCGCTGGCCGCCACCGGACGCCCGATCCTGTACAGCCTGTGCAACTGGGGCCAGGAAAGCGTGTGGACCTGGGGGATGCCGGTGGGCAACTCCTGGCGCACGACAGGCGACATCCAGGCCAACTGGAACTCGATCACCGGCATTCTGGATCAGCAGGTCGGGCTTGAGGCGTACGCGGGACCGGGCGGCTGGAACGACCCCGACATGCTGGAGGTCGGCGTCGGCTCGCTGAGCGGGACCGAGGGCCGGGCGCACTTCAGCCTCTGGGCGCTGCTCAACGCCCCGCTCATCGCGGGTAACGACATCCGCTCGATGAGCGCCGAGACCCGCACGACACTCACCAACACCGAGGTCATCGCGGTCAACCAGGACTGGGGCGGCCGGCAGGGCCACAAGATCAGCGACAACGGGAACCTGGAGGTCTGGCGCAAGCCGATGTCCAACGGCTCGGTCGCCGTCGTCCTGCTCAACCGAGGCACCTCGACCTCGACGGTGACCACCACGGCCTCCGCCGTGGGACTGGGCTCCGTGCCCTCCTACTCGGTACGTGACCTATGGGCGCACACCACCTCTTCCTCGTCCGGCACGATCAGCGCGTCGGTGCCCGGGCACGGCGCCGCGATGTACGTCGTGACCGGAGGGGGCATCGTCACGCCGCCTCCCACGGCCACCGGCACGATCAAGGGTGTCGCCTCTGGCCGGTGTGTGGACGTCACGGGCGCCTCCCAGGCCAATGGGACGCTGGTAGAGATCTGGGACTGCAACGGGCAGGCCAACCAGCAGTGGACGCTCACGAGTGCCGGTGAACTGCGGGTGTACGGGAGCAAGTGCCTGGACGTCTACAACCGCGGCACGGCCGACGGCACGGCTGTGATCATCTGGGACTGCAACGGGCAGTCCAACCAGCAGTGGCGGATCAACACCGACGGCAGCATCACCGCCGTCGGCGCGAACAAGTGCCTGGACGTGCCGAACAACGCCACCGCCAACGGCACCAAGTTGCAGATCTGGACCTGCAACGGGCAGGCCAACCAGCGCTGGACCCGCGCCTGAGGTCTCGCAGGAGCCGTCGACCGTCGTCGACCGGCTTGGCGGGGAGCCTTCGGGCTTTCCCCGCCCTCCCATGCCCGCCCTCTCATGCCCGCGCGCGAGGCGGAGCAGGGCGGCCGTTCCTCCAGGCACGCCGCCGCGCCACCGAAAGATCCGGGGGTCTGCCGCCGGGTGGGTCAGCCGCGTGGGCGGGCGGGTCCGGTCGTGCCGCGCAGTGAGATCGGCGGGGTGGCGAGAATGTGCCGGTGCGGGGTTGTGGGGTCGGCGATGCGCTGGATGAGCAGTTCGACGGCGCGGGCGCCCATCTCGTCGGCGGGGACGTCGGCGGCGGTGAGCGGCGGGTGCAGGTTCTCGGCCCAATGCTGGGCGGCGACACCGGCGACGGAGAAGTCTCCCGGCACGTTCAGGCCCGCTTCGACCAGCGCACGGTACATGCCCGACACCGCCGCCTCGTTGATGGTGGCGATGGCGGTCAACTCCGGGTGCTCGGCGAGAAGTCGCCCCAGGCAGGACTGCCCGGCCTGGGCGTCGTCGGCACAGCAGACCTGCACGCCGTGCAGGCCGCGTTCGGCGACGGCCCGTTGGAAGCCGGCCTGCGCGCGGTGGCCGGGGCCGTATCCTGCGGCGACCAGCTCGGCGTTGCGATTGACCAGCGCCAGATGCCGGTGGCCCAGGTCGGCCAGGTGGTGGACGCACTTGGCGATGAGCGTCTCGTAGTCGAGGTCCACCCAGGACATGTCCTCCGGGTGGCGGGTGCGGCCGATCCCGACGAAGGGAAGGCCGCTTTGCAGCAGGCGGGTGACCCGGTCGTCCTCCAGCCGGATCTCCATGACAATGACGCCGTCCACGCGCCGGCCGGTGACGACGCGTTCGAAGGAGCGGTCGTGCTCTCCGCCCGAGGGTGACAGCAGGACGTCCAGGTCGGCGTGGGCGGCGGCGTCGACCACGCTGGCGACGAAGCCGAGCTGCATGTCGGTCAGGCGCTGGCTGGCCGGTGGGATGACCAGGCCGATGGTGCGGGTGCGGCCCTCCTTCAGCGCCCTGGCGGCGGCGTTGGGCCGGTAGCCCAGCTCGTCGATGACCGTCTGGATGCGGCGTTTCGTCTCCTCGGACACCGGGCGCTTGCCCGTGAGCGCGTACGAGACGGTGCTGCGCGACACTCCCGCCCGCCTGGCGATCTCTCCGATGTTCACGCGTACCCTTCGTCTTCCGAACCGCCGATCGGTGACCATCGTAGGTCGAATCGGTTCATGGGGGAGTGCGCTGCCGGAATTCGAGACGAGCATGTGTCGCGGTCGTGCGTGCCGGGCAACATCTCCGCAACCTTGCCGTGCCTTCCCATTGACTGTCGTGATGAGCTGGCCTATGTTCGGTCGAACCGATTCGGCGAACCGATTCGACTTGTGTGCAGCAGCCGTGCAGCGCCTGTCTTCGGAGGTCAGTTCAATGAGATCAGCGGCAAGGAGTCGGCGTGCGGCCGGCACGAGTCTGGCGGTTCTGGCCGCCGTGAGCGGGCTGGTGGCCTGCTCGTCATCGTCCAACGGCGACGAGGGCGGCTCGGCGAGCGCGAGTCAGGCCGCGGGAGGCGGAACCTACGAGATCTGGGACCCGTACCCGCAGTACGACAAGAGCTCGGAATGGGTGAAGTTGCTGGACAAGTGCGGCACGGACGCCGGGGTCAAGGTCGAGCGCACGGGTTACGACACCAGTGACCTGACGAACAAAGCGCTCCTGGCGGCCCAGCAGGGCAACTCGCCGGACGTGCTGATCGTGGACAATCCGGTCGTTTCCACACTGGCCGAAGCAGGGGTGCTCACCACCACCGAGGAGAACAAGCTCGACGTCTCGGCGATCGCGCCGAACCTGCTGGCGGCCGGGCAGAGCGGCGGCAAGAGCTATGGCGTCCCGATCGGTGCCAACACCCTGGCGCTGTACTACAACAAGGAGGTCCTGAAGAAGGCCGCGGTGGACATCGCCTCGGTGAAGGACTGGGCCTCGCTGACGTCGGCGCTGGAGAAGGTGAAGGCGTCGGGCAAGAAGGGCATCACGTTCTCGGCCATCGGCACGGAGGAGGGCAGCTTCCAGTTCCTGCCCTGGTTCTGGGGCTCGGGCGCGAATCTCACCAAGCTCGACTCGCCCGAGGGCGTCTCCGCCGTGGCGCTGTGGACCGACTGGCTGAAGCAGGGCTACGCCCCCAACTCGGTCATCAACAACACGCAGACCACGAGCTGGCAGGAGTTCGCGAGCGGCGACTTCGCCTTCGCCGAGAACGGCACCTGGCAGCTCGCCAACGCCAAGAAGGCCGGTTTCGAGTACGGCATCATCCCGGTTCCCGGCAAGGACGGCGGCACCGCGCCCGCGCCCACCGGCGGTGAGTTCGTCAGCGTCCCCGTGCAGTCCGACACCGGCCGCTACGCCACCTCGCGGACGCTGGTGACCTGCCTGACCAGTGCCGACAACTCGCTCGCCACGACCACCACCCTCTCCTACGTCGCGCCCACGGAAGCGGTGCAGGCCAAGCAGGTGGCGGCCACGCCCGACCTGCGGGTGTGGGTGGACGCGGTGAAGGCGGCCAAGGGCCGCACCAGCGACGATCTGGGCACCAAGTACCCGAAGATCTCCGAGCCGATGTGGGGCGCGGTCCAGGCGGCGCTGAGCGGGTCCAAGTCTGCCCAGGAAGCGATGACAGCGGCGCAGTCGGCGGCGGCGAGCGCGATCCAGTAGCACCATGAGCCGAGTCACACAGACGCATGCGCGTCCTGCCGCCTGCGGCTCCGTACCGGCGAGGGGGCGGAACCGCCGGGCGGGACGCGCCCGGTCGGGTCAGTGGGCGGCCTGGGCATTTCTCGCCCCGGTCGTGCTCTACCTGCTGGTGTTCTACGCCTATCCGCTCTATCGCAACGTCGAGCTGAGCCTGCGCGACTACACCGTGCGCTCCTTCGTTCAGGGCGACGCGCCGTTCGCGGGGCTGGCCAACTACGCGAAAGTGTTCGCCGATGCGACCTTCGGGCCCGCGCTCTGGCACACGGTGGTGTTCACGCTGGTGTCGCTGGCCTTCCAGTTCACCGTCGGGCTCGCGCTGGCGTTGTTCTTCCTGAAGAACTTCCGGCTGTCGGCCACGCTCCGGGGGTTGTTCCTGGTGCCGTGGCTGCTGCCGCTGATCGTGTCGGCCTCCACGTGGTCGTGGATGCTCAACAGCGACTCGGGCGTGGTCAACGCGGTGCTGAGCTGGTTCGGGATCGCGCCGGTGAACTGGCTGACCTCGCCGGACTGGGCGCTGTGGTCGGTCATCGCCGCCAACATCTGGATCGGCATCCCGTTCAACCTCGTGGTGCTGTACTCCGGACTGCAGGCGATCTCGCCGGATCTGCACGAGGCCGCCGCGCTGGACGGCGCCAACGGCTGGCAGCGGTTCTGGAAGGTGACGTTCCCGCTGCTGCGGCCGGTGTCGGCGATCACGCTGCTGCTCGGCCTGGTGTACACGCTGAAGGTGTTCGACATCATCTGGATCATGACCAAGGGCGGGCCGAGCGGCGCCTCGACCACCTTCGCGACCTGGTCCTACCGGCTTGGATTCGGCAACCTGGTGCCGTCCTTCGGCCCCGGCGCCGCAGTCGGCAACCTGCTCATCGTGACGGCGCTCGTCTTCGGGCTGATCTACATCCGCGCGCAGCGAAGGCGGACTCCGGCATGAGGCACCTCAAGACCGCGATCGGGCTGGTGCTCACCGCGGTGATGCTGTTCCCGGTCTACTGGATGATCAACGTGTCGTTCACCCGTGACCAGGACATGCGCAAGAGCCCGCCGAACTGGTTCCCGGTCGACGGCACGCTGGACGGTTACCGGGCGGTACTGGACCAGCAGCTGCCCTATCTGGGGGTGAGTCTCGTCGTCGGGCTGGGCACGGTGGCCCTGACCCTGCTGCTCGCGGCGCCGGCGGCGTACTCGCTGGCCAAGCTGCGCCCGCGCGGCGGCGGGGCGCTGAGCTTCGTGCTGCTGATCGCGCAGATGATTCCGGGGATCATCATGGCGATGGGTTTCTACGCCATCTTCCTCAGCACCGGCGTGCTCAACACCGTCCCCGGACTGATCGTGGCCGACTCCACCCTCGCGGTGCCGTTCGCGGTACTGATCCTCACCACGTTCATGTCCGGCATTCCGGAAGAGCTGCTGCAGGCCGCTCGTACCGACGGCGCCGGGGTGGTGCGCACCTTCTGGTCCATCGTGCTGCCCGTCAGCCGCAACTCGATCATCACGGTGTCGTTGTTCGCGTTCCTGTGGGCATGGTCGGACTTCATCTTCGCCAGCACCCTCGACCAGGGCGGCGAAAGCCAGCCGATCACGCTCGGCATCTACCACTACATCGGCAACAACAACCAGGAGTGGAACGCCATCATGGCGACCGCCGTGGTCGCCTCCATCCCCGCCTCCATCCTGCTCGTTGTAGCCCAGCGCTATGTTGCCGCCGGCGTCACCGCGGGCGCAGTCAAGGACTAAGAAGGGACCCCCACTTCATGACCGTCGCCGCTTCAGGCCCGGTGTTCTCCCTGCGGGAAATCCCGTTCAGCTTCCGCGGATCGTGGTTCGGCTTCTCGCCCGTGGTGGCGGAGAAGACGTACGCCGAGGACGTCCACCTGGTCTCTCACCAGACCGGTATGCACCCGATCTTGCGGCTTGTCCCCACCGCCGACACCGCCATCACCGCCACCCCGCACCAGCTCACCTGGAGCGGCGACGACGGCAGGATCGACCTCGCCTACGAGAGGCCCGACACCGTACGGGTCACAGGCCGCGGCCTGGGACTCCGCCTGCTGGCCGCCGACCCCGTGCTGACGCCGTTCAGCGGGCCGTACTTCTACCAGGACCCTGTCGACGGGTCCCATGTCTTCACCGTCTACCAGACCGGCCGCCGCTACCGGATCACGCTCCTCGGCGGGCAGGCCGAACACTTCGGCACCCAGGCGCTGGGTATCGCCGAACGCGGCCTCCTCCTCAGCGGTGACTGGGAGATCGCCATCGAGGAGTAC
The DNA here is from genome assembly GCF_039871825.1 of Nonomuraea sp. B12E4. Lineage (NCBI taxonomy): Bacteria > Bacillati > Actinomycetota > Actinomycetes > Streptosporangiales > Streptosporangiaceae > Nonomuraea > Nonomuraea sp. B12E4. Next base: position 16,222 of record NZ_JBDPME010000046.1, on the reverse strand, counting down.
GAGACCGCCCGTGCCCCCTACGCGAGCACGGACGTCTTCGAGCACGTGGTCAAGTCGGCGCGGGCGGAGTTCGATGCGTTCGCCGCGGCGGTGGCGCCCTGGCGCAGCGATCGCACGCCCGCCGCCGAGCTGGCCGCCTATGTGCTGTGGTCGGCGACCGTCCACCCGGCAGGCTTCGTCACCCGGCCCGCCGTGCTGATGTCCAAGCACTGGATGGACAAGGTGTGGAGCTGGGACCACTGCTTCAACGCCATCGCCCTCGCCGGCGGCCTGCCGGAGCTGGCCTGGGACCAGTTCCGGCTGCCCTTCGACCACCAGGACGCCGCCGGCGCGCTGCCCGACTCCGTCACCCACTCCGAGATCCTCTACAACTTCGTCAAGCCCCCGATTCACGGCTGGGCCCTGCGCCACCTCCCCGCGGCACCCGACCCGGCCGAGACCTACCGGCTGCTGGAACGCTGGACCACCTTCTGGCTCGACGCCCGCCGCGCCCCCGGCCGGGCCCTGCCGCACTACCAGCACGGCAACGACAGCGGCTGGGACAACGCCACCACCTTCGATCCCGAGCGCGTCGTCGAAACCGCCGACCTGGCCGCCTTCCTCGTGCTGCAGATGCGGGAGCTGGCCCGTCTGGCCACCGACCCGGAGGCGTCCGCCCGATGGGCCGAGCGGGCGGACCGGATGCGCGACGCCCTGGTCGCGGAGCTGTGGGACGGCGAACGGTTCGTCGCCCGCGGCACGCACTCGGGGCGCACCTGGTCCAGCTCCAGCCTGCTCGACCTCATGCCGATCCTCCTGGGGGAGGAGCTGCCGCGACCCGTCCACGCGGCCCTGGCCGCCCGCATCGAGCAGCACCTGACCGCGTTCGGGCCCGCCACCGAGCTGCCCTCCTCCGAGCACTACCGGGACGACGGCTACTGGCGCGGCCCCATCTGGGCGCCCTCCACCGTCCTGATCGAAGACGGCCTGCGCCGCGCCGGATACCCGGACCTGGCCGACGAGATCAGCGCCCGCTTCCGCACGTTGTGCGAGAAGTCGGGGTTCGCCGAGAACTTCGACGCCCACACCGGGGAAGGGCTACGCGACCGCGCCTACACCTGGACGGCCAGCGCCTACCTCATCCTGGCCGCGGCGCACGAGCGGCGAAACAGGACGTGACGCCTGCTTTGACAGCGGCGGCAGCCCCTGCCTAGCCTTGTGTCGAATCGATTCGACACGGGGGCCGGATGAACATCGGGGAGATCGCCAGAAGGGCTGGCGTGTCACGCAGCACCGTCTCGTATGCGCTCAGTGGCAAGCGCACGGTCTCTGACGCGACCCGCCGGCGCATTCTGCGAATCATCGCCGAGGCCGGTTACCGTCCCAACGCCAGTGCCAGGGCTCTGGCCGAGGGGCGTACCCGTACCATCGCCCTGGTGATCCCGCCCGCGGGACCTCGGCTGACCCCCGTCCAGCTCGGCTTCGTCGCGAGTGTCGTCGCGGCCGCCGGCCGCTATGAGCTGGACGTGCTGTTGTCGCCCAGCGGCGGCGAGCGCGACCGCTCGTTCGAGCGCATCGTGGCCGGCCGCCGCGTGGACGGCGTCATTCTGATGGAGGTGCGGTTGGAGGACGCGCGGGCGGCGAGCCTGCGCGAGGCCCGCCTGCCGTTCGTGGCGATCGGCCACACCGCCGACGCCCTGCCCGGCTGCTGGGTGGATCTTGACTATGAAGGACTCGTCGCGAGCTGTGTGGAACACCTGGCCGATCTCGGTCACCGGGCGATCGCGCTGGTCAACCGGCCCCAGGAGTTCCTTGATCTCGGCTATGGTCCCGCCCGGCGAGCCCTGGACGGCTTCACCGCGGCCACGGCCGCGCGCGGGCTCGACGGCATCGCGCTCTGCTGCGCCGACGCGGCGATGGCCGGTGAGAGCTGCGTGGAGGATCTGCTGGCGACCCACCCGCAGGTCACCGGCCTCGTCACCGTCAACGAAGCCGCCCTGCCCGGCCTGGAACGTGGGCTGCGGCGACTCGGGCGTGCCATCCCCGGCCTGTTCTCTGTCACGGGCGTCGTCGGGCAGCACTGGGCCGAGGAGTTCCACCCGCCGCTCACCGCGGCCGACGTGCCGATCGTGGCGATGGCCGATCGCGCCGTCGAACTGCTCGCCGAGCGCATCTCTGACCCGGACGCGCCCGCGCGCCACGTGCTGTTGTCGCCACCGATCTCCCTGCGCGCCAGCACCGCGCCGCCGGCATAGACGCGCCTGGTCGCAGGTCCGCCGGTGAAGCGCAGCCGGTGGTGTTCAGCCGGTGGTGTTCAGCCGGACTGCGCGGACGGCGGCGCGATGGACTCGCGGCTGCGCACCGGCATGGGCACCCGGTGCACTTCACCCTGCCGATCGGGAGCCGTGTGGTCGCTGCTGATCTCGGTGAAAAGCACGTCGACGGCCTTGCGGCCGAGTTCGTAGTGCGGCAGTGCCACGCTCGTCAGCTTGGGCCGGATCCACGAGGCGATGGGATGGTCGTCGAAGGAGACGACGGACACGTCGTCGGGAACGTTGAGCCCGGCATCGTCGAGTGCCTGGTAGGCGCCCATGGCGATCCGGTCGTTGAAGCAGATCAGCGCCCGCGGCCGCGCCGTCGCGAGGAGTTTCCGCGTCGCGGCGAGGCCGTGTTCCGGCTGCCAGTCGGGGCAGGGATGACCGCCCGCCACCTTGACGCCCGCCTCGGCGAGCGCTTCCCGGATGCCGATGAGCCGTTCCACCGCCGCGACGCTCTCTGGGGGCACCTCGCTCATGCCGGGTCCCGCGCCGATCAGATAGATGTCATCGCGGTGGCCGGCGTCGAGCAGGACCCGGGCCGCGCGGCGGCCGGCCTCCACCTCGTCGGGGAGGACGGCGGGCAGGGGAGTGGGCTGCTCGGGCAGCGCGTTGAGCAGGACGGCGGGGGCGGCCGTGATGGACTTGGGCACCTTGATGGTCCTGGTGAACATCGAGGCCAGGATGAGCCCGTCCACCTGACGGTCGTGCATGGCCTGCAGCAGGAGCCGCTCGAGACCGGCGTCTCCTTCCGTCTCACCGATGAACAGCATGAAGCCACGCTCACGGGCGGCCTCGAGCGCCCCCTTGATCATGTCGCCGGCCAGCCGCGAGGTGGCGACGGTGTCGGAGACGAAGCCGATCGTCCGGGAGGTGCCCGTACGCAGGTTCACGGAGACGATGTTGGGCCGGTACTGCAGTTCGTCGGCGGCCCGCAGGACACGCTGCTCGACATCTTGAGAGATCCGCAACTCGCGCCCGCGGCCCGACAGGACCAGTGAGGCGGTCGGGCGGGAGACGCCCGCGGCTTTGGCCACATCGGCCAGCGTGACCCGGCGAGGGCTCACCCAGGGCCTCCGATCGTCAAGAGTGAGTTACGGGGGGTTGACATCGTACGACGTGCGCCGTGAGACTATCGGGCGCTAACCCGATTTAGCGTCGGACGCGGGACATCATCCGGGTGCGAGTGTCCCAGGCAGCAGAGGAGATGCGCATGGCTCGTCGAGTTCGCCCCGGCAGGGCCGGAGCCGCACTTGTGATCGCCATGGGGACGCTGTCCGCCGCTTGCGCCGCTCCCGGCAGCAACAGCTCGCAACCCACAGCCACCGGCGCGTCGTCGCAGTCGGCAGCTCCCACCTGCGGTACGGCACCGATAACGATGAACGGCTACTTCGAGACCGGCTTCCCGCTGCCCAAGGCGCTGACCACCGAGTTCTCCAAGCAGCACCCGAACGTGACCTGGAACATCCGCGAGGACCAGTTCGCGGTGATCACCCAGAACGCCCCCCGCGTCCTGGCGGACAATCCGCCCGACCTGATGCGCCTGCCCCAGGTCTCCGAGCTCGTCAAGGACAACCTGCTGAAGGACCTCGACGGCTACGCGCAGTCCTTCGGCTGGGACAAGTGGCCGGCCTCGCAACTCGAGCAACTCCGCCTGGGCCCTGGCGGACGGCCGCGCGGACAGGGATCGCTGTACGCCCTCGGGCTCAACTTCAGCATGACCGGCGTCTTCTACAACAAGAAGCTCGCCGCCCAGATCGGGATGACCACGCCCCCCGCCACGCTGGGCGAGCTCGATCAGGTGCTGGCCAAGGCCAAGAGCGCGGGCATCACACCGATCGTGCAGTTCAACGGTGGTGCCACCGGAGGGCTGGCGTTCCCGCTGCAGAGCCTCATGGCCTCCTACGGCCCGGCCGCCCCGATCAACGACTGGATCTTCCAGAAGCCCGGCGCCACCATCGACACCCCGTCCAACCTGCAGGCCGCCCAGCACCTGGAGAAATGGATCAAGGCGGGCTACTTCCAGAAGGATGTCAACGCGGTCGACTACGCGACCATGATGAGCCGCTTCATCGACGGCCAGGGCCTGTTCATGTTCAACGGCGACTGGGAGTCGGGCAAACTCGACAAGCAGATGGCGGGCAACGTCGGCTTCTCCCTGATGCCGCCGGCGCGGCAGGGCGGCAAGCTCGCCGCCATGTCGGCGCCTTTGGCCTTCGGGATCGCCGCGACCGCGAAGAACGCCGACTGCGCCGCCTCCTTCCTCAACTGGGTGGCCACCGACAGGCAGGCCCGCGAGATCGGCGTCGAGGTCGGCGGATCGCGCCCGATGGGACCGGCCGACGCGTACATGCCTGAGGTGGCCGCGGACAAGGTCACCGCCGGCACCCTGGCGGCCGGGGCGGACATCGCCAAGGACAACAGCGCGATGGACTTCATCGCCAACGCCACCGGCGCCATCTACGCCAAGAGCTGGACCCCCAACCTGCAGAAGCTGGTGGCCGGCGAGCAGACGCCGCAAGGGCTGCTGAAGACGGTCCAGGCCGACTACGCCGGCCAGCTTGAAGGGAACTGAGCGCGTTGATGGCCCGGCCTGTCACCGCCCGGTCCGTACACCGGCGACCGGCTGCCACCAGAATGCGCGGGCTGGTCGGCTGGCTGTTCATCATCCCGGCGCTCGCCTTCTACGCGGTCTTCGTCCTGCGCCCGGTCGCCCTGACGTTCCAGTACTCGCTGTACGAGTGGGACGGCATCGGTCCGTCCACCTGGGCGGGCGTGGCCAACTACGGCAAGGTGTTCACGGACCCCGACCTGTTCGACTCCCTGATCAACGCCTTCGAACTGATCGTCTTCTTCAGCGCGATCCCGGTCGTGCTCGGCCTGGCGATCGCCGCCACCATCAGGCGCGTCGCCGAGAGCCGGCTCGCCCTCGTGGCGCGGACCGTGCTCTTTCTGCCGCAGGTCATCCCGTTGGTGGCCGCCGGCATCGCGTGGAGTTGGCTGCTGGCCTCCACCGGAGTGATCAACCAGCTCCTCTCGCTCATCGGCCTCGGCAGGGTGACCCGGGCCTGGCTGGGCGACTTCGCCACCGCCTTGCCGGCGGTCGGCATGATCGGCGCATGGGTGCTGCTCGGCCTCTGCACGCTGTTACTTCTGGCCGGCATGAGCAAGATCGACCCCGCCCTGTACGAGGCCGCCCGGCTGGACGGCGCCGGGCCGTGGCGGGAGTTCGTCTCCATCACGGTTCCCAGCCTGCGACAGGAGATCGCGGTCTGCGTCACCGTGACCGTCATCGCGGCCCTGGCGAGCTTCGACATCATCTACATCTCCACCCAGGGCGGCCCGGGCAACACGACGATGGTGCCCGGCCTGCAGATCTTCTACCTGGCCTTCTCGGAACGCGAGGTAGGGACCGCCTCGGCCCTGGCCATGGTCCTCATGCTCCTCGTGATCGCCTGCGCCCTTCCCATCCAGTGGTTCGCCAAGGACGGCCGATGATCACCTCGTGGCGGGAGGCCTGGACCGGCAGGCTGCTGCTCGTCGTCATGATGGCGGTCACGCTCCTGCCGTTCCTCAGCCTGTTCGTCACCGCCCTGCACCCCTCCGGCACGTACCCGGCCGGACTCGCCTGGCCCGACCACCCGCAGTGGGGCAACTTCCTGCTGGCCTTCCGAGCCGCGAACATGGGCGAGTTGCTGAAGTCCAGCATCCTCATCGTGCTGGGCGTGGTCCCGATCTCGATCCTGCTGGGTACGATGGCCGGCTTCGCCATCGGCCACCTGCGCGTGATCGGCAGCCGCGTGGTCTTCCTGCTGTTCGTCCTCGGCCTGACCCTGCCCTTCGAAGGCATCATCACGCCGCTGTACCACCAGATCCGGGACATGGGATTGCTGAACACCCGATGGGCGATCATCCTGCCGCTCATCGGCCTGTTCATGCCGTTCAGCGTCTTCTGGATGCGCGCCCATTTCATCAACATGCCCGCAGAGCTGTCCGAAAGCGCACGAATGGACGGCGCCAACGTATGGCAGTTGTTCCGGCGCATCCACGTCCCCCTGGCCATGCCGGCGATCTCGTCCCTGGGCATCCTGCTCTTCCTGTGGACCTGGAACCAGTTCCTGCTGGCGATCGTCCTCGTCGACGACCCGGCCGAGCGCACGATGTCCGGTGCTCTGGGCGCCTTCCAGGGACAGTGGGGAACCGACATCCCACTGCTGTGCGCGGGATCGCTGCTGATCCTGGCCCCCACGGTCGCGATCTTCCTCGTCTTCCAGCGGCACTTCGTCAAGGCTCTGCTCCAAGGCTCCCTGAAGGGCTGATGGGGCGACACATCACCTCCCACGAATGAAACCTGAGGTTGTCCATGGCCCAACGAGAACGGGGACGCACCGCACGGCATCCAGCGAGCGCTTCCGTCCCTGGGCATGCCGGCGGCCGCCATGGGCGGGGCGGCGCGACCGGCCGGCCGGCATGGGTGTACTCGTGCAGAGCAGCTCATCGTGCCGGCTCCGAAGCCCACCCTTCGGCTTCAGGCAGGCGGGGGCGCGGTGCTCTCACGTACGACGAGCTCGGTGGCCAATTCGACGCGGCTCTGTAACAGTTGCTTACCCTGGGCCAGCGTCAGCAGCATCGAGGTGGCCGCGGCGGCCATCTCGGCCAGGGGCTGGCGGATGGTGGTCAGCGGTGGGATGGCCGCCCGTACTGAGGGCAGGTCGTCGAAGCCGATCACACTGAGATCGTCCGGAATGCGTATATCCCCACCGTGAACTCGTGCTCACGAGCGACCTCGGCCACGCCTTTGGTGATTTCGACGGGATAATCGCCCTCCAACGCGTGGAAGACCAACTCCACCAGGGCGGTCGGCGTGGAACGGCGGCGCTGTCGCCGGTAGCCGTGCTGGCGGATGAGATCTTCCACCGCGGCCCGGGCCGCGGAGGACACCTCAGAACGGCCGTTCACGACTTTGGAGACCGTCGCGGTGGAAACCCCGGCCAGCTCGGCGAGCTGGGCGATGGTGAGGGGGGACGACTCCGTGGTCATGGCGGCAGTCTAGCCATGGAGTGCCGACAGGCGGGCAGCGGTGTTTCGCCAAGATCAAGACTTCTCCCGACGGCTCACTCGCCGACGGCGGTGGAGAGCTCCTGTTCTGTTCTCTCCGGCGAGGTGGCCGCAGGCCCTGGGCACGGCGGATGCTCGCAGGCGCCCTGCCCGGGACCTGGTTCACACGGTGCGCCGGCAGTGCTACGTGATCAGGGCGGGCCCGGTTTCGCACCGAGCCCGCCACACCGGCTCCACCCGGACCTGATCGCCTGCCATGAAAGCGCCTCACCCGATGGGGCATCCGCCTTTGCCGGAAACGTCAGGAACCTCCGAGCCGGACCCGTGCCACGTTCACTAGCCCTGCCGTGTCAGCAGACCCGGCCGGTAGGGCAGGAGGCCGTAGTCGCCGCCGGAGCTGGGGCTGCGTCCCTGGTAGAGCAGTTGCAGGTTGCAGGGATCGACGGTCATGGTCTGGTCGGCGCTGGTGCGGATGAGTTCGCCGTGGCTGATGTCGTTGGTCCAGGTGGCGCCGCTGTTGGCCTTGCCGGCGAAGGGGTTGCTCTCGGTGGCGGCTTGAGGTGTCCACGACCCGTTCAGGCTGGTGGCGGTGAACGAGCGGAAGTAGCGGCCCTGCGAGCCGATCGCCTCGACGAGCATGAGGTATCGGTTCTGGTTCTGGAGCTTGTAGACCTGAACGGCTTCGAACAGGTTGTTCGTCGTGTCGCTCATGATCACTGTCGAGGTGGTGCCGAAGCTGCCCGGGAAGTTGCCAATCGGCATGCTGGCCCGGTAGATCTTGCCGTTGTCCCCGGCGAAGAACAGGTACATGTTCGTGCTGTCACCGATGAGCGTCTGGTCGATGGGGCCTGTTCCGGAGCCGGAGATGCTTCCGGAGAAGAGCACCTGCTGGGATGACCAGCCGTTGGGGTTCGTGGGGTCGCTGGAGGTCCGGTAGGAGAAGGCGGTCCCGCCCCACTGGTAGGCGAGCACCCAGATGTTTCTGGGGGCGAAGTAGAGGAGCGTGGGCGCGACAGTGGCGGAGGACATCGTGTTCTGGCTGGCCGAGGCCATGTCGGACCAGTTGGTGAACAGGCTGAAGTTCATCGAGCCCCATCGCGTGCCCGTGTCGTGGGTCGTGGCGTAGACGAGATGCTGGCCGTTGTAGGGGGCGACGGTGAAGTCCTTGAGCGAGACCCACCCTGACTTCGGGGTCGCCAGCGGGCCCGTCGATGTCCAGCGGTACGAAGACGGAAGAGCGCACTGGCCGGGGTCCGGGTTGCCGCCGCCTACCTGGACGAGCTGCCACTGCTGGTTGGTGCCGCCCCAGTCGTCGTACTGGACGATGTTCGCGTTGTCGGCCGTGGAGGCGCCCTGGACTTCCAGGGCCTTGTTGCTGTGACGTGAGACGAACCTGACGTAGCCGTCCGAGCTGTCGGCCAGCCGCCACTGCTGGTTGGTGCCGTTCAGGTCTGCCCACTGGACGATCGCGCCGCCGTTGGCGGTGGAGAAGTTGTAGACGTCGAGCACCTTGCCGGAGTAGCGGGACTTGATGCGGTAGTAGCCGCCACCGGAGTCGACGAACTGCCACTGCTGCTGGTTCTGGTTGTTCCTGGTCCATTGGGTGATGCGGGCGCCGTCGTTGGTCGCGAGGTTGTAGACGTCCAGGGCCTTGCCGCTGTTGCGGTTGACCAGGACGTACCAGGCGTTGGTGTCGACGGTGGCCGCGTTGGCGGACTGCGTCTGAATGGCGACGAACAGGCTCGCCAATAAGGTGACCACCGTCGTGCAGATGGCCATGGATCTGAATTTCATGATCTGCTCCGATTCATCCGACGCGGACGAGTTGCCACTGCTGGTTGTTGCCGTTCCAGTCGTCGTACTGGACGATCGCGGCGCCGTTGGCGGTGGAGAAGGTCGTAGACGTCCAGGACCTCGACCAGCCCGGTGGTGATCAGGGACATGGACGGTGCGTGCCTTCCTGCGTCGACGGGTCGTGCCGGTGGCGCGGCCCGGTCGTCCTGCCACGACCGGGCCGGGCAGGTGACACCGGTCAGGGGGTGGTGAGGTCGAAGCGGCGGACGGTCACCGCGCCGCCGAGGGACTGGGTGGCGTAGTTGAAGATGCCGAAGCGGTAGCCCATGAAGAACTGCCAGGCGTTGTTCAAGGTGAAGGACGGGCCGAGGCTCGCGAAATTGGTGCCGTCGGTGCTGTAGGAGAAGCGGGCCTGCCTGCCGGAGCCGGGCCGGATGTCGGCGTTGACCCGCAACCAGATCCGGCCGCCGGAGATGTTCGCGCCGGCCGCCTCGGTGCCCGTGCCGGTGGTCTGCCACGAACTGTTCATGGTCAGCCCGTTGGTCATCACGACCCGGTCGACGCCGTTGTCGCGTTTGACGCCGATCCAGGCCGACTGGTCGCGCAGCATGGCCAGTCCGGCGCGGTCGCCGCCCGCCATCTGCGAGTAGTCGAGCTCGATGGTCGCCGTTGATGACGGGCCCTGGATGCGGTGGGTCAGGGTGTTGCGGGCGTTGTAGAGGTCGCCTGTGACGGTCGCGGTCTGCAGACGCAGGCCGTTGCCGGTGGAGAAGCGGCTGGTGTCGGGGTTGTGGTTCCACTCCCAGCGGTGGCCGAGGGCGCCCGAGGTGAAGGTGTCGGGGCCGATCATGGACGCCACTGTCCGGCTGGTCTGGATGTTCGGCCTCGGGTAGGTGACTCCCCAGCCGCCGTTCACGGTCTGCACAGTCGGCCAGTCGCCGGTCCAGGTGATCGGTGCGAGTGCGGGGACCCGGCCGCCGGGGTAGGCGTCAACGAACGACATGTAGTACCAGGCGCCGTTCTGGGTCTGGACGAGGCCGCCCTGGTGGGGGACGCCGCCGCCGGAGATGGGGCCGGGCATGTCGAGCAGGACCTGGCGCATCTCGTACGGGCCCCATGGCGAGGTGGAGCGGAGCACGTACTGGCCGTTGGCGGGGCGGGTCAGCCAGATATAGTAGTAGCCGTTCCGCTTGTAGAAGCGCGCGCCCTCCAGGGTGCCGACGCTGCTCGGCGTCTGGAACACCTGCTGGGCGCGCACCTGGCTGAGTCCGTCGGCCGAGAGCTGGGCCACACTGATGGTGCTGTTGCCGTAGGCGACGTACATGGTGTCGTTGGTGTCGATCAGCAGGCCGGCGTCGTAGTAGCAGTTGTTGATCTGCGAGCGCTTGGTCCAGGTGCCGTCGACGGCGGAGGCGGTGTAGACGTAGGTGCGGTTGAACTCGACGCAGCCGATCCAGTAGTAGGTGCTGTTGCTGGGCCGATAGTTCAGGGTCGAGGCCCAGATGCCCTTGACGTACGCCCGGCCGCCGTTGAGGTCGTAGGCGTTGGAGTTGAAGTCGAGCCTGGGGACCGAGTGCCCGGCGTACTCCCAGTCGACCAGGTTGTACGAGCGCAGGATCGGCGCGCCCGGCGAGTAGTGCATCGTCGAGGCCGAGTAGTAGTAGGCGTCGCCGACCCGGATGATGTCGCCGTCGGCGAAGTCCTGCCAGACCACCGGGTTGGTGTAGTTGCCACCTGGATTCGAGTCGCCGGAGACCGGGACGAGTTGCCACTGCTGGTTGTTGCCGCCCCAGTCGTCGTACTGGACGATGTTGGCGCCGTCGGCGGTGGAGGCGTTCTGCACTTCGAGGGCTTTGCTGCTGTTGCGGTTGATCAGCCGGACGTGGCCACCGGAGGAGTCGGCCAGGCGCCACTGCTGGTTGGTGCCGTTGCCGTCGGTCCATTGGACGATCGCGCCGCCGTTGGCGGTGGAGAAGTTGTAGACGTCGAGCACCTTGCCGGAGTGGCGGGACTTGATGCGGTAGTAGCCGCCGCCGGAGTCGACGAACTGCCACTGCTGCTGGTTGCCGTTGTTACGGGTCCATTGGGTGATGCGGGCGCCGTCGTTGGTCGCGAGGTTGTAGAGGTCCAGGGCCTTGCCGCTGTTGCGGTTGACCAGCACATACCACGTGTTGGGGTCGACCGTCGCGGCCGAGGCCTGAGGCGTGAGTAACACGCCCACGAAGAGAAGAGACGAGAGAACCGCGAGCACGCGTCTCACAGGAACCTCCAGAGGTTGTCACTTGTTAGCGTTAACATCCCGGTTGGGTCGCCCGCGGGATCGCGTCTGGACGGCCGGGGCGCGGGGTTTCCAGGGGAAAGCGGATATGCGGCCGCCATGGCCGTGCCGGAGCATTGAGCCGCCGGCCGGCACGGAGCTGTCGCATACGGCGAAGGGGCTGTCGTGCGCCGTCGCCGGGCGATGAGGCGGACATCCGGGTCTCCTCGGCTGGATCGCGGACGGCCAGTGATTGTTAACGCTAACATTCGGTCCTGCCGGAGCGGTGTGGCTTGTTCGCTGAGTGCGTTGTCGCGGAGTACATCCGACGGCCAGGCCCGGCGTCAACGAGGGGCAGCCCTTGCCGACCTGGGCGTTGTCATCGGAACGCCTTCCCGCCTGGAGTTTCGCCTTCGAGGAGATCACGCCGAACTGCTCGTGCATGTGAAAGTTTCACAGAAGTTACCCGTTGGCAACAGGGTAATTTGCGAGGGCTCACCAGTTAACTTGCTGACTTTCACGTCGCGCCATGCCGTCGGGCCGCTGCGTCGGAAGGTGACGAGGGCAAGCGGTCGGGCTCGCCGTACGTCAGCCTGCGAGCTGCTGCGCGGGCGCGGCTGACTACCGACTTGATCTTACTTAAGTTTCTTCCCGGTGAACGGTTGACGAGTCACGGTGCGGGATTTACCTTCCTCCAGGAGATGTTAGCGCGAACAAACGGCGCTCCGAGAGATCCCGTTCGTCTGCGACGCCCGGTGCCAGGAGGCTTGTCCGCCATGGCCTGACGTCCACGTCAACCATCCATCCCGGCCGCTCAAGGGGACGAGCGCGTGGTCATGGCGGCGCGGGAGCGCTTCCCAAGGTTGCGGAAACCGGCGGCCCATGGAAACCGAGAAGGCTCGGACCAGCGCCGACGGCCAGAAGGAGTCCGCATGACGCAAGGTCCGATCGAGCCCAGGAGCGGCGAGTGGAGATCGCTGAGCCGCGGAAACGTCCTGCGGGCCATGGGGGCCTTCGCCGGTCCTCGGCGCCGCGCTTCCCGCTCGCAGCGTGACGACCTCAACCAGCAAGGGCCCATGCGGGCCGGCTGACCGGCCAGGTCCGCTGGGCATGGCGGGCGCCACCCGGCCCTGGGCGGTGTTCTCCATACCCTCCAGGTCTTCGATGTCCTCACCCGGTGCACCGCCGTGACGCGGAAACGTCCAGTGATCCGACTCGTAGGGAACGAGAGCTGCAATGTCTGATTTGTCGCGAAGGCAAGTGTTGAGGTTCGGCGCGGCCGGAGCTGGAGCCGCGGTGCTGCCGCTGCGATGGGCGGCCGCCGCCCGCGCCGCCTCGGCGCCCCCTCCTGAGGTGCGCGCCGCCAACGATCTGGCCCTGTGGTACGACGAGAGCGCCGGCACGGACTGGCTGCGAGCCCTCCCGATCGGCAACGGCCGCCTGGGCGCCATGGTGTTCGGCAACATCGACACCGAGCGGTTGCAGCTCAACGAGGACACCGTCTGGGCCGGCGGCCCGTACGACCAGAGCAATCCCAGGGGTGCGGCGGCGCTGGGTCAGATCCGGCAGCTGGTCTTCCAGAACCAGTGGAGCCAGGCCCAGGCCATGATCGACCAGAACCTGCTGGGAAACCCGGTGGGCCAGCTCGCCTACCAGCCCATCGGCGACTTACGGCTCAGCTTCGGCAGCGCCGACGGAGTTTCCGAGTACAGCCGTTTCCTGGACCTGACCACGGCGACCACGGCTGTGTCGTATCTGCGCGCCGGCGTGCGGTACCGGCGCGAGGCGCTCGCCAGCGCGCCGGACCAGGTGATCGCGATCCGCCTGACCGCCGACCGGCCCGGCTCGGTCACGTTCTCCGCGACGTTCGCCAGTCCCCAGAGGACGACCCGCTCCAGCCCGGATGCGACCACGGTGGCACTCGACGGCATCTCGGGTGACATGGAAGGAGTGCCCGGTTCGGTCCGCTTCCTGGCGCTGGCCAGGGTCGTCGTCGAAGGCGGCAGCGTCACCAGTTCCGGCGGCACGCTGCAGGTGAGGTCCGCCGACAGCGCGACGGTGCTGATCTCCATCGGCTCCAGCTACGTCAATTTCCGTGACGTCGGTGGCGACTACCAGGGCATCGCGCGGCGCCATCTCGACGCGGCCACCGGCAGAACGTACGACGACCTGCGCGGCCGGCACGTCGCCGACTACCAGCGGCTGTTCGGGCGAACATCGCTCGACCTGGGACGCACGGCGGCGGCGGACCAGCCGACCGACGTGCGGATCGCGCAGCACGCGAGCACCGACGACCCGCAGTTCTCGGCGCTGCTGTTCCAGTTCGGCCGGTATCTACTGATCTCCTCCTCACGGCCCGGGACCCAGCCGGCCAACCTGCAGGGGATCTGGAATGATTCGCTGACGCCGGCCTGGGACTCGAAATACACCATCAACGCCAACCTGCCGATGAACTACTGGCCGGCCGACACGACGAACCTGCCGGAGTGCTACGAGCCGGTGTTCAGGATGATCGACGAGCTCGCGGTCAGTGGCGCCAGAACGGCCCGGGTGCAGTACAACGCCGGGGGCTGGGTGACCCACCACAACACCGACGCGTGGCGGGGGACGTCGGTCGTCGACGGTGCCTTGTGGGGCATGTGGCAGACCGGCGGCGCGTGGCTGGCCACCCTCATCTGGGAGCACTACACCTTCACCGGGGACCTGGAGTTCCTCCGGCAGTACTACCCCGCGATGAAAGGCGCGGCGCAGTTCTTCCTCGACACGCTGGTAGCGGAACCGAGCCTGGGCTATCTGGTCACAAACCCGTCGAACTCCCCTGAACTGGCTCACCACGCGGGCGTCAGCGTCTGCGCCGGTCCCACCATGGACAACCAGATCCTGCGAGACCTGTTCAACGGCTGTGCCCAGGCCGGCCAGGCGCTCGGCGTCGACACCGACTTCCGGGCGCGGGTCCTTGCCGCCCGCGACCGGCTCCCGCCGATGAAGACCGGCTCGCGCGGCAACATCCAGGAGTGGCTGTACGACTGGGTCGAGACCGAGCCTGCCCACCGGCACATCTCCCACCTCTACGGCCTGCACCCCAGCAACCAGATCACCAAGCGCGGCACCCCGGCGCTGTACGCCGCCGCGCGGCGCACCCTCGAACTGCGCGGTGACGACGGGACCGGCTGGTCGCTCGCCTGGAAGGTCAACTACTGGGCGCGGATGGAGGAAGGCGACCGAGCGCACACGCTGCTCCGCCTCCTGGTGACGACGGCTCGGCTGGCGCCGAACATGTTCGACCTGCACCCGCCGTTCCAGATCGACGGCAACTTCGGCGCCACGTCCGGCATCGCCGAGATGCTGCTGCAGAGCCACAACGGCGAACTGCACGTGCTGCCGGCACTCCCGTCGGCCTGGCCGAACGGAAAGGTGCAAGGTCTCCGGGGGCGTGGCGGCTACACGGTGGACACCACGTGGAGCTCTGCCACGGCCACCGAGATCCTCGTCAAGTTCGACCGCAGCGGGACGGTCAACGTGCGCAGCCGCATGCTCACCGGCACGCACCAAGTGGTCGACACCACGACCGGCGCTGCTGTCGGCATCACCAAGCCCGAGTCCGACGTCATCAGACTGACCGGCCAGGCCGGCCGCACGTACCGCGTGACGGCGCTCGGACCGCCGGCGGGTTACGTACGGATCAGCAACGTCACCACCGGCCTGGTGCTGGACAGCGGTGGCAATGTCGCCTCCGGCTCAGTGCTCAAACAATGGGACTACGACGGCAGTGCCAACCTGCAGTGGCAACTCGTGGACCTGGGCGGCGGCTGGTACCGCATCGTCAACCGGACCAACGGCATGGTCATCGACAGCTGGGGCAACACCGCCAACGGTGCGAGCGCCCGGCAGTCGGCCTGGAACGGCGGCGTCAACCAGCAGTGGCGCCTCAACAGCGTGGGCAACGGCCGCTACCAGATCATCAACCGAGGCACCAGCACCGCCCTGGACGGCATGGGCAACGGCACCGTCGGCTCCACCGTGGCCATGTGGGCGCCGAACAACAGCACCAACAACCAGTGGACGATCACGGGTGTGTGACCGTCCCGTCAAAGCCATCGCACAGTGCGGACCGTGGTCTCGACCGTCGTCCCGCGCCCTGCGATGAACCGCCGCCCGCCTCTCGGCTCGCAGGAGGCGGTGACCCACGACGGCGTGGGCCACCGTCCTGTCGTTGACCCCGGGGACGTTGTGCCCAGGGTCCGGCTCGGGCCCGATCAGCTGGTGACGGTCCATTTCTGGTTGTTGCCGCCCCAGCACGAGTAGAGCTGCAGCCCGGTTCCGTTGGCGGTGCCGGCGCCGACGGCGTCGAGGCAGAGCCCGGACTGCACACCTACGATCGTGCCGTCCGAGTTGACGCGCCATTTCTGGTTGTCGCCGCCCCAGCAGGAGTAGATCTGGATTCTGGCGCCGTTGCCCGTGCCCGCGGCGTCCAGGCACTTGCTGCCGTACACCTTCAACTCCCCGGCCGAGGACGGCGTCCACTGCTGGTTGCTCTGACCGTTGCAATCCCACAGCTGCACCGCGGTGCCGTCGGCGGTGCCGGCGTTGGGAACGTCCAGGCAGCGGCCGGAGGCCACGCTCCTGATCTGCCCCGTGCTGCCCCCGCTCGGAGGCGGCGTCGTGGTGCCGCCGCCGTTGAGCGCGTTGAGCACCGAGGTGTAGGCGGGCTTCTTGTTGCCGTTGCCGTCGAACAGCAGCGGGGTGTCGCCGGAGCGCCAGGAGTCGCTGTCGCGCACGCCCCACACGGTGATGCCGACGCATCGGGGCACGGCCAGGC
>NZ_JBDPME010000045.1:0-46493 GCF_039871825.1 Nonomuraea sp. B12E4 | reverse complement strand
GAGCACGGATGGTCGCACATCCGCTTCTATCGAGGGCTCCATGCTCTTGTCAGGCGATCGACGACACCTCCACATCCATGGTCATCCGATCGCTATCACCCGGTTTGCCTGCTGAGAAAACTTCACTGCCCCTGTCCGAGTGAAAAATCGTTCCAACGGGAATATCGACCCGCATCGCGGGCATATCGAGGGCGGCGCACACCAAACCGGCCGGATATCGCACATCCAATGCCCAGCCGATCACCGCCTTCGAAAAGCAATCAATGACAGTAGCCAGATAGAGCGGCCCTTCTCCGTAGGCATTCAGTAGCTCTCGATCTTGCTGGCGTGAGGGCTGTCCGCGAGGTGCGATGATCTTTGGGTGCCGAAGATCCCGGAGCGCCGTCCGTCGTATGACGAGCTGGCATCGCTGGTGGTCCGGCAGATGGCCACGATCGAGGCTCAGCGCGAGACGATCGCGAAGCTGGAAGCAACGGTGGAGCGGCTGACCGCCCGGGTCGCCGAGCTGGAACGCCGGCAGAACCGCAATTCGGGGAACTCCTCGTTACCGCCGTCCAGCGACACCTTCGTCCGTCCGGAGAAGCAGCCGCCGGTCAAGAGCGGGCGGACACGGGGGCGCCAGCCCGGCGCTCCGGGAGGCGGCCTGGCCATGGCCGAGGTCCCCGACGAGGTCGAGGACCACCTCCCGGCGGCCTGCGGCGGATGCGGGAAACAGCTGTCGGCCACCGACAGCGTCGGCTACTCGCGCCGCCAGGTCCGCGACATTCCCCTGGTCACCGTGACGGTGACCGAGCACCGGGCGCATCGCTGCCGGTGCGGCGGGTGCGGCGCTGTCACCGGCGCGGACATGCCCGGGCAGGTGGCGGGTGCGCCGTCGTCGTACGGGCCGAACCTGCGCGCACTCGCCGCCTATCTGCTGGTGTTCCAGCACGTGCCGGTGGAGCGCTGCGCCCAGCTGATCGCCGACGTCACCGGGGCCCAGGTCTCGCCCGGCTGGGTGTCGTCGATCCTGGCCGAGGCCGCCACACTGGTCGCCGGCAGCATCAAGGTGATCCGCGCGCTGCTGACACTTACGCATGTGCTGCACGTCGATGAGACGACCACCCCGGATCGGGGCGGCGCGCCGCTGGCTGCACGTGGCCTGCACCACCACCCTGACCCTGCTCGGCCTGGGCGAACGCTCCCGCCAGGGCGCCAACTCCCTCGGCGTCCTGCCCGAGTTCCGCGGGGTGCTGGTGCACGACTCGCTGTCGCTCTACAACGGCCACCCGCACACTCGTCACCAACTGTGCGGGGCACATCTGGTCAGGGAGCTGACTGCGGCGGCCGAGGATCATCCCGGTCAGCGGTGGCCGGCGCAGATCCGGTGGGCGCTGGCCGAGTTGAACAAGCAGGCCATCAGAGCCCGCGCGGAGGGGCTGGCCGAGATCCCGCCCGAGCGGGCGCGGATCTACCTCGAATCCTTCCATCACGGGATCGCGGTCGGGCTGTCGCTGCATCCCCGCGCCCCTGGGCGGAAACAGTCCCCGGCCCGTAACCTGCTGGAACGCCTGCGGGACCGGGCTGATGAGGTGCTGCGCTTCGCCGACTTCCCCGGCTGGGTGCCGTTCACGAACAACACCGGGGAGCGTGCGCTGCGCCCGGTCAAGACGCAGGTGAAGATCTCCGGCTGCCATCAATCCGAAGACGGTGCCGCGCACTGGCTGACGGTCCGTTCCTACCTCGATAGCGCCCGCAAGCCGCTCCTTGCCATGGCTGTCCATCTGGCGTCCGGCTGCGCGGCGGCGTTCGGCCTGCTCGCCACGGCCGACGTGTTGGCCGCGCTGCTTCGGCAGGGTCCGACCCCGGCGCGGCTGCTGGAGTCGTTGCCCGCTCTGGCGGTGGTGGTGACGGCGTTCGCTGCGCGCGGGGCCCTCGACGTGGCCGTCGATGCGGTTGTGGGGATGCTACGGCCGCGCGTCATGCTGGCCGCGGACGGAGACGCCGCGGCGGCGCTGGCGGGCGTTCGCCTGCTGGCGTTCGAGGATGCCGAGTTCCGCGAGCTCGCACGCAAGGTCGAGCGTTTCGGACTCCCCGCGATCGAGGGCGGCGTCTCCGCCACCGCGCACCTGTTGTCGTCCGGTGTTTCGCTGGCCGCGGCACTGGTGGCGACGGCCTTGCTCAGCCCGTGGCTGGTCCTGACACTCGCGCTTGCCGCGGTCGCCGACGCGTCGGCCGTGGGGAAGGTGTCGACGTTGAGATACGGGATCTTCCTCGGTGCCGTGACCCGGGACATGCGGAGATCGGTCATCAAGGAGGTCGCCACCTCACGCGGGATGGCACTTGAGCGCAACGCGCTGAACCTACGGCAGCGCCTGCTGGCGGAATACCGCCGGGCCTCGGCAGAGCTCGCGCGGGAGGAGGTCCAGCTGGCCCGGAGCAGCGCGACGGTGCGCCTGATCGGCCGCGCGGCCGCCGGCTGTGGCGCCGGTGTCGCCTACCTGACCCTCGGAGTTCTCCTGTACACCGGATCACTGCAGCTGGCGCTCGCCGGTACAGCGATGCTCTCGATGCGGGCCGCCGCGCTCGCCATGTCCAACACCGTCAAGGCCGTCAACTCGCTGTACGAGGGCTCCTTCTACATCGACATGTACCGGCGGTTGTTCGAAGAGGCCGCCGCTCGACGGCCGACGCGTTCGGCCGTACGGGCACCCGCGCGGCCGAGCGTGATACGCCTGGAGAACGTCTCCTTCACCTACCCGGGACAGGACACCCCGGCCATCCACCACCTGAGCCTGGCGATCCGCTGCGGCGAGGTCGTCGCGCTGGTGGGGGAGAACGGTTCGGGCAAGAGCACGCTCGCCAAGATCATTGCCGGTCTTTATCCGGTGACCAGCGGCGCTGTCTTCTGGGACGACGTCAACCTCGCCACGGCCGACGAGGAGTCGGTCCACGACCGGATCGCCGTCATAGCCCAGAACCCGGCGCAGTGGCCCATGACGGCGTTCCACAACATCACCGTCGGCCGCGTCGATCAGGTGGACCCGGACCGTAGCGCCTGGCAGTCGGCACTCCGCCGGTCCGGTGCCGATGATGTGCTCGCCACCCTCCCCCACGGCGCGGATACCCTCTTGTCGAGGTATTTCCAGAATGCGCAGGACCTCTCCAGTGGCCAGTGGCAGCGCTTGGGCGTCGCCCGCGGCCTCTATCGTGCCGCATATCTACTCATCGCCGACGAGCCGACCGCCGCGCTGGACGCCAAGGCAGAGTTCCAGGTGCTGGAAGCGCTCCAGCACCGAGCGGCGAACGCGGACGATGCCGGGATCACGCTCGTGGTCACCCATCGGCTGGCCAACATCAGAACGGCCGATCGAATCCTCGTTCTCGATCGGGGGCGCCTGGTGGAGCATGGAACGCACACCGAACTGACGGCGGCCGACGGCCTGTACCGGTCGCTGTACGACGCACAGTCAAGGCCTGTCAACCGCGCCGATCAGCCGCTCAGGGCCCGGAATTCCAATGAAACGATCATTCTTACCGAATGAGCTCATCGCGGCCCCGAGGACAGCATGCCCATCATGACGTGGCCGTGGTGCTTGCCGCCCGTGCGGAACCCCCCTGCGCCGGCCCTCCTCCACGAAACCGGCCGGCTCTGGCCCCTGTCCATGTTCCGCGCCAGCGAGATCGGCGGGTCCGCGTTCATCCAACGGCCGATCTCCGGGTCGTGATGCCGGCGCCACGGCGCTTCGCTGTCGCGTAACAGTCGTTGCGCACATTAACGCAACGACTGTTATGCTAACTCGCCCCGTCTCCCCCGCTTCTTCCGGAGGTTCCGCTGTCTCCGCCCCCGCGCCCGCCGGTGGCCATCTGCGCCGCTGGCCGATTCTGTACGCCCTGTGCATCGCCCTGCTGGTCATGAGCTCCAGCGTGATGGCGGTGACGAACGCGCTGCCCGCCATCGCACTGGAACTGCGGGCCACCACCGCCCAGCTTCAATGGATCACCGAGACCACCATCCTGGCCCTCGCCTCCCTGCTGATCACGATGGGCGCGCTGGCCGACCGCCACGGACGCCGGCGGGTGTTGCTCGCGGGGCTCGCCGTGTTCGCCGCCGCCTCGCTGCTGGCCGCCGCCTCTCGGAACCCCGGAGAGCTGATCGCCGCCCGAGCCCTGCTGGGCGTGGGCAACGCCGTGGCGGTCACCGGCGCAATAGAGACGGCGGCCCGACTCGGCGGACAAAGCGGCGATGCACTCGCCGCACTGGCCCGCGACGCGTTCGTGGCCGGGTTCGCTGACGCCGCGCTCATCGCCGCTGGGCTGGCACTGACCGTGGCGTTCCTCACCACTGCGTTCCTGACCGATCCGCATCACCGCGACCTCGAGGAGAAACTAGGATGACGACCCCCTTGGCAAGCCCCGTCGAGAAATATGCGCTCATTGACGGCCGGCGGCTGGCCTACGTCGACTTCGGCGGTGCCGGGATACCGGTCCTGGCCCTGCACGGACATTTCGGCCGGGCCAGGATGTTCGCCCCGCTGGCCGCCGCCCTGGCCCCTGCCTACCGGGTCGTCTCCTTGGAGCAGCGCGGTCACGGCCACAGCGACGGCGGCGACTTCAGCCGGGAAGCCTACGTCGCCGACGCCGCCGCGTTCGTGCGCCACCTCGACCTCGGCCCGGTGGTCGCACTCGGGCACTCGATGGGCGGGGTGACCGCCTTCCAGCTCGCCGCCCGGCATCCGGACCTCGTACGCGCCCTGGTCGTCGAGGAGGGCGGGGCCTGCAACCGGCGGCCGGAGATCCCCCACCCGGTCCTGGACGTACGAGCCTGGCCCCGCCGCGCCGCCACCCTGCACGAGCTGCGCAGTCAGGTCGAGGCCCGTGGCATCCCCGACGCGAGCTACTTCCTGGAGAGCGCCGTCGAGCACCCCGACGGCTGGGGCTTCCTGTTCGACTACGCCGACATGATGGATTCCCAGCAGGCCCTGGTCGGCGACTGGTGGGCCGACTGGCTCGGCTCACACTGCCCGGCCCTGTTCGTGCACGGTCTGGACAGCTTCGTCCTGCCCACCACGATGGCCAGGCAGATGGCCGAGCGGCGGCCGGCCACCGAACTGCGGGAGCTACCCGGCTGCGGGCACTGGGCCCACGACGACGACCCGGCCGGTTTCGCCCGGGCCGTACGGGACTTCCTCGACTCGCGGGTGAAAAGCGGTGATATGCCGCGCACCCCGGGCGGCTCGTATGATCCGGGCACATGGGCTCAATGACGCCGGAGATCCGGCACGGCAAGGTCTCGCTCGGAGACGTGACGATCGCCTTCCGCGAGGTCGGCGTCCCTCGCGGGGTGCCGGTGGTGCTGCTGCACGCGTGGGGCAGCACAGCCGGGACGTGGGACGGCTTCGCGGCCCGGATGGCCGCCTGTGGCCGCCACGTCCTCGCCCTGGACCTGCGGGGGCATGGTGACAGCACCTGGACGGGGACGTACTCGCTGGCGTCGATGTGCGACGACGTGCTCGGCTTCCTCGACCACCAGGGGATCGACCGGGTGGACCTGGCGGGGCATTCGATGGGCGGGGCGGTCGCCGTCCTGGTGGCGCAGCGGCAGCCCGGCCGGGTCCGGCGCCTGGTCGTCGAGGACACCCCGCCTCCCCCGGAGACACGGCCGGGGGAAGCCGTCGCCCCCATGGCGGAGCCGGCCACCCCGCTGCCGTTCGACTGGCGCTCGTTCGAGCCGATCATCACGGAGATGAGGACCCCCGACCCCGGCTGGTGGGAGCGCCTGAAAGCGATCCGTGCGTCCACGCTGCTCATCAGCGGCGGGCCGAGCAGTCACGTCTCGCCGGACGCGCTGGCCCGGACGAGCGGGATCATCGGCGACTGCCGGCTGGTGACCGTCGGGGAGGCCGGGCATCGCGTGCACAGCCTGAAGCCGGAGGAGTTCTGGTCCGTCACCGCTCCCTTCCTCTGCGCGGAGCAGTGACCAACTCCCCGGGAGGCCGGCGGCAGGTCACGCGTTGACATGCAGCTGTTTGGCTGCTTATATCGAAAGGCAGCCAAAAGGCTGCATGATTGAGGAAGGCATGGACGACGTCTTTCGGGCGCTGGGCGATCCCAGCCGCAGGCTGCTGCTCGACCGGCTCAACGAGCGGAACGGTCAGACCCTCCGCGAGCTGTGCGCCGGGCTGGGCATGGCACGGCAGTCGGTGACCAAGCACCTGGCCATCCTCGAAGCGGCCAACCTGATCACGACAGCGCGGCAGGGCCGGGAGAAGCTCCACTTCCTGAACGTCGTGCCCATCAACGAGATCGCCGAGCGCTGGATCAGCCGCTACGACCTCGACCGAGTCCGCGCCCTGTCGGACCTGAAAAGAGCCTTGGAGGACACCCCGATGCCGGGCACAGAATTCGTGTACAAGACCTACATCAAGACGACGCCGGAGCTGCTGTGGCAGGCCCTGACGGATCCGGCCTTCACGATGCGCTACTGGGGAGTGGCCCTCGAGACCGACTGGCGACCGGGCTCGGAGATCACCGTCAAACTGAAGGAGAACGGGGTCGTGATCGCGGACCCCGCCCAGGTCGTGCTCGAATCCGAGCCCTGGCGCCGGCTCTCCTACACCTGGCACACCTTCACCCGCGAGTGGGCCGACGCGTACGGCCTGAGCGACGAATACCTGACCCGGGTCACCGCCGAGCCCAGGTCCAAGGTGACCTTCGACCTCGAACCGGATGGCGACGTGGTCAAGCTGACGGTGACCCACGACGGCTTCGAGCCCGGCAGCGCCGTGCTGGAGGGAGTCAACGAGGGCTGGCCGTCTATCCTGGCCGGCCTGAAGACCCTGCTGGAGACCGGCGAGCCGCTCATCGCCGAAACCCCGAAGAACAAGTGACATGCCTACTGGCAAGCTCGAAATCTCCGCTGTTCCCGAGGCCAAGGCGGGAATGCTCATCCGCCGCAGACCGGCCGAGGTGTTCCAGGCCATCGTGGACCCGGAAATCACCACCAAGATCTGGTACACCAAGAGCAGCGGAAACATGACCCCCGGCGCCGAGCTGCTCTGGGAATGGGAAATGTACGGGGCATCGAGCCGCGTGGTCGTCAAGGAGGTGGAGGAGAACAGCCGCATCCTGTTCACTTGGAGCGGTTACACCCCCGACAACCCGACCACGGTGGAGTTCCGCTTCATCTCCGCGTCGGGCGGCACCACCTACGTCCAGGTCACTGAAAGCGGCTTCACCGGCAGTGGCGACGAGGTCGTCCAGTACGCCATCGACTCCACCGGCGGCTTCACGTTCCTGATCAGCGGGCTGAAGGCCCTCCTTGAGCACGATCTCCCTCTCGGGCTCATCGGCGACGCCCATCCAAGGACGTGGCAGCATGAGGCCGGCCTCCGAGCGAGCCCGACACCGCCGAGCGGTGCGTGACCAAGCTCAAAGCCGCCGGTACATGATGTGCAGTCCCACGTAGCCGTGAACCGGATGGTGGAAGCCTGCCGGAAGGGTGGTCATCACTTCGAAGCCGAGTGACCTCCACAGCGCCACCGCCCGGGCGTTGGTCTCCACGACGGCGTTGAACTGCATCGCTCGAAAGTCGTCCTTACGTGCCTGTTCCAGGACATGCTCGCCGAGCGCCCGGCCAACTCCCCGGCCGGAGTGGCTCGGATCGACCATGAAGCTCGCGCTGGAGATGTGTGCGGCGCCGCCACCGTGGTTGCGGACGCTGTTAGCTGTGCCCAGGACGGTTCCGTCCGCGTCCACGGCGACGAAGGTGCGGCCCGGCGGCTTGGGGAACCACATCTGCCTGGCCTGAGATTCGGGGGTGCCACGATCCCACGAGAATGTCTCACCGGCCCGCACGATGCCCTCCATGAACGCCCACATACTGGGCCAATCGTGGGCCATCGCCTCTCTGATCATCATGGCCGCCAGCATGGGTCAACCAGGTAGGAGCCGCAACTGAGTTTCGACGGAGGAGGTGGCCAGGCCGAACCCCGACTATATGGTGCCTCGCAAAGCGATCACCTGATCCATGGGACAGGCCCTTGACGCGAGTTTAGAATCCCCGGGACTACGTGAACCCCTTCAACTGGGCTCATGGGGGGCGTCGATCAGGTGGCGCAGCAGCGCGTCGGCCACCGGGTTGGCCGGTCGTGGGGTGCGGGTGGCCAGCGCCACCCGCCATTCCACCTTTGGTTGCACCAGGGTGGCAGCGGGCAGTCCCGAGCGGTCAGCCCGGCTCCGGGTGACGATCGCCACGCCATGGCCGTTGCGTACCAGCCCGGCCTGGAGATCCAGCTGGTTGGTCTGGGCCACGAACCGGGCCCGCAGGCCGTGGTCCATGAACAACTGCCGGATGCGCTGCGCCAGTGCCGTGCCCGGGCCGAAGCCGACCAGCGGCTCCCGGCTCGCCTCGGCCAGCGACACCTGGTCCCGCCTGACGAACGGGTGCCCCGGCCCGGCGATCACCACCAGTTCGTCGGCGAACACGTGGTGCACGGTCAGCCCGCCCGGCACGGCGCCGCCCAGCACCAGATAGGCCAGGTCGAGCTGGCCAAGCCGGAGCGCCTCCACCAGTTCGTCGACGACCGTGTCCCGCACCTCGACGTGCACTCCCGGATGCGTGCGGCGGAAGCGCGCCAGCTCTGCGGGCAGGTCGACGTGCGCAAGCGACTGGATGGCTCCCACGCTGACCCGGCCGGTCCGCAGCCCGGCGACCGCGGCCACCACGTCGCGCACCGCCTCGGCGTCGGCGACCATGCGCCGGGCCAGAGGGATCACCTCCCTCCCGGCCGGGGTCAGCACGACCCGCCGCGTGGCGCGGTCGAACAGCGGGGCGCCGAGCTCACGTTCGAGGTTGCGGATGGACGTGCTCAACGCCGACTGCACGATCAGCACCTCGCGGGCCGCCGCGGTGAACCTGCCGTGTTTGGCGACCGCCAGGAAGTGTTCGAGCTGACGCAGCTCCATTCATCTCCTCCATCGATTGCCGGGTGCTGATTCATGTGTTGGGCAGGGCAAAGTGATCAGCACGGTGATGAGCGGCCTGCTGATCGGCATCCTGCTGTCCCGCACCGTGGCGGGGGTGATCGCGCAGTTGGCGGGCTGGCGCGCGGTCTACCTGTTGGTGCCGCCCTGACGGCGGTGGTGGGAGTGCTGCTGTGGCGGCAGCTGCCGGTGCTCGCGCCGCTGACGCGGATGCGCTATCCGGCGCTGCTGGGTTCGGTGGTGCGGCTCGTCCGCGAGGAGCCGGTGCTGCGCCTGCGGATGGCCTATGGCTTCTTCACCTACGCCTCGTTCGGCGTGCTCTGGGCCAGCTACGGTTTCCTGCTCGCCCGCCCTCCCTACGGCTGGGACCAGGCGGCGATCGGGCTGTTCGCCCTCCTCGGCGTGACCGGGGCGACCGCGGCCCGCTTCGCCGGCAAGCTCGCCGACCGAGGCTGGGCCAGGTATGCGACCGGCGGGTTCCTCCTGGCCTGCGGCGCCAGTTACCTGCCGCCGCCTACATGACCGCCTACTTCCTCGGCGGCGCATCGGGCAGCGGCCTGTCGGCAGCCATCTATGCCAGTCATGGCTGGGCGGGCGTCTGCGTGCTCGGCGCCGCCTTCCCCGCCGCCGGTCTGCTGCTGTGGGTGATCGAGATGCTGGCCTCCCGGCGCGCCTCGGCCCGCCGGGCCGAGGCCCGCGCACCGGCCGTCCAGGACTGACTCTCGTGCCGGCCACACACCCGCCGCATAGGACCGGCGTGTCTCAGGGGTACAGCTCGAATGGCTCGGCGATGCTCACCTCCGCCAGGAACTCCGGCAGGAGCTGCGGCAGCCGGCGCGGGTAGACCCGATCCGTGCTGGAGCCGACCTCGGCGACCGGCCACCAGCGGAAGCCGAAGTAGTCCTCGATCTCGAAGTCCAGCATCTCCGAGCGGTCGATGTCCGGGCCGGGGACGTCGAGGCGGACGCGGACCACCACCTCGTGTTGCAGCCGCCGCGCGCCCCGGTAGCGGAAGGAGCTGTCACGCCGCCAGGTGGGAGCGCCGATCTGCGCGGGGCGGGTACGGATCCCGGTCTCCTCCCTCAGCTCCCTGATCGCCGCGTCGACATAGTCCTCGCCGTCGTCGATCCCGCCGCCTGGGAGCTCCCACCAGGTTCCCTTCTCCGGCATCGTCGGATCGCGGGTGTGGAAGAGCAGCAACCGATCGCGGGTGTCGAGGACGACGAGCCGGACCACGTCCCTCTCGATGATCGGCAGGTCGTCGGGCGGCTCGGCCATCCGCCTCACCACACCGCGTGGAAATGGTGGACGGGGCCGTGACCGCCCCCGACGCGCAGGCTGTCGGCGGCACGCAACGCGCCGGTCAGGTAGTCCCTGGCCGCTCGCACGGCGGCGAGCCAGTCCCGGTGACGCACGCGCAGCGCCGCGACCGCCGAGGACAGGGTGCAGCCGGTTCCGTGGGTGTGGCGGGTCGCGACCCTGGGCCCGGCGAGGTCGACCGGCTCGCCGCCGGCACTGAAG
The DNA here is from genome assembly GCF_039871825.1 of Nonomuraea sp. B12E4. Lineage (NCBI taxonomy): Bacteria > Bacillati > Actinomycetota > Actinomycetes > Streptosporangiales > Streptosporangiaceae > Nonomuraea > Nonomuraea sp. B12E4. The sequence continues at coordinate 36,008 of NZ_JBDPME010000045.1, read as the reverse complement.
ACGTCGACGCAGACCTCGCCGTCCAGATGGCCGCCCTTGAGCAGCACCCGCCGCGCACCGAGCGCGTGCAGCCGCCGTACCTGCTCGTGCATCTCCGCCACGGTGCGGGCCTGCGGCTCGCCGAGGAGGTCCGCCGCCTCCGGCAGGTTGGGGGTGATCAGGTCGGCGCGCGGGAGCAGCACCTCACGCAGCGCGGACACCGCGTCGGCCGGCAGCAGCCGGTCGCCGCTCTTGGCCACCATCACCGGGTCGAGCACCACGTACGGAGGAGAGAACCTGTCCAGTGCCGCGGCCACCGCGTGGATGACGGGGGCCCGCCCCAGCATGCCGATCTTCACGGCGTCCGCGGGGACATCGGCGAGCAGCGTGTCCAACTGAGCGCTGACGAACTCCGCGGGCACCTCGTGTACGCCGCGCACGCCTGTGGTCGTCTGCGCGACCAGAGCCGTGGTCACCGCCATGCCGTAGCCGCCGAGGGCGGAGAAGGTCTTCAGATCGCCGTGGATGCCCGCGCCACCGCTGGGGTCGGTGCCGGCGATAGAGAGGATTTTGGGAACGGAGGTCACCCGTGACGTCCCTTCGCTAGTGCGAACTAGATCAGGTTCTACGGGTGTGATCTCAGCCCGGCTCGCCGGGCACCCCGCGTCGCATACGAGCGTAACAGGCGCCGTAACGGTAACCCGGCTGCACCAGGTTTCGGACCCGTCACCGCCCGGCGAGGGGCAGGGGACCTACCACGGCCAACCATCGGCTACAGTGCTCATCGCCGCATGACTGAGGTGTCCTCCCTTTCGGGGTGAACCTCCGAGGACACTCGTGCCAAGCCCAGTCGACGCGGCCCGCCGGCTGATCCCTGCGGTTGCGTCCCCCGGATCCCCGCCTCCTCGAAACCACTTGGCGGGTGCGGTCCGGGTGACGGCACTGCCCCGTTGGATCGACCGGTTGGAGGAAGAACCGTGGCGTTGGAGCGTGCCCTGGTGCGGCTGCTGGAGCTGACCTGTGGCATCACGATCGCCAATGTCTACTACGCGCAGCCGTTGCTCCCGACGATCGCCCGCGAGCTGGGGATCGGCCCATCCGCGGCGGGGATGCTCATCACGGTGACGCAGGTGGGCTTCGCCTGCGGGCTGGTGTTCGTGGTGCCGCTCGGCGACATCATCGCCCGCCGCCCGCTGATCACCACGTTGCTCGCGATCGACGCCGTGGCCCTCGCGGTCAGCGCGGCCGCATCCGGGCCGCAGGTGCTGGGGGCCGCTGCCATACTGGTGGGCGCCTCGTCCGTGGTGGCGCAGATGGTGATCCCGTACGCCGCGACGCTGGCGCGCCCGGAGCACCGGGGCCGTACGGTCGCGACCCTGATGGGCGCCCTGCTGCTCGGGGTGCTGCTTTCGAGGACCTTCGCCGGGCTCGTCGCCGAGGTCTCCGGATGGCGCTGGGTCTATGGCGTGGCGGCCGGGGTGATGGCCGTCATGGCGGCGACCATGTACCGGATGCTGCCGGCCGGGGGCCGCGAGGTCGACCTCGGGTACGCCGCCCAGATGCGGGCCGTGCTGCGGCTGGCGCGCGGCGAGCCGGTCCTGCGCTGGCGGTCGCTGATCGGCGCCGCGCAGTTCGCCATGTTCAGCTGCTTCTGGTCCACCGTGACCTTCCTGTTGTCGGGCCCGCCGTTCGGCTGGAGCAAGGCGGGGATCGGCTTGTTCGCGCTGGTGGGCGCCCTGGGTGCGCTGTGCGCGCTGGGCGGCGGGCGGCTGCTGGACCGGCGGCGGACGCGCCTGCCGGTCACCGGGGGCGCGATCGTGCTGCTGGCGGGCTCCTTCGGCGTGCTCGCCGCCGGGCGGAGCAGCCTGGTCTGGCTGGTCCTCGGCGCGCTGCTGATGGACGTGTGCTGCCAGGTCGTGCACGTGACCAACCAGGCGGTCATCTACGACCTGGTCGACGCCGCCCGGTCCCGCCTGACCACCATCTACATGACCACCTACTTCTTCGGCGGTGCCCTCGGCACGGCCGTCGGCATCAGCGCCTACGACCGCTACGGCTGGGGCGGCGCCTGCGCGGCCTCGGCCGGCTTCTGTGGTCTGGCGGCGCTGGGCTGGCTGGCGACGTACCGGCACGAACGGCCCACGGCGGCGCGCCTGCCCGCGATGAGCGACCAGAGGGAGAACTGAACGTGCGGAAAGTGTTCCTCGGCTCCGCCGGACTGGGTGCCCTGCCGCCCTGGCTGGCGTCGCTCCCCCTGACGGCGAGGCACGCGGTCCTGGTGCCGACCGCGGCCAATCCGCTGCCCGCCGCCCCGTGGGTCGAGGCGGCGGACAGCCTGCTGCGGGGGGAGGGCATGGTGGTCGAGCGCCTCGACCTCGAACGGGCGGGGGCGGCCGATGTCGAACGCGCGCTGCGCGGGGCCGACCTGGTCTTCGTCGCCGGTGGGTATCCCCTGTTCCTGCTGGAGCACGTACAGCGGACCGGTTTCGACCGCGTCGTCGCGCCGGCGGTGCGCGAGGGCCGCCTCGGCTATGCCGACGTCTCGGCCGGCGCGGCGCTGGCCGCGCCGGACCTCGGCTACTACCGCGAGGCCGACGCCGCCATCGACCCCGGGGATCCAGGCGCGCCCGAATCGACGCGCGGCCTCGGCCTGGTGCCCTTCCTGGTGCTCGCCCACCGCAACCGGGGCCGGGCCGAGCGGCATGACCGGCAGGTCGCGCGGCACGGCGAGCAGGCGTACCTGTCGATCAACGACGACCAGGCCGTGGTCGTCCACGGCGGCACCTGGAAGGTGCGCGCCTCTCCGTGACCGCCCGCCGTCACGCCTGGGCGGCGGTGCTACTGCTCGTTCGGTAACCGCCATCATCCCTTCCAGCCGCGCCTTCATCAGCGACAACATGGCCGGCGCCTCGCCCGAGATAGTGCGGGCCGTCGCCGCGGCGACGGCCGGGGATGCCCCTCCCTACGGCAACGACCCCTTCACCGACAGCGCCCGCCGCAAGCTGAGCGAGATCTTCGAGCGGGACGTCGACATCTTCCCCGTCTCCACCGGAACCGCCGCGAACTGCCTGGCCCTGGCCACCCTCACTCCGCCTTGGGGCAGCGTGCTGTGTCACCCCGACAGCCACATCAACAACGACGAATGCGGCGCGCCGAAGTTCTTCACCAACGGCGCCAAGCTGGTCGGCGGCCAAGGCGACGACAGCAAGATCGACCCCGGCGCCCTCCACCAGGCGGCCCGCCGCCGGGCCGGTGACGTACACAGCGTCCAGCCGTCCGTACTGAGCATCAGCCAGGCCACCGAAAGCGGCAGCGTCTACTCCCTCGACGAGATCCGCCGCCTGGGCAGCATCGCCAGGGATGCGGGACTGCGCGTCCACATGGACGGCGGACGCTTCGCCAACGCCCTGGACCACCTCGGCGCCACCCCGGCCGAGATGACCTGGAAGGCCGGCATCGACGTGCTGTCCTTCGGCGCCCTCTCCAGCAGCAGTTTCGGCCCGAACGCCAGCAGGACGGCCGCCGCCGGGTTCCCGGGCTGCGCCGCGAAGAGGTCGCGGTGCTGGCTGCTGCGCGCCGAAGCCGGACGCGAGCCCCATGACCGGGCCCTGCGCGACCTCGTCGGTGAGCTGTCCATGCTCAGCACCGAGTTCCGCAGCCAGTGGGCCGTCCACGACGTGCGCATCCGCCACGACGGCAGCAAGCGGCTGTGGCACCCCCAGATCGGCGACCTGGAGCTGACCTACCAGTCTCTCGACCTGCCCATGTCCAACCGGACGGTGTACGGCCTCACCATCTACACCGCCGAACCGGGCAGCACCTCAGAAGAGCGGCTCAAGCTCCTGGGCAGCCTGGCGGCCACCCAGCCGGCACACCCCACCAGCCAGCCGCGTTGAAGCGCGCCGACCTGCTCACCAGCGCGGCCAGAGGGGCACTGCGAACGATTCGCCGTGCCCCAGGGGACTCCGCACCCTCCTCGTCCGCGCCCCGCCGTCGGGGGACAGCGGGAAGGTCGGGAATCTTGCCGAGCTGCCGCAGGCCCGGGGCCGGGGCTATGCGCGCCGGCCGGCGTCTATCAGAGCCTGGACCAGGCGGGCCGGGTCCTCGGCGATGCGATTGCAGACGTAGAGCCACCACTGGGTGCCGAACACGACGTACTCCCTGATCGGATGCCCGAGATCCCGCATCGTCGACAGTTGGTCGATGCCGAGTCCCCGCAGCATCTCGACCTCGTACCTCCCGGAATCCGGCCGCAGGTGCGGCTGCAGTTCGGTCAGGAGGTCGAGGTCGTGGGTGGCGATCGAGCAGAGGTGGCCGCCGTTCAGCAGGAGGGTCGCGTAGGCATGGTGACGGCGACGTGGTCGAATCGCTCGCAGAGGCGTTCGTGGGTCCACAGGATGAGGTCCGCACGATCGGACCCTTCAACCGAGATCATCATTTCCTGGCCCGCGGCGGCGGTGGCCTCGGCCAGCCGGGTGGCGTTGGCCAGCCCCAGCTCGCGGTCCACCGCCGAGCCGATGTGGGACAGGTCGAGAGAGACCGAGCAGTTCGTCCCGCGGGCCGCGGCCTGCCGTGACAGATCCAGGAACAGCTCGTCAAGCTCGGGGCGCTGGCCCGATACGGCGTCCTGCTCCCGAAGCTGACCCCAGCCCCAAAGTAACGCTGTGTACTTGCGCCGGTGGATCGGCGGATCAAGGGGTCGCCGTAGTATCCGCCGAACTGTTCCTGGACTGCTTCACCCACGCCGGTGGCAAGCAGGCGCGCAGCGGCGAGCTCAAGCGCAATCTGCTGGCGGTGCTCATCGGCCATGCCACCAACCTGGGCCTGAGCCGGATGGCCGAAGCCTGCGGTATCTCCTACGACACCCTGGCCTGGACGGCCGAGTGGTACGTGCGAGAGGAGACGCTGACCGCCGCCAACGCCGCCCTGGTCAACTACCACCATCGGCTGCCACTCACCCAGGCCTTCGGGACCGGTACTCTGTCCTCCTCCGACGGACAGCGTTTCCCCACCCGCGGCAGATCAGTCATCGCACGCGCCGCCAACCGGTGGTTCGCCGACCGGGGCCTATCCACCTACACCCACGCCTCGGACCAGTTCTCCACCTATGGCACCAAGGTCATCGTGGTCACCCACCGCGAAGCGCAGTACGTGCTGGACGACATCATGGGCAATGCCACCGACCTGCCCATTACCGAGCACGCCACGGATACGCACGGCGTGACCTTGGTCAACTTCGCCCTGTTCGACCTGGTCGGGCTGCAGCTGTCGCCCCGGATGCGGGACCTCGGCAAGATCACCATGGGGCGGTTCGGCTCACGTGCGGCCACCGAGCGGTCCTGGCCGCTGGCCGCACGGCTGCTGACCCGCCGCTTCGACCTCGACCTGATCGCCGAGCAGTTCGACGACCTGCTGCGCCTGGCCGGCTCCATCAAGTTCGGCCAGGCCACCGCCTCGCTCATCGTCGGCAAACTTTCGGCCTCCACCCGGCAGAACACGATGGCGGCCGCACTGAAGGAATACGGCATGATCCGCCGTACCGTCTACGCCACCCGTTACCTGTCGGACGAGGCCTACCGTCGGCGCATCGCCAGGCAGCTGAACAAGGGCGAGAGCCTGCACGCGCTGCGCCGCGACCTGCGCTACGCGCACGGCGGCGCCTTTCGCAGCCCGCATCTGACCGGGCAGAGCGAAACCGTCAACTTCTTCGGCGCCATCAGCGTCGAAATCGACACAGAACTGGCCGAGCTGGATGCCACCGGCTACCGGCCACTGCGGTCCTTCGAACGCGTCGTCACCCCTCCTCCATGATGACCGGGCAACGATCCTCGGAACACGAGAAACGGGACCTTCCATGATGGTCCGGGTGCCGGTTGCCGGAATTGTCGGCACACATGCGCGACGTGATCTGCACCCCCGCAGCGTGCATGGCTGGTCGTAGGTATGTCTTGTGGCAGATGTGGCGGGAGATCGGCGTGCCTAGTCTGTGGGGTCATCTGCGGCGCTCGCCGCACCATCCTGTTGGAGGATTCGATGATCTGGCCTCGATCGGCACTGCTTGCCTTGCCCCTCGTGATGACGATAGGGGCATACGCTCCAGCCGCCTCCGCCTCGTCCAGCGGAACGCCGGCGCCGCCCCTGACTTGGTCGGCCTGCGGCGAGAAGATCTCGGCGGAGCTGCAGTGCGCCACGTTGACCGTCCCCGTCGACTGGTCGAAGCCCGGCGGAAAGACCATTGCCCTCACCGTGGGCAGGGCGCCGGCGACCGGTGCGGCGACCGTGGGCACCGTCCTGTTCAATCCCGGAGGTCCCGGTGGTGCCGGCGTTCAGGAGCTGTCGCGGGCGCTGCCCCATTTCGCCGGTCTGCGTACCCGGATGGACGTCGTCACCTGGAATCCGCGGGGCGGGGTGAGCGGTGAGCACATCCCGCTGGCCTCGTGCGCGGCCGGTCCCGCCTTCGCCACTCCGGACAGCCGGCGCGAGTACGATCAGGCGCTCAAGGCGAACGCCGCTGGGATCGCTGCCTGCCGGGACGCCGTGCCCGAACTGTTCGCCAACCTGGACTCCGCCACCCAGGCCCGTGACATGGACGCCATCCGCGCCGCCCTGGGCGAGGAGAAGATCTCCTTCTTCGGCAACTCCTACGGCGGCGTGCTCGGGGCCTCCTACGCTCGGCTGTTCCCGCAGCGGCTGCGCGCGATGGCGGTGGACAGCGTGCCCGACCATGTGGACCCGTTCGCGACGTCGGAGCGGCTGCAACATGAGGGTCTGGAGGCGGGCTTCCAGCGGTTCGTCCGCTGGTGCGCCGGCTCCTCCGGCTGCGCGCTGCGCGGCACTGACGTGGAGAAGACCTGGCAGGCCGTCGTGCGGCGGGCCGAGCGCCGGCCCCTGCCCGGCGCGCCGGCCGCCGGTGAGCGCCGCTACGACGGTGACGACCTGAAGTTCCTGGCCTACGGCCTGGTCGACAGCACAACGGAGTGGCCCGCGCTGGCCAAGGCCATCGCGAGCGCCGCCAAGGGCGACGCGTCCGGTTTCGACCCCCAAGGCCGCGGCCTGCCGCCGCGGGTGACCGCCATGCTCGCGGTGAACTGCGCCGACGGGTTCCGCTACGACGGCTACCACGCCTACCGTGCGGCCGTGCGGCGCTCGGCCAAGGTGTCGCCGAACTTCTCGGGCATGCGGGAGAACGCCTGGCTCGCCTGCTCTCCGTGGGCGGCCAAGGCAGCCAACCCGCCGGCGCCGCTGCCGGCCCGCAAACTTCCGCCGCTGCTCGGCGTCGGCCCGGTCTACGAGTACCCCTCTGTCCGTGCCATCACCGATCAGGTTCCCGGGTCGGTCACGATCAAGTACGACGGCATCGGCCACGGCCGGTATCTGAACGCCGGGGACCCTTGCGTCATCGGCCACGTGGACCGGTACCTGATCGACGGCAAGGTGCCCGCGTCCGGCACCACGTGCCCCGCCCGGCCGGCGTGATACTGGTCGCGTGAGACGATCAGCTGCTTTGCGCTCCTTTGTGACCGGCGTCTGGCGACGTTTGCCGCTCATCGGCCGCGACGCCCTGCTCGCCTGCGCCGTGGCGATCATTGCCTTGACAGGCTCGGCACTGGACGCATGGTGGCGCGGTGAGCCTGCCGAGGTCACCGGCGTGGGCGCGGCGGCGGCGTGGGCGGCGCCGATCCTGGCCGTCTGCGCGCCGCTGGCGCTACGCAGGCGGCTGCCGCTGACGGCAGTGGCCGCGTCCGCGACAGTGATGCTGGTGCTCGGCCTCGCGCTGGAGCGCGACGCCGGGATCTGGGTCCTGGGCCTGATCGTCGCCTCGGCGGCCTACCATCGCCATCGGCTGCGCTCGGTGCTCCTGATCGGTTCGGTCGCCTGGGCGGTGGCGGCCGGCCTCGGCGGCACCTTCGTGCCGGACCTCGCCACCGTGTCCGTCCACGCGGCGGCCGGCGCGGCACCGGTCGCCATCGGGTACGCGCTGCGGCTGCGGGCCGACCGCGCCGTCCAGGCCGCGCGGCTGCAGCGTGCCCGGGAGGAGCAGGCCCGCTCACAGGAGGCCGCGCGGATCGCCCGGGAGGTGCATGACGTCGTCGGGCATCACCTCAGCGCGATCAGGCTCCAGGCGGTCGGTGCCCGGCGGGCGCTGACCGGTCACGACTGCGCGGCCGACCGCGCGCTGGCGGGGATCGCCGGGCTGTCGGCCGAGGCGCTGGCCGAGATCCGGGCACTGCTCGCGACCTTGGTGCGCTCGGATCGTGGGGACCACGCTCACAGCGGCGGCCTCGCCGACCTGCCCGCGCTAGCGGAACGCAGCGGCGGGCCAGAATTGACCGTCGCCCTGAAGATCGACCCCCGCCTCGACAGCACCATCCACCCCGAGACAGCGGCCTGCGCCTACCGGATCGTGCAGGAGGCACTGACCAACGTGGCCCAGCACTCCACGGCCGCGCTTACCTCGGTCACGGTCCGTGCGGTGAGCAACCGGGTCGTCGTCACCATCGACGACCCCGGCCCGCCCCGACCGCCAGCCGACGACGACGTCCTGAACGGTGGGCACCGCAGTGGGCAGGGCCTGGCGGGCATGCACGAGCGGGTGGCGGCGCTCGGCGGGTACTGCCATGGCGGCCCGCACGGCAGGAACGGCTGGCGGGTGCGCGCCAGCCTGCCCGTGCTCCCCCCGCATACGCTGGACGAGCACAGACCGGCGGTGACGGCCGGCGGCACAGAAATCGGCCCCTTCACGATGTCCTCCACGAACGATCCTCCGGCCCGGCAGGTAGTCCCGTGATCCGGCTGCTGATCGCCGACGACCAGCACCTCGCCCGGGAGGGCCTGCGGCAGTTGCTCAGCCATGAGCCCGACATCGCCTTCCTCGGCGCCGCCCGCGACGGAGCCGAACTGATCAGCATGGCGCGCGAGCACCAGCCGGACGTGATCCTCACCGACCTGCGGATGCCGGGCACGGACGGGATCACAGCGATCCGGCGGCTGACGGCCCGCGCCCCGGACAGGCCGATCATCGCGCTGACCACGTTCGACACCGACGAATACCTCTTCGGCGCCCTCGAGGCGGGCGCCGTGGGCTTTCTGCTCAAGGACGGCGACCCCGACCTCTATCTGGCGGCGGTGCGCGCGGCTCACCGAGGCCAGGGACTGATCGACCCGCAGGTCACCCGTAGGCTGGTGCGCCGCTTCGCCACCCCACCGGTGCGGGGTCAAGGCCCGGAGCTGACGCTCCGGGAAACAGAGGTCCTCCGCCTGGTCGCGCTGGGTCGATCCAACGCCGAGATCGCCGCCGAGCTGCGTATCGCCGCAGGAACGGTCAAGATCCACGTGTCGCGTGTCCTGTCCAAGATCGGTGTGCGCACGCGTGTCCAAGCCGCAATCCATGCTTATCGCTCAGGATTGGTGTCCTCGGACGAGAAGAGGTGAAAGCCACCATCGCCGCCGCAGGGCCCATGCTGCCGCCGGGTGTCCACCTTACACCCGCAACACCCGAAGATCCTTTCAGTGAACTGCACGATACGGAACGTCAGCATATGGAGTGGTGCAATGAGTCGAAGTCGCAGAACGTGGCTGTGGCTGCTGTCCCTAGCCACCGGATTGGTCGTGGCCGTGGTGACCGGTGTCGTGGTGGCCTTTCCGTCGGTCGCCGCCACGACCTGTCCTGGCTGCTACGGCATGAAACAGGTCAGGCCCGGCCTGTATCTGGAGCCTGGGCTGCCGCCCGTACGGGAGCGCCAGGTGGCTGAGGTGATCGATGCGGCCAACCGCCGGGTGGCAGACTTCTACGGCGGACGCCGGAGCTCTCCCGACATCCTGGCCTGCGTGACCACCACGTGCTACCGGAAGATCGGCGGAGGCGGGGAGCGTGGCATCGCTGTAATGAACCGCGCGGTCATGCTCTCGCCGGAAGGCATCGACGCGGTGATCGCCTCACACGAGATGTCACACGTCGAACTGCACGCCCGCCTAGGATCCGATGCCGGGCCCCTACCGCAATGGTTCGACGAAGGATTGGCCGTTGTGGTCTCCGATGACCCGCGCTACCTGAAGCCCGAGGGAACCGGCGACCGGTGCCGGGTGGCCACGCAGGGAGCCCTGCCCCAGACGCTTGACGACTGGCTGCGCACCACGAAGGCTGACCAGGACACTTATGCCAAGGCCGCCTGCCGGGCGAGCCAGTGGCTCCAGGCGAACGGTGGGTCCAGGGCGGTCCTCGAACTGATCGAGCACATGGTCGCTGGTGGTGACCTGCCCGCCTCCCTGACAGCTGCGACGCGTGGATGAAACACTTCCGGGGTGCACGACGACGACTACCTCCGCGTGGAGGCCCACGACTGCCCGATGACCTCCTGCGCCGCCCCGGCCGGTTCCCCCTGCCGGACCGGCAAGGGCAAGGTGGCCGTCCAGTACCACACCGCCCGCTTCCGGCTCGTACCCGCGCTCGCCAAGATGCTCACCGTAGCGACCCCGGCCGTCCGCAAGCCGGGCACGCTCTGGATCCAGATGCCCCGCCAGGCCGCGACCGGCATCGAGCCGGCGGGGCACGTACGCATCGGCTACGCCCGCGCCTCCACCGTCCGCCAATCCATGGACACCCAGCTCGACGCGCTCCAAGCCGCGGGCGTCACCCGCGTCTTCTCCGAGAAGATCTCCACCCGCGCCACCACCCGCCCCGAACTCGACAAGGCCGTCACCTTGGCCCGCGAACTACGGTCGGCCGGGGTCGCGGTCACGCTCATGGTGCACGAGCACAAGCGGCTCGGCCGCGGCCTCGACCTGGCCGCCCTCGCCGAGCAGCTGCGCGCCGCCGGCATCGGCCTGGAATTCCTCACCGGCGAACTGCAGGGCTCCCACGACCCCTCCGGCGTCGTATTCACCGTGCTCGCGGCCCTGTCGGGGATGGAACGCGAGTACATCCGCGACCGCACCCTGGAAGGCCACGAATCCGCCCGCAGCCGCGGCAAGGCCATCGGCGGCGCCGCCGTCACCGACGACGCCATGCTCTCCATGGCTTTGCACCTACGCTCCCAGGACCTGAGCCTGCGCGACATTGCCGCACGCCTCGTCATCACCAAAGGCAAGAAGAAGGGCCGTCACCCCTCCCCGGCCACCGTCCTGCGCATGCTGCGCGAACACGACGAAGCCGCCGCAGTGCCCACGAACACGGGGTGAGCCACCCGTTCTCATCTCCTGCCGCGGCTGGGGCGACCCGGACCGGCTCCGGCGGGCGCTCGACCTGATCGCCCAGAACGGCCCGCCGCCCGTGGACCGGGAGGCGACCGTACGGGCGTTCGCCGAGGCTGCGGGTACAACTGCTTCACCTGGGTACAGGACGCGCACCCCGAGGACATCGGCAAGGTCGACTGCGGTGGTGCACGAGTGCGGCGAGCAGCAGCGCGGCTGGGCCGATGCGCGTCCGAAGACAACGATTCGAAAGTGAACTCATGAAGGTCAACAAGCGTACGTTCCTGATGGCAGGCGTCGCCGGCGCCATGGCCGTCCTGGTCAGCGCCACCCCGGCATTCGCGGGGACGGACATCGGATGGACGTACAACGGCGACAAGAAGGCCAGCGCCCGATTCGTACAGAACGGCGACAAGATTTAAATCTGTGACCGCGCAACGGACGGCCGGAGGGCCCGTGCCCGCGTCTGGGCGGGCAAGCCTTTCACTGGGACCAGTGGCGGCCTGAAGCATATCGCCGACGTGGACGACACGACCGCAAACGGCGACTGCGTCGTGCACAACCTGAACAGCAAGATCCCCGAGGGACTCCGGGTCATGTTCAAGATCTGCACATACCACGCGTCCACCAAGAAGTACTACAGCTGCAAGCAGAGCAGGGAGGGCCGCGCGTAGCGGTCGGCGGCCGCTACGCGCTCATCCGGACCCCGCCGAGGCCGATATCCCTGTCATCCGACGTGATCGCCTCGGCGGAGTCCTTCACGAATACTTACATGCCGCTTGAAATGCATGGGTTTGGTTTTCAGCGTGTGCGACACCGCACAACGCCTACATGTTCCTGCGGATGATTTCCGGCGTGTCCGGGTTGTCGCTGGTCTCGATGATCCGCCGCTCGCCCATGCTGATCAGGCCGAGCCGGTCGAGGATGGCGACGCATCTGCCGCGGCATTCCCTGGCCCGGTCCCGGTCGCCCAGGTCGTCGTAGGCCCGGCCGAGTCCCCACCAGTGTTCGGCTTCGAGAGGTGTTTCGAGCATGTTCGCCACGCGGTCGGCATCCAGCGCCTCAAGGTAGCGCTTCACCGCGGCTTCGGGTGCCCGTGTCATACAGTCGATCTCGGCGAGATGGCCCACGGCGACCGCTATCCCGGTCGCGTTGCCCACCTCTTCCGCGATGGCCAGCGATTCTGTGTGCGCATCGATGGCCTCGCCGAGGTGACCGGCCTTCTGGTAAGTGTTGCCGAGGTTGGTGAGCGTGATCCCCTCGATGAGCCGGTTACCCTGCCGACGGTCGATTTCGAGGGTTTGCTGGAACAAGCTGATGGACTCGTCGAATTGCCCCGACTGGCGGTGAGCGATAGCCAGGAGGTTGAGCTGCGCCGACTCGCCCCGCAGGTCGCCGATCTTCTGATAGGCGGCCAGAGCGGTCTTCAAATAGGTGATGCCCTCTGCGATGTTGCCGAATCGGGTATGCGTGCCGCCCAGGTCGCCGTAGGCGATCGCCCGCCAGCGAAGGTCGTCCGTACGGTCGGCCGATTCGACGGCGATTTGACCGACGACGAACTGCTCCCTCCAGCGGCCACGTACGTAGAGCGGCCCGTAGATCGCGGCGGCCAGCGCGACCGCCAGTTCGGGGGAGGCGCTGCCCGCCTGGGCTACGATCGCGGGCAGATTGTGCGCCTCGGCGTCTATCCAGGCGTAGACGTCGTCCGTGCTCTCCAGGGCCATTCCGGGCAGGCCCGGGTCGGTACCGATGTCGATCAACTGCTGCCTTCGCGCAGCGACCACCCGGGTGGCCGACCGGGCGGTGGCGAGGTACCAGTGCAGGACGCGCTCCACGGCCTGCCGGCTCTCCTGCTCGGGCTCCTCCTCCAGCACGCGCTCACGGCCGAAGAGCCGGAGCAGGTCGTGCATGACGTACCGGCCGGAAATGCGGGTTCCGGCCAGCTCGGCGTCGGTAAGCCGGTCGAGGAGGGTCTCGGCGTGATCCACCGAGACGCCGGCGAGAGCGGCGGCGGCGCCCACCCCTATGTCGGTGGTGTCCAGCAGGCCCGTTAAACGGAACATGCGGGACGATAAGTGGTCCAGGTCCCGGTAGCTCGGCATGAAGCTGGCACGGACCGCGCGATCGTCGACCTCCAGCTCCGACAGGCGGTTTTCCTCGGCGGCGAGCCGGTCAGCCAGCGTCCGTACCTCCCAGGCGGGGCGGCCGATCAGGCGCGCGGCGGCGATGCGGATGGCCAGGGGCAGGCAGCCGCACCGGCGTACGACCTCGGCCGCCGCCTCGGGTTCGGCGGCCGCCCGCGCGGAGCCGATCAGGCGGCCCAGCAATGCGTGCGCGTCGTCTTCCGGGAGCACGTCCAGCCGCTCGTGGACGACGCCGTCCATGGTGGTGAGCATTTTCCTGCTGGTGACCAGCACCCCGCAGGTCGGGCTCGCGGGCAGCAGCGGTCGTACCTGCGCGGCGTCGACGGCGTTGTCCAGCAGGAACAAGATCCGCTTCTGGCCGGTGACCGTGCGGAGCCGCCCCGCCGCCTCGTCGGTGTCGGTCGGTATGGCTGAGCTCTCGACACCGAGGGATCGCAACATCCTGCTGAGCGCTTCGATCGGTTCGAGTGGTTTGACCCCGGGAGTGGAGCCGTTCAGATCGATGTAGAGCTGGCCGTCGCCGTACCAGTCCACGACCTGATGAGCGACGTGGACGGCGAGCGCGGACTTGCCGCTCCCACCCACCCCGGAGATGGCGGCGAAGCGGCGGCCGGCGTCCGTCAGGACAGCGCGCAACCGCGCGACCTCTGCCGAGCGGCCCGTGAACGCATCCAGGTCAGCCGGAAGCTCCGCCGGCACGGCGGGACGCACCGCCCTCACCGCCGGCTCGCCCCGTTCCGGAATCGAGTCGCCGCGCAACATGACCTGGTGCAGGTCGCGCAGTTCCGGACTCGGCTCGATCCCGAGCTCGTCCACGAGGGCCTGCCGGGTCCGCTGGAAGGCCCGCAGGGCTTCGGCCTGCCGCCCGGACCGGTACAGCGCGATCATGAGCTGCGCCGAGAACCGCTCCCGTGTCGGATGATCGGCGGCGAGCGCATGCAGCTCCGCGATGACGCCGGCGTGCCTGCCGAGAGCGAGATCGGCGGCCAGCCGGTCGTGTAGCGCCCCCAGCCGCAGCTCCTCCAGCCTGGCCGCCTCCTGGCCAAGCGGCGGGCAGTCGGTCAGGCCCTCGAATGCGGGGCCTCGCCACAGGTCGAGCGCCTGACGGAGCAATGAGCTCGCTCTGGCGACGCCTCTCTCCTCCATCACCCGGCGACCTTGCGTCACGAGGTCCTCGAAGCGCTCAGAGTCCAACTCGCCGGGGCGTACGGCGAGCAGGTATCCGTGCCGGCTCGACGTGAGCCGCTCCGCTCCGAACGCGCGCCGCAAGTTGTGCACGCAGACCCGGACGTTGACCCTCGACGACGATGGAGCCTCACCGTCCCACCACAGCGCCTCGATGAGGCGGGATGAGGGAACCGGTCGATTCGCCGAGCAGAGTAACAGCCCGAGAAGCATCCGCTGCTTGCGCGGGCCGATGTCGAGCGGACCGCCCTGCACCGGCGCCGTGACCTCGATTCGGCCGAGCACACCGAAGGCCATCTCGGCCATGGATATATCTTTCACGGTGACCGTTAGACCAGTCCTCTTGACCCACGCCTCATACACCTTGTCATACGCCAACACTAACACCCGTATGCGACGCTCAACGCGAAGCTTCGTAGGAGCCCACATCATTGGCCGACCGGCAATTCCTGTATGAATGAGCATGCCAAGCCCGCTCTGCCGGAATTCCGCGTCTTCTAATTCCGGGCGCGTGGCGCTCGATCCCCATGGCGATCACGAAGAGCATGTACCTGACCACAGTGAGCGACGTCGCGCGCCGTAATGACGAGAGGTGGATTGAGCGCATGTGGAGACGCTCGCCGGCGACCATCGCTGTGGCGGTGGCGGTGGCGCGTTCTCCGGCATCGGGACGCCCGCTCCGGGGAACAGGCTTCCGCGAGGCGCAGAAGTTCAGCAGGGAGAAAAGGAATTTCATGAAACTCATGGCCGGCGAAGCCGCGTTCGTTGCGGCTGTTGTGATCTCCGGACTGACGTTATCAGTACGCTGATTACCGGGGGGCCGATACGGAGATCGAACCCGGCGGGAAACGCGGCGATCCGCCTGGCCGTTCGTCGGACGACACCGGGGTTGTGGAGAATGTCCGCCTTACTGCTGGAGAAAAGATGACCGAGGACACACTCGTGTCCCTCAAACTTCCTTCCGGATACCGTGCCCGGGGCCATGACTCTGGCCCGCTGACGGAGACCGACAGGCGACCCCTGCTCCTGGAGCAGCGGGAGACAGCACTCGGTGGGCTGCGACTGACGACCAAGGCCATCGCCCCGACGCGTATCTGGCGGGCCTCGCGGCCAGGTCGTCGCCACGACACCGGCGCGCGGCCCGGAGACGCCTTCCACATCCTGATTCCGCTGGCCGGCCGGGTGGACGTCGTCTGGGAGCACCGACGTACCAGCTCGGGCGTCGGAGACCTGCTTGTCCACGACCTCACCCGCATGGTCGCCTGTGACGTGTGGCCTCCGGATGACGGGCCCGCCTTCCGGGCCACCTGCATCGCCATCCCCAAGTGCCTGCTGAATCTGCCGGCCGAACGCCTGGACGGACTGCTGGGCCGCCCCCTCTCCGCCATCGAGGGCATCGGTGGCCTGCTCACCGACTTGGTCACCAACATCAACCAGACCATGCACCACCTGCGGCCCACCGATGGCCCTCGACTTGGCATGACGCTCGCGAGCCTGACCTCCGCGCTGCTTCTGCGCGCTCTGGAGGAGGACGGGGTGAAAGCGACCAGCCGGTCCCACAGGCGCGCTCTCACTCTGCGTATTCAGGGGTTCATTCAGCGGCACCTGCGTGAGCCGGATCTGACGCCTCCGGCGCTGGCCGCGGCGCACCACATCTCCACCAGTTACCTCCATCGGCTGTTCCAGGAAGAGGGACTGAGGGTGACCGCATGGATCAAGGCGCAACGACTGGAACGTGCCCGCCACGACCTGGCCGATCCGGCGTTGCGTCATGTCCCCATCCACGCGATCGCCGCCGGGTGGGGCTTCTCCCATCCCTCGGACTTCAGCAGGGCCTTCCGTCGCGTCTACGGCGTCTCGGCCAGCGCGTTCAGACGGCACGCGTTGCCGAACTGACGGTCGGTCCCCTTCCTCGTCGGCCCGAGCCAGGGTCGCCCGCAATCGCGACCTCTTAACCGAGAATCGCAGCCTCCTTGACCGAGAATCGCTATCGCTTGACGAGGTAATTTTACATAGTTGTACTAAATTTCGGATTTATCACTCAGTGCGGGAGGAGGGTATTCATGCAGGCTGTCGAGGTGAAGGGTCGGGTCGGGTCGGACCAGAGCGCCGATGAACTATTCGATCTGGTGATAGGCGATCTGGAACACGAGATTCCACCGCTCGCGTCACCGACGAACTCGGGTAGCGGTACCGCCTGTGGTACATGCGCAGGCAACTACTGCTGCTGATGCGTGCCGGGTGGTGCCGCTGACGGCGGCACCACCCGGATGGGCCCTACGTCCCGCAGCAACGAGTTGGGAGGACCTTTGCCGGATGCGTCAGCGGACGCCGAGCCGCTCTGGGAGATGTGCACCCCGGCCGGCGGCGCCGATCAGGACGTCTCCCCCGCGCTTCCGCCGGTTGCGCGGCGAATGATCGCCGCGGTCCGCGAGGGCACGGCGGGTGGGCTGTTCCCACCTGTCATCACGGCCGGCCCGGAAGGGACGGTCGCGGTCGACCGGCTGCTCGGTGGCGCCGCGGACGCGCGAATGCTCGCGCACGCGCTCGAGGACCAGCGGTTCACTCCCCTGCTGGCGTTGCTGGATCGGTTCGACGACTGGTGTGTTTCCGCCGCACGGCGATATTCGACGGTCATCGCCCCCGGCGTGCTGGACATTGCCAACGCCGATATCTTCGGGCCGATGGTGTCTGAGGCATTCGTGGCGTGCGCGACCGGACGAGCGCACTACGCCCGGGACCGGGTGGCGGAATGGGCGGCGCGCAGCGAGGCGTTCCTGACGCTCTTCCTTGATCGGTTGCTGCGGGACATGAGCGCCTGCTGGCCCGAGGACCCGGCGTTTCAGGGACCGGTCGTCGGGTTGTGGACACATGGCGAGGAAACCCACAACGGCCGGCAACGGGTGTTGCGGCTGGACTGCGCCGGCGGTGGCCGGGTCGCGTACAAGCCGCGGCCCGCGTCCGGCGAGCTGCTGTTCACCGCGTGCGCAGGAGACGGCCCGCCGGCGTCGGTGTTCGAACTGCTCAACAACTCACCCGCGGCGTCTGGTGAGGTCCGGCTGCCGGTGCTTTCGTGCTGGTCCGGTGCGGGCCGGGGTTACCTGTGGCAGGAATGGATCGAGCCGCCCGCGCAGTGGGCACCGATCCGCACGTCAGGCCCGTGGCGGCTGACCGGCACCCGGCTGACCCCGAGGGAGGCGGCGCGGTTCTGGCACCGGACCGGCTCACTGGCCGCCGCGATGTTCGCCTTCGGGATCACCGACATGATCGGCGGCAACGTGGTGACCGGGAGCAGGCCCGGCGAGCCTGAACCGCTGCTGTACCCGATCGATCTGGAGATCTACTTCTCCCCGGTTCGCCGGCTCTACGACACGGGTTTGCTGCACGACCGAACCGCCGAGATCGACCAGCACCACGTCGGCCTGGAGAGCACCCCGCGGTGGTGCAGCGCCGAGGGCCCACCGGTGTGCTGGCGTGCGGAGCCGTCGGGAGTGCTACGCCTGCACCGCCGCCGGTCCTCCTACACCAGGGATGAGACCAGGACCGTCGTCGCGGACACCGAAGGACGGGCCGGCTACGGTCACTACCTGCCGGCGATGCTGCGCGGGATGTTCGACGCCTGGACCCTGATGTGCCGGCAGCGGCCGGCGATTCGGCGATTCCTGTCGACCGCCACCACCGGGCACTACGTCCGGGTGCTGCGGCAGCCCACGTTCCGGTACTTCGACGCGCTGGTGCCACGATGGCTGTCCGGCGGCGGCGCCGCACCGGTTCCCACCGAGCCGGACGTCCACTTCGACCGGGCGGAACTCGACCAGCTTCGACGCATGGACGTGCCCTACTTCGTTCGTTCGCTGGATGGCGGGCCGGTGCTGCGGGTCGAGCCGCCGCCGCAGCCGTTCGAGACGGCCCCGGTCGCGGCCCGGCCCGTGCCCGAGAGCGGCTGGCCCCCGCTGCCGGAGCTGCTCGATGGCGCGAACCTCGAACTCGCCGGTCTCGGAGTGGCACTTCGAGACGCGGTGGAGCACGTGTTCGACGATGTGACGGAGCACGTCGTCACGGACGAGTCCCTGGGTGTGCGGCTGCACCTGGAGAGTCCCGCCGAGGGCCAGGTCGGCTTCGACTGGCCGGAGGTGGGCAGGCGGGTCACCTATGTCTGGAACCGGGAGAAGGTACGGCTGCGCATCGACGCGGTGGACGCGCCGGAGGTCCCGGTCGAGCCGGCGCCCGCCGGGGAGATCCGGCGCCGGCTGCTGCGCCTGGACCGGCTCGACGGTGCCATCCGGATGCCGTGGGCGGCTGGCGGCATGCTCGACGGTGCCGCCGAGCGCCGCCTGCGGACCCTGACCGACGCCGGCATCGCATGGCTGTCGAAGGTCGTGGCCGACCATGGGTGGCCGGGTCACACGATGGTCGGTGCCGCGGCGGCCGCCGCGGCGAGTCGCCTCGTACAGCACGCGAGAGAGCACCTGGACTTTCGTCGACATTGCCTTGAGCTGATGCGGCAGGCGGCGGCGGACGGTGATCTCCCGTGGCGTGAGGTCGCGTACCTGACCGACGAGTTGCGTCTCGCCGACGGGCTCCCCCAGGTGTACGGCACGAAGTTCGAGCCCGTGTCCGGGAAGCTGGTGCCGTGCCCGATCGAGGAGCCGGACGACGTGGACCGCCGGCGTGCCGCCCTGGGCATGGAGCCACTGGCGGACTACACAGACCGAGTTCGGCAGCGGTTCCCCCTGACGGGGAAGGAAGCATCATGACCACACTGATCCACGAGGCGCGACAGGCACCTGGCGACCTCGACTGGGCGCTGTTCGGGCGGCAGCACTGGGACAGGCAGCCCACCCGGCTGCGCGCCCGGCCACCGGTCGGCCTCGACCAGCTCCACGCCCTGACCGTTCAGGCATGCGCCCCGTTCCGCGCCGGCACCCGGTTCGGGGTGATGCCCGACGTCCGGATCCTGGTCGGCGACGGCTGGCTACGCGCGCCGGGCACACGGCTGCCGGACACCACCGACCGGACCCTGGACGATTACCTCGATCGGCTGGACGCCGACGCGTCCGAGCAGGGCTACCTGCTCATCGTGCGGCAGCCATTGCTCCTGGACTTCGCGCTGTGGTCCGCCGTGCGTGCCGCGATCTGCGGGCTGTGGCGGGCGGTCGGCTGGCCGAACCTCCCGGTGGTCACCGAGGTGCTGATCGGCGACCGGTTCACCCAGCACGCCGGCGAGGCAGGGGCGCCGACTCACGCGGCGCTGACGTGGGTGCTGCAGGGGCGGATGGACGTACGGCTGTGGAACGAGCGCAGTGGTCCCCCACCGGCCGCGATCGCCGACCCGGACCGGGACCTGGACGGTGTGCGAACCATGAGTGCCGAGGCCGGAGAGCTGCTGTACTGGCCGGGCGACCGGCGGCACGTGGCCGCCTACCGCGAGCGGTGCGTGGCGCTGCGCCTGTGGATTCCGGTCGACCGGCGGCTGCCGTTCACCGCGTTGCGGGATCTGCTCGCCGACCTGGTGCACAGCCGGCAGGGCAACAGCGAGGCCGTGCCGTACTTCCCGTTCGGTCCCGGATCCCGAGTCGACGAGCAGGGCGGGGTGCTGCCCCGCCTGACCGCGCTCGGCGACGAACTGCGTGCGGTCGTGGACGGCGAGCAACTACGCAGGATGCTGCGAGTCCGCTGGGCTGCGTTGCGTTCCGCGGCCGGTCTCGAACCGATTCCGGAGCCACGCGAGGGCATCGCGATGTCGCGGCAGACCCGGGTTCGCCGGTCGAGCGAGATCGTCCGGATGCCTGACGGGCCCGAGCACGAGGTGTGGGCGGTCAACGGGAACGTTTTCACCCTGCCCAGAGCCGCTGGCGACCGGGTGTTCGCCGCACTTCTCGACGGCGAGGAGACCAGCGTCGCCGAGGTGTGCCGCGCCGCCGGCGTCGGCGATGACAACAGTGTGCTCGCGTTACTGGACAAGCTTTACCGGCTGCGCGGCATCGATGTGGTCGAGGTGCCTGCGCGATGACGCTGACAATCGAGAAGTCATTCGACTGGGACACCTTCGTCGACCGGTTCTGGGACCAGAAACCCGTGTTGTACAAGAACATCGACGGCGTGCCGTTCGCCGAGGCGGAGGTGTTCGAGACCGCTGTGCTCGGCAGCCGGCCGCCGCATCCGCTCGCCATGCCAGGAAATATGCAGTTTCTCGTGCAACGGCGGCAGCAGACGCGGCCACACGACTACCTGCCGGAGCTGTCGGACCGTTCGTTCGACGGCTACGAGCGACGCATGGCCGACCGGTTGCACGGACAGCGTTACGCCCTCGTGGTGCACCGGTTTCACGCGTTCTGCCATCCCCTGTGGACACGCGCGCAGCGGTTCTATTCCGGTCTCTGGGAGCGGGTCGGGCAGCCGACACACACCGCGGGCTCCACGATGTTCCACGGCTCCTACGAGCACAGCCCGGTCGGCGTGCACCAGGATCGCTTCGCCACCTTCATGTTCTGCGTACGTGGCACCAAGCGGATGCGGTTCTGGGCCGAGCGTCCGTGGTCGGATCCGGTGCACACGGTGCTGGACTACCAGCCGTACCTGGCCTCCTCCTTCGTCGTCGAGGTCGAGCCGGGAGACCTGCTGTACTGGCCGTCGCGGTACTACCACGTCGGGGAGAGCGCCGGCGACGCACCGGCAACGAGTGTCAACGTGGGCGTTCCCCGCCGCGAGCACCGGCCGTACTACGAGATCAAGGATCTGTTCCGGGGCACCGAGCCGGCGGCGTCAGCCCCGTTGTTCACCCCGGACGCCGGTCCGGGCGGGCGGCTGGCCGGTGAACTGCCCGCGGCCCTCGCCCACGCTGTGGACGCCTTCACGGAACATCTGAGCCAGGCCCGGTTCGCCGATCGGGCCACCAGTCTGGCCCTGCGGGTCAGAACGGCGGGTGGGTTCTGGCCGACCCAGCCGCCCGCCGAGCTTCGCCCGCTTGACGACGACACTCCGGTACGCGGATGCGCTCCCCTGCTGGCCGCACCCGGCGACGGCGCCCGTAGGTACGCCGCCAACGGCAACGTCTCCTCCGGCACGACCACCGCTGAAGCCCTCGCGGTGCTGGACCGGCTGAACGCCGGCGAGGTGGTACGCGTCGGTGAACTGCCCGTGTCCCAGCGCGAGCAGGTACGCCACCTGTTGCAGGAATTGGAGAGCTTCCGTGCGGTCACCCGCGACGACACCGACTGACCGGACACCGGCCCACCGTCAGGCGGCCGCCAGGATCGTCGCCGAGATCGCGGACCGGCTGGCGGAGCCGGACCGGGTGGCCGAGATCGCGGGCGCGCCGGACAACCTCATGCGCTATCCGGGCAACCGCCAACCGGTGTGGGATCCGCTGCTGCTTTCCGACGGTCACCCCGGAGTCGCCTTGCTGTTCGCGGAGTTGGCCGCCGAGGCGCCGGAACTGCGTGGCCGGGCGCACGCTCACCTGTCCGCGGCGCTCGGCAGTGGGCTCCGGCTGCTGCCGCAGTCCCTGTTCGGTGGCATGGTGGCGCTCGCGTACGCCGGGCACACCGCGGCCACCGGATTCGGCGGCTACGCCACAATGCTGGCAGGACTGGACCGGCACATCACCGACCAGGTGCGACAACGCGCGCGAGCCGACCGGGAGCGGATGGTTGCTGGAGAGCCGGTCGGCGCGTGGGACCGCTACGACGTCCTCGGCGGCACCGCCGGAATCGGTCGTTACCTGCTGGCCCGGTACGAGTCGGCGACCGAGCGGGCGGTGCGGCAGGCAGCGGGTCTCGCGCTGACCGATGTGCTGGAGTCGCTGGTCGCCGCGGCGACCGCGGACGACATCGGGTGCCACGGCACCCGGCTGCCCGCGTGGTGGGTCACCGATGGGCTGGAGTACGGGCTGGTCGAGCATGTCAACCTCGGTCTCGCACACGGTGTCTGCGGGCCGCTCGCGCTCCTCTCCGTCGCCTGGCGGGCAGGGTTCCGGGTGGACCGTCAGGACGAGGCCATCGAGCGGATCATGGCGCTGCTGTCCCGATGGCGTACGACCGACGAGGCCGGCCCGCGCTGGCCGCACCTGATCACGCTGACACATTTCGAGAACGGGGAACCGCCCGAGCGCGGGCGGGACTCGTGGTGCTACGGCGCGGCGGGTGCGGCACGTGCCGTGTACCTGGCCGGCGCCGCGCTGGACCGTGCGGACTGGCGCGCCGACGCGCATGCCGCCCTTCATGGTGCGCTGACCGCGGCAAGCGACGAGCTGATCCATGACTCCGCGCTGTGTCACGGCTGGGCGGGTCTGCTACAGATCGCGCTGCGTATGGCACACGACAGCGCCGACTCGAACTACCACGTCATCGCCGACAGGCTGGCGGTGCGGGTGGTGGACGGGTTCGACCCCGAGGCGCCGTTCGGTTTCCGGTATCGCCACTCGCTTGCGGCACGCGATCTGGACCGCCCTGGCTTCCTGGAAGGAGCCGCGGGCATCGCCCTCGCCCTCCACACCTACGCCACGAGGAACGTGCCGGCGACGGCGTGGGACAACGCCCTGCTGGTGAACTGACAGCGCACCCGAACAGGGCGTTCCGAATAGGGCGAGCCGGCACATCCGGCTGGTGTCCGCACGCGTCCTTCGCCTCGGTGGGCGTGCACAGCGCCGAGAGCTCTCCCAGGCGCGACGAGTCTTACGGGATCGTATGACAGATGTCATCTGCGTTGATGACATCGGCTACTGCCGCTGTGTCCTTGCTCTCCGGAAGGATCAGCCGCGGGCGCCGTGGGTCGCGCCCGCCCCACCGATCGAGGAGAGCTGATCATGCGATGGCTTGTTTCCGGAGCACTGCTGGGATTACTGGCGATGGTCGTGTGTGCAGCGCCGCCGGGTGCGGCCGACGCTGGGCCGCTGCCGGTCCGGGCCGCTGCCGGTGGGGTGGCCGGGGTTCGGGTGCCGGAGCTGAAGTGGAAGGCGTGCGCTGATGTGCCGCAGTTGCAGTGCGCCAGTGTGCCCGTGCCGCTCGACTACGCTCGCCCGCACGGCCGGTCGGTGACACTGGCCCTGGCCAGGATCCCTGCCAAGGATCCGGCCAGGCGGCTGGGTTCCCTGGTGGTGAACCGCGGCGGCCCTGGCTACTCGGCCGTCGACTACCTGAGTGGCATCGCGGGAGGTACGCTACCCAGTCCGGTGACCGCCGACGTGCTGGCCAGATACGACATCGTTGGCGTTGATCCGCGCGGCATCGGGCACAGCAGGCCGGCCGTTGGATGCTTCGGGGACGCGGCCGAGGCGGCGGCGCTCGCCCGTGGCGTGTCGAACGTGCCGGTGACCGTGCCGGAGCGGCGTAAGCGGGCTGGGGCGGACGCCAGATACGCGAGCCTGTGCCGTGAGCGGAGCGGCACGTTGCTCGATCACCTCACCAGCGTCGCGATGGCACGCGACCTTGACGTGCTGCGCGCGGCCCTGGGCGAGGAGCGGCTGAACTACTTGGGCCAGTCATACGGCACCTACCTCGGCATGATCTACGCAAACATGTTCACGAGCAGGACCGGCCGGTTCGTCTTCGACAGCATCGTCGACCCCGAGCGGCGCGACGCGGGCGAGCCGGGCACCACGCCGTCAAGCCGCATCGGCAGTGACATCGCCAGTAGGCAGACGCTGGAGGAGTTCTTCCGGCTCTGCAAGGCGGGTGGCGAACGTTGCGCGTTCGGCGACGGCGACCCGGCGGCGGCGTTCGCGCACATCCTGGACGTACTGCGCAAGGGACCGGTGCTGCTCAAGGGCAGCGATGGCAAGGCGGTCCCGCTCACCTACTCCTACGTGGTCACGTGGACCGGGCAGTGGCTGTACCAGCCGGTGTTCTGGAACGTCCAGGGCGGCGGCGCGCCGTTCCTGAAGGAGGTCGGCAAGGCGATCAAGGATCCCTCTGGCGAGGCGGCCGCCGCCCTCGCGACCGAGATCGTCACGTTTCAGCAGGCCGGGATCGGCATCCCGCCGTACACCTCGCCGATCATGCCCGCCTACCACACGGTGACCTGTGCGGAAACGGACGGTCCCGGGACCGTCGGGGCCCTGACTCGGCTCGCGGCCGAGCGCGACGGGCGTGCCGGCCCGTTCGGCACGCTGCGGGTCTACGAGACGAGCCCATGCGTGCCATGGCGGAGTGCGAACAAGATCAGATACAAGGGTCCGTGGACCGCCCGCACCGACGAACCCGTGCTCATCGTGAACAGCAGGTTCGACCCGGCGACCCCGCTCTGGTCGGCGCGGCGCGTGCATGGGATGCTGCAGAACAGCCGCCTCCTGGTCAGCGAGGGGTGGGGGCACGTGGCCGCTCAGCAGTCCACCTGCGTGGTGGAGGCGGCCTCCCGTTATCTGACGGACGGTACGCTGCCCGCCGAGGGAGCCGCATGCAAGCCCGACACGGTCCCGTTCGCCACACCGGCGGTGGCCAACCGCACCAGCTAGGCGCTTCCGCGTGGATATCCGGCGCGGGCGTCCTTCGCCGGCGACACCGATCCAACCCTGCGGATGCCTGGTTCGGCGCTGCTCGTCGCAGCCTCGGCGACCGACGCCCAGGAGCAGGTCGGCCACGAAGGTCTTGCCGAGCCTGCGTGCGAAAAAGTCGCTGCGTCCGCTCGCGTCCATATGCACGAGACGCCTCACAAGATTGCCTCACAGCTGAATGGCACGAGCGCCGCCCGGAATCCCGGGCGGCGCCTGCGGGTACGGCGGCGTCCGCGCCGCCTCGCCGCTCAGCGGCGGAGCGTGCGGGTCGCGGTCGCCACCTTGGTGGGGTCGCTCCCTGACCTCGCCGTCAGCGTCACCGTGCCGTTCGTGGCGGTGCCGGCGCCGTCGACGCCGACGACCTTGACGCCCCGGCGGGCGCCGAGAAGCTGGGCCGCCTCGGCCATGGTCTCCTTGCGGGGTCCGGCGATCTCGGGGATCGGCGTACCGGGGGCGGCGGGGGCGGTGGCCAGGCCGGCGTCCTTGAGCCGCTGGGTCGCGGCATCGACCTGCGCGGTGTCGTCGACCTCGACGCCCAGGTGGTCCATGCGGGTGTCCTGGCCTTCCTCGCCCTCGATGAGCACCAGCTTGAGTGGCGGCTCGGCGATGGCGAAGTTGGCGTACCCGGGCCGCCGCTTGGCCGGTTCGGCGCCGAACAGCTTGGAATAGAAGGCGATCGATCCCTCCAGGTCGGCGACGCGGAGGGCGAGCTGGACGCGCGACATGACGATCCCCATCGCATTGTTTCGATTAATGTCTAAGCAGGATCGAGTTTGCGCTCCTGCTTAGAATTCTGTGAAATTAAGGTCATGTCGAAGCAGGAGCTGCCGGTGCTCGCCGCCGAGTGCTGCACGCCGCTGATCGCTGAACCGATCGCCGAAGACGAGACCACCGAGACGGCCCGCGCGTTCAAGGCCCTCGGCGATCCCATCCGGTTGCGGCTGCTGTCCCTGATCGGCGCGCAGGAGAACGGCCGCCAGGCCGGCGACGGGGTGTGCGTGTGCGAGCTGACCGTCGCCTTCACCGTCACCGCCCCAACGATCTCCCACCATCTCAAGGTGCTGCGGGAGGCCGGGCTGATCGACAGCGAACGGCGCGGGACCTGGGTCTACTACTGGATCATCCCGGCCACGCTCAAGCGCCTGACCGGCGTGCTCGCCCTGCCCGACACGCTGCCTCGGCCGGTTCCATGCCCGCCGATCAGGTGAACCCGGCCGGGCAAGGGCTCCATGCCCTACGGCCGGTCCGGGACGCGATCGGGACCCGCGTCCGTGCGCTGATCGCCGACCGCACCGCCGCCGCCGGGTGAAACCGGTGAGCCTCATCGCGCGCCCAGGCGCGGCCGCCCCCGGACCGCTCATCGCGGCCATGCGCGACGAGCACGCCGAGCAGGTGCTGACCGTCTACCAGCTCGGCATCGACGAAGGCCAGGCCACCTTCGAGACCACCGCCCCCACCTGGCCGCAGTTCGACGAGGCCAAGCTGCCCGGCCACCGCCACGTCGCCCTCGGCCCCCTCGACGGCACGCCGGACCGGGTGCTCGGCTGGATCGCCGCCTCGGCCGTTTCGGCCCGCAGCGCGTACGCCGGCGTGGTCGAACACTCGGTCTACGTCCACCCCGCGGCCCGCCGCCGAGGCGTCGGATCGGCACTGCTGCAGGCGCTCATCGCCTCGACCGAGGCCGCCGGCATCTGGACCATCCAGTCCGGGATCTTCCCCGAGAACGTCGCCAGCCTGCGCCTGCACGGCCATGCCGGGTTCCGGGTGATCGGCGTCCGCGAACGCATCGGCCGCCACCACGACGTCTGGCGCGACGTGGTGCTGATCGAACGCCGCAGCCGCGTCGTCACCTGAAAGCCCGCTCCCCCGGGCTGAGCCCCTTTCCCATCCCCCTCTCATCGTCTGTCGTCGATATTGGGCCGCCCGGCCCCTGCCCCGCCCGCCTGCACGCCGCCGCGAGGAGAAGCTTGATGAGCGAGCCCGCCGGCCCCGCCTCCGCGGCCCCGGAGGCCACCATCCAGCGCTACTCCGGTCTGGCCCGGCAGGCAGCCGAGGGCGGCACCCTGCTGGACCGCGAGGCCGGCACCGCAACCGCCGGCTGCTTCGGCGCCGCCGCCCACACCGGTGCCGACGCGCCGCAGGCTGCGCTGCGCGCCAGCCTCGGCTGCGGCAACCCGCTCGCCGTCGCCGACCTGCGCCCCGGGGAGACGGTCCTGGACCTCGGCTCCGGCGGCGACCTGGACGCCCGTCCGGAGTCTGATCACGTGGCTGGAAAAGGGTTGGACGGGGTGATGCCCGGGCTTGTAGCTTGCAGTCGACCGTGACACCGCCCGAGGAGGTGAGACCCATGAACGCTGTATCGATGTGGGTGCTCCCCCTTCCCCGTCACGGCCGGCGATTGACGTAGGTGTCGCCGGGAGCGCCTCGCCAACAAGGCACTCCCGAAAGGCAACACCAATGCACTCTCTGCAGTTCACCCCCGATCGCGCACCCCTCATGTTCGACGTGATCATTGCCGGGTGCGGGCCGACTGGTGCGATGCTGGCCGCCGAACTGCGGCTGCACGACGTGCGGGTACTCGTTCTGGAGAAGGAAACCGAGCCCAAGTCGTTCGTCCGCATAGTCGGACTGCATGTTCGCAGTATCGAGCTGATGGCGATGCGCGGACTGCTGGATCGCGTTCTCCAGCATGGAAGACAGCGTCCGGCCGGCGGATTCTTCGCCGGCATCGCCAAACCCGCGCCCAAGGGCCTGGATTCCGCCTACGCCTATCTGCTGGGCATCCCGCATCCGGTCATCGAACGCCTGCTCGAAGAGCATGCGATCGAGCTGGGTGCGCAGGTCCGGCGCGGTTGCGCGGTGGCCGGTTTCGAGCAGGACGACGAGGGTGTGACCGTCGAACTGGCCGATGGGGAGCGGCTGCGTTCGCGCTACCTCGTCGGCTGTGACGGCGGGCGCAGTACGGTGCGCAAACTGCTCGGCGTCGGCTTCCCCGGCGAGCCCTCACGGACCGAAACGCTGATGGGCGAGATGGAAGTGGGCGTGCCGCAGGAGGAGATCACCGCCAAGGTGGCCGAAATCCGCGACACCCATCAGCGATTCTGGCTCAGGCCCTTCGGCGAAAGGGTCTACAGCGTCGTAGTCCCCGCCGCGGGAGTCAGCGACCGCACGGAACCGCCCACCCTCAAGGATTTCCAACAACAGCTGCGCGCCATCGCCGGAACCGATTTCGGCGTGCACTCCCCGCGCTGGTTGTCCCGCTTCGGGGATGCCACCCGGCTGGCCGAACACTATCGGGTCGGGCGGGTGCTGCTGGCCGGCGATGCGGCACACGTCCATCCGCCCATCGGCGGACAGGGCCTCAACCTGGGCGTTCAGGACGCATTCAACCTCGGCTGGAAACTGGCCGCACAGATCCGCGGCTGGGCGCCGGAAACACTGCTGGACACCTACCAGGCCGAACGCCATCCGGTCGCCGAGGACGTGCTGGACAACACCCGCGCCCAGATGGAACTGCTGTCCACCGACCCGGGGCCGCAGGCCGTGCGCAGGCTGCTCACCGAACTGATGGACTTCGACGAGGTGAACCGCCATCTGATCGAGAAGATCACCGCGGTCGGCCTCCGCTACGACTTCGGCGCGGGCCCCGACCTGCTCGGCCGCCGCCTGCGCGACATCGACGTGAAACAGGGCCGCCTCTACGATCTGCTGCGTCGCGGCCGCGGCCTGCTGCTGGACCGCACCGAACGCCTGACCGTCGGCGGCTGGTCAGATCGGGTCGATCACCTCGCGGATCCCGCTGCGGACCTGGACGTCCCCTGCGTCCTGCTACGCCCCGACGGCCACGTCGCCTGGATCGGCGACGATCAGCAGGACCTGGACGACCACCTCGCCCGCTGGTTCGGCAAGGCCGCCAACTGATTTCGCCTGAGCCGTGGTCATCCCGCACATACGTGGCGGGATGGCGGGCGGATCCGCGGCGCTGTCGGCCAGGAGCCGGGAGCGGTCGGCGTTCTCCTCGGCCACCGCCCGCCGGCATGGCGGAAAATGGCCATGCCGGCGGGACGGGCGGGGACCTGAAACCGCCGCTCCGGGCGGTGTTCACGATCGCCTCGTTCGTCACGCCTCCCGGCTGATCGCCCGCCCGCGACCTCGCTGCTCCGACCTCTACCAGACGGGCGTGAGCGCCCCGCCCTCGCGAGGACGGGGACGAGCACGGAAGCAATCCCATGGTGTCGAGGCGCGGCCACTGTCACAATCTGACCGGCAGCTCAATGTGACATCCCGTGCCGGAGGTCTCATGCGTGAAGCGACCGGAACGGAGGGCATGCCGCGCATCGTCCTCGTCGAGTACTTCCTGAGTGAAGAGCGCGCCCTGGTCTTCGGCGTCACCGCCGACTCCCCCGAAGCCGACCTGGTCAGCGTACCCCTCGCGCGTACCGAGGTCCGCGCGCTGGCCAGGGAGATCCGGGCGGGGCTGGGCACGGGCCGTCCGGATCTCCGCGCGGCCCTGCGCGACGAGCGGCTCGCCCGGCTGGTCGAGCCCGTCACGCGATGGGCACGGCCGGGAGACCTGGTGTATCTCGTCCCGCACGACGTGCTTCACCTGCTGCCGCTGCACGCCGTCCCCGTTGACGGCGGCATTCCTCTCGCCCGGCGCAACCCGGTCGTGGTCACGCCGAGCGCGGCCGTACTCCAGTACTGCCTGGCCAAGCGGACCAACCGCCGCCGCGACACCGCGCTGATCATCGCCGATCCACCCTCGGAGCGTCCCCTGGCCTTCGCCCGCGAGCAGGCGTACGCGATCGCGGAGACGCTCGGGCCTGCCCGGGTTCTGGTGGGCGAGGCGGCCTCGCGTACGGACCTGAGGGCGGCGCTGGCCGCCCCCGAGGCGCCCGCGATCCTGCACTTCGGCGCGCACGGCGCCTTCGACCCCGCCGAACCCATGAGGTCCGGCATCGAGCTGGCCGACGGTCGCCTGACCGCCCAGGACATCCTCGGCATGACCCTCGACGTCGACCTGGTGACACTGGTCGCCTGCGAGACGGGCATCAGCGACAGGCGACCCGGCGACGAGCTCATCGGGCTGACCCGCGCCCTGCTCTACGCCGGCGCCTCCTCGGCACTGGTCACGCTGTGGCGAGTGGACGAGTTGTCGACCAGCATCCTGCTGCGCGACTTCTACGCGGCCCTGGCCGGCGGCATCCCCAAGGCCGAGGCACTGCGGCAGGCACAGGACCGGCTGGCCGAGCGGACGTTCGCCGAGGTGCTGGCCCACGCGCGGGAGTCCCGCAGAAGGCTGGCCGGCGAGCCCGCCGCGACGGCGGCGCTGGCCGGTGACGAGGCACGCCTGCTGGCCCGCGCGGGCGATCCGGACGCGGCACGGCGGCTCCTGGCCGGCACGCTCCGGACACCGGGTCTGACCGCCGCCGATCTGCGCATGCTGCGGGTGACCGAGAAACGGATCACGCTCGCCGCGCCGGCCGCCGGTGCCGGGGCGGGGTCGCCGGTGTTCGACGATCCGTACTACTGGGCTCCTTTCGTTCTCGTCGGCGACTGGTACTGAGAGGTGGAGATGGGAGATGTGACATCCGGGCGGCCGATCTCCGAGCTGGCGAGCGCCGGCTTCCACAGCGGAGAAGCCGTCCCCACGGGGGCGGGGGACGTGCCGTTCGTGCTCATCGACGCCGACGGCCGTACCGCCGGCCTGGTGGGGTCCGCCGGGCCGGGGCCGGCGGTCGCCGTTCCCGCCGACACCCCGCTGTCGGCGGTCCTTGACCTCGAAGAGGTACTGGACGCGCTGCTCGGAGGCGCCGACGCGCTGGTTCTCACCGATTCCCAGGACCGTCCCGTCGGCGTCGTGCCCGCCGCGGCCGTCCGTGACGAGCTGGCCAGGTCGCTGGCCGACCCGCACGAGCTGGGCCCCGGCGAAGGGCTCGCGAGCCCCAGGCCGCTGGCACCGCCGCTGCGCATCCGCTGCGGAGTCTGCGGGGAGGTCAACGGCTTCGTCAGGTTCCGGCAGACGGAGACCTACCTCTGCGTCTCCGAGGGGCACGACTTCGTGCCCTTCTACGGGACGTCCTGACATGGGCGGCCTGTTCGAGGCGCTGTTCGGCGCGCTCGACCGCCGGCTGTTCTCCACGGTGCTCATCCCGTTGCTGATCTTCCTGGGCGCGCTCGGCTCGGTGGTCATCGCGGGGGTCGGCTGGACCGAGTGCCTGCGCTGGTGGACGGCCATGCACGCCGAGTCGCGCGTGATCCTGGTCCTGCTGGCACTCGTGCTGGTGCTGCTGTTCGCCCAGTTGCTGGCCGCGCGCCTGCCCGGCCTGATCAAGCGCTACCAGGGTGACTGGCGCGATCTGCCGGGCGGCGAGCGGCTGGCCGGCCGGCTGACCCGGCGGCACCAGGTGTTCTTCGAGTGGCTGTCGGAGAACGACGACCGGTGGGCCTCCTACCCGGCGAGCAAGGGCCGCCTCATGCCCACGACGTTCGGCAACATCCTGCGAGGGGCCGCCGACCACAGCGCCGACAGGTACCTCCTCGACTCCTCGACCGCCTGGCCGCGCCTCTACCCGGTCCTGCCGGAGGCGTTCCGGCAGGCGTTCGCCCTGGCCACCGCCGATCTCGAGCTGTCGATCATGATCAGCGCCCTGGGGGGCACGTTCGCCGTCCTGGGCGGGCTGCTGGGCGTGTTCTTCCTGCCCTGGTACGGCACCCTTGCCTGCGCGTCGGGCGGCCTGCTGGTGGCCTGGATCGGCTACCGGTCGGCGATCCGGGCCGCCGAGCCGTACGGACAGCTCTACCGGTCGGCGTTCGACGTGCACCGCTGGCTGCTGCTCGACGCCATCGGGCTCGACCGGCCGGCCGACTTCGACACCGAACTGAGGCAGTGGACCGCGCTGGACCAGTTGTGGATGCGCGGCAGCGTCAGCACCGACCGGGTCGCCCATCTCGGCTATCCGAAGGGGCCTCCCCCGGCTCCGCACGAGGTGGTGACACCCGCTCCCCCGCCCGCGGCTCTTCGACCATCACCGGGGATCGAGGCGCCACCCAGCGTGGCCACCAGGCCGATCCCTCCTGCCCGCGTCCGGCGCACCCGTACGAGCCGGATGCTCGTGGTCCTGCTCACCGTGGTGTTCTTCGGCTGCGTCGGCTTCGGCGCCGCCGCGATCCGGATGTCGCCCGGACCGGGCGCCGCCGTCCGCGACCTGCCTGCCTACCACGTGATCAGCGGCGGTGACGTGAGCGGAGCCGCGGGCCACCTGCTCGGCCGGTACACGCTGCGGCCGATCGCGTCCAGGTCGCCGATCGTCGCCGGCGATCTCGGGCCACGGCTACCCGACGGGCGCCTGTCGGAGCGTTCCGTGCTGGCCCTCGGCCCGCCCCAGCTGACGGTCACGCCCGCGTTGAGCCGGGGCGCGACCGTCACGATCCGGGTCATCCCCACCAATCGCACGGAGTCATCCGTCACGGTCCAGGACGCCGTGGTCCTCGACGTCCCAGGCGCGCGCGGTGTCGTACTGGCCGTGGGCCGAGACCGGCTGGCCGAGCTCACCGACGCCCTGGCCGGCGGCACCGCCCACCTGGTGATCGAGCTCCCGTAGGAGGGTTCATGCCTGCCGACATCTGGTTCCGCCGGTACCCGAGATATCTCGAGAAGACGGTCGTCTTCGCCAACGTGTCCCTCCGCGTGCGGCACGAAGGGGCGGTCGTGGCCACCTTCAGGCCGGGGCGGCTCGTGTGGTGGGCGTTGGCCGGACTGCTGACCGCCGAACCCTACGCCGCGGTGCTGAAGGCCGGGCCGGTTGCGCTGGCGTGTGCCGCGGCACTGGGGCTGGCGCTCGGGCTTCTCGGCTGCCTGGCCGCGCTCGCCGGAGCCGCCCTGATGGCGACGGTGGGCGGCGTGCCGTTCGCCGATCTGTCGTGGTGGACGGTCCCGCTGCTCGCCGGGTGGGTCGCCGGGGCCATGCCCTGGCCGTCGGCGGAGGTAGGCATCGCCAGGGCCTTCTGCATTCTGGCCCCGGCCGCGCCGCTCGCGGCCCTGTGGGTGGAGAGCCGCTCGTGGCTCGCGGCGCTGATCATGTACGTGCTGCTGATCCGCCCGCACTTCGGACTGGTGGGCAGGACCACGGCCGGGCTCACTCGCCGGCACCGCGGCCAGATCTGGCTGGGCGCGGTCATCTGGCTGCTCGGCACGACGTTGCTCGCCCTCGGGCCGGCGGGGGCATGGTTCGTACGGACCTGGCCGCCGGGCCTACTGGGAGCCGTCGCGGGCACCGTCTGCGTCGCGCTGGCCATGCTCGTCGTGAAGGTGATCTATCTGCTGGCCGGCAGGGGCTCCCTGGCCAAGGTCACGCTCATCAAAGCCCCGGCCGGGATGAGACTCAACCGGGACAGATTCTCCGGGCTCTACGGGGCGGAGCTGGGAATCGCCTGGTTCTGCGTGACGGCCGCGGGCATCTTCCACTACGACGTGTACGCCCTGCTCGGCTCCGGCTTCGCCCTCGTCCTGTTCTCCACGTCCTACGCGGCCCGCTGGATAGAGATCCCCATCCGCCACACCATCGACCGGCTCGACGCGGCTCACTATCTGTTCTCCGTCGGCCGGCGCCGCGAGCAGCTCCAGCGCGCCTGGGTGGAGGAACTGGACACGGCGCTCACCGTCATGGCACGCATCCGGGTGGCCATCGGCGATCTGGAGCGGCGGCGCGGGCTCGCGGGCCGGCGCCTCCAGCGGCGCAAGGCACGGCTCGACCATCTGTGGGTCATCCGCGCCAAGACCGCCCTCCAACTCGTCGAGGTGATGACGGACGAAAGCGAGAAGACGGCACTCGGCGACGTCGACGACACCCTTTGGCTGCCCTTCCAACGGGCCGAAGGGCGTCCGCCGCTGCTGGACGTGGCGCTGAAGTGGGCCGACGAAGCCCTATCCCTGCTCGACCTGGCAGCCACGACCTATCCGGAACTGCTGACGGCCAGGGAACCGCTGCGCTCCACCTTCGCCGGGTACCGCTGCTACCTTCACGGAGTCCGCGGGCTGGCCAACCGCCTGCACGGCCGCTACGAGGAGGCGGTCATCGACTACTGGACCACCGCGGGCCTGTATCGACAGATCGAGGCGTTCAACGCGGAGGCCATATCGCTGGCGGTCATCCCCACGATCTTCCCCGGCGTCGATCCCCGGCGGCTGACGGGACGGCACCCGGGGCCGCGCCCCCTCCCGCTGGCCGAGGCGGACACCGCGATGGTGCGCGCCATGGTGGACGACCGGGTGCACAACCAGCTGCGCCGGATCATGACGGCCAGCGCCGCGCTGGTACGCGCCTCGTACGGAGACCAGCACTCCGCCGAACGGTTCCTGCGACTGGCCGCGGCGATTCCGCCCGCCCGGCCGGGTAGAACCAAGATGGGGACGGAGACGATCGAAATCACCGAGACCAGACTTCAGGTGCAGGTCGGACAGCATCACCTGAACACCATGCTGAATGTGGTGGACTACGGGCCGCTGCTGCGCGGCGCGGCCCCGGTCACGGAGTACCTGCCCACGGGCCACATGAGCAACCCCTGGATCATCCAGGAGATCCTCAACGGGCGGGCTCCGATCCCCGGCCTCCGCCGGCTGGCCCGCGGACTGACCAGCAGCATCCGGCCGAAAGGCATGTGGGTGGACATCCCCGACACCATGGTCATCGAAAAGTGGATCGAGGACGCGGAGCAGCGGGGAAGCTTCGCGATGGCCGCCCAGTTCCACGAGCTGCTCGGTCTCGAGCTGCGCTCGCTCGACCCCTACCCGGCCGCCGGCCACCTCGTCTCCGCCCTGAGCCACCTGCAGTCGGTCCACTTCGGCATCGTCGACGAAGAACTGCGCGGCACGGCCCGCGGCGCCGCCGACGCGTTCGCCGAACTCGTGATCGACCACCTGGCGACGCTGGCCACGCAGCCCCTGCCACCTGGCGTACAACCCGAGCCCGCGAGCCTCGCGGTCTTCGTCGTCCGCTCGGTGAAGTCGCGCGCGCTGGCCGAACTGCTCGGCGAGACCGTGCCGGCGCCCGCGTCGGAAGAGGACGCGCTCATGAGGCATGAGCGAGAGGCCCGCGCGCGCTACCGGGACGCACGCGAGTCGGGCGACCACCAGCGGCTGCGCGAGGCCAGGGAGGAGCTCGAACACTGCTGGAGCGAGCTCCAGGAACGGGACGGGCACGACGCGGAATACGCGGCCCTGCGCGCGGGCCTGCCCATCGAGCAGGGGCGCATGCCGGCGCTGCTCACACAACTGGCCTCGCCCGGACCGTCCGGAGAAGCCACCCCTTGAGAAGGCAGGCGCCCCGGGGGGCGCAAGCGCGGTGAGCTGTGCCTTGGGGACGACTGAGCTGCGGCGCGGGCAGCGGCACGCGGGCGGTGCACACGCAGAGCCGAGCGGGATGGTCCTTGTCGAGGTGTACGGGCGGAGCCCGTTCGCTTGTAAGTGCGGGGAGACTTTGTATTATCCCAGCGCCTTTACAATGTAGATCAATACCTCGTGCTTTCAGCCCCTGCCGTCGCCCCATAGAGATGTCATGCCCCCTCCGGTGCCCCCTGGCGAGCGCGGCCAGAGTTGGGAATGGGGTCCTGGTCATATCCGGCCGAGAATTCCCGCTAAGCAATGAGGCGCTGCTCAGCGGGGCTCGTCCCTGGTGGTCCAGCCGTGTTTGGTGATGAGTTTGGACAGCGCGTTGCGGAGCTGGTTGATGCGTTCTTTGGCGTCGGGGGCCTGTATGCCGATGGTGAGGGCTGAGTCGGTGGCGTGGTAGGTGGTGTGGCATCCCTCGGCGGCGACACGAGCCGCAGCGTGGATCCGGCCCCGAAGCCGGATGAGTTTGCGCTGGTCGGTTACGCGGTCCAGGCCGTCGATGAACTGGCAGGAGCCGTTGATTGACTGATCTGAGTTCCCGGCCGTTCGGGGCTTTCCATCACTGTGTGTGATCGCCAGGAGCGTAGGTCTTCCATGTTCCGCCGCCCTCGGCTGCGAGGTTCTCGGC
>NZ_JBDPME010000044.1:0-50086 GCF_039871825.1 Nonomuraea sp. B12E4 | reverse complement strand
GACTGGACGCCGCACACGAGGCCCGGGTTGCGACCCGGCGAGAACTACGCCAGGATCCCCTTTAACCACTCCTGCGGCTGATGGGTATTTCCGGCCCGATCTGGTGCATTTTCTCTGACACACCTCGTCGAAAACCCCGAACGTGGAGCCAAGTCGCCATCGGATGACAGCTTCCTGGTCGGCAGCGGTGACGACATGCCCGGGCAGCAGGGACAGCAGGGTGTCCACCAGGTCGGCCCGCTTGGTGCGCTTGGCGTCTCTGGCCTGCTGCTTGAGATCACGTACGTATTTCGGCAGGAGTCGGCGGGTGATCTTCTTTGCGATGTGTTCCGGCCCGCGCGTGGTCGCCACGGTGATCGAGTGGCGCCGTAGGTCGGAGGATTCGACGGGGTAGAGCCCTGTGACCACGATCCACTCTGTCCGGTCCATCAGCTGGTGTACGGCCAGGCGTGCGCCGTCGGGTCCCATCAGGTACGGCGTCCCCCAGAGGGTCTCTGGACTGTAGCCGTGTAGATGCCTGGCAATCTCCGACACGAGATCGTTCACGTTGCAGCCGTCCATCGAGAATCCTTTCGTTTCGGCACGTCAGGGCAGCATTGGTTGATCAACGAAGAGGCTCGCCGCCGCGCCCGATTCCAAGGCGCGGCGGCGAGGTGGTTGTTCGCGGTATCGGTCGTGCGCTGCGACGTAGGCCAACTGGTTCAGCCTGCCGACCGGGCGATCACCAGCCCTCGGGAAGCAGCGGCCAGGCAGCCGAGGGGCGCTCTCGTACCTGCGCCATGATGTTGTCGGCCATCTGGCTCCAGTCACGTCCGAGCACCTCGGACGGCGACAGCCCCACCATGAGCGTCTCGACGAGCAGGAGCGCGAGCGTGTAGTGAGAATTGACCGACAGGGCCCGATCGAGAGCGACGCCCGCAAGAGGCCCGTCTCCCCGGCACATCGCGGCGAATGCCAGAAGCGTCGCGGGAGCGGCGGCGAACGCGGGCTGAACCTTGCGGACGACATCGGTCCACAAGCGCACATGCGTCTCTGCGTCGTACTCCTGCACGTATGTCATGGCCATGTCGCGTACCGGCTTGGCGGTCAGGCACAGGCCAAGCCAGGCCACCGTCTCAGCGTCGAGGTGTCCTCCAGCCTGGACATGATCCAGCGCAGCAACGACCCGCTTCACACCGTCCCCGAACCAGTCGTCGCCCTCCCTGTTCGCCTTCTTCGCTCGGGCGCAGACCTCTCGTGTGATGCTCTGGGCGTGGTCCTGATCGAAATCCTGGGGAGGGTCAAGGGTTGCGACCAAGGCCGCTCTGTCGGGAAGCGCGCGCATCCCGGCCACCACGGCGGCAGCGGCGGGCACGCTACTGGTGAGATCGACCGGCACCCCTTCCGGAGGGCAGCACCTGACATCCGTGCAGATGTAGGACCAGTAACGCCCGTCGTCAACGCGTATCGCCTCGCTGATGCCGATCCCGGCCCCGGGAAGGGCTTCCAGAGCGGCATCCATCATCGGCGTGACCTGGGAACCAGGTCCGTAGCCGATCAGCAGCGCCCGGTGGATGCCGTTACCCGCCAGCACATAGGCCAGGTGGCCCGTCCGCTCTGCGGGCTTGGCAGGGTCCTGTGCCAGGTCGAGGCGCACGATCCCTTTCACCTTCGCGTCGTCGATCCCCATCGCCACCAGGCTCTGCGAGGGTAGGAACCCGAGCAGGTACGGCACGGTACACAGCTTGAATTCGTAGAGTCATAGAGTCGTGACGGTGCGCCGTTGCTGGTGTACGACCGATGTATGCGGTACGGGCAACGAGGCGGGTACACCCCCGCAGAGCAGGAACGACGGGAACGGCTGCGGTTACAGGCAGCCGCATGGTTCGAGGACGGGCACGGCACCAGACAGATCGCTCGTGAGCTGCGAGTCCACGAGCGGACGGTGGCCAGATGGCGCAAGTCCTGGCGCGAGGGCGGCATCGAGGCGCTGCGCTCGAAAGGGCCGGTCTCACGCGAAAAGCTGACACCGGCGCAGTGGGCCCGGCTGGAGACCGAGCTGAACCGGGGCCCGCTGGCGCACGGGTTCGGCGATGACCAGCGCTGGACCCTGGGCCGGGTCAAGACGCTGATCGGCAAACTGTTCCACATCGGCTACACCATCGAGGGCGTCAGCAAGCTGCTACGACGGCACGACTGGTCGGTACAGGTTCCCTCCCGACGCGCGATGGAACGCGATGAGCAGGCCATCACCACCTGGGAGCAGGAGGTGTGGCCGGCCGTAAAACCACCGCGGCGGACCTGGGCGCCTACATCTGCTTCGAGGACGAAGCAGGTCAGGGGCTGAGGCCGCCGAAAGGACGCACATGGGCACCACGCGGCGCCCGCCCGGTGGTGACGGTACGCGGCAAGGGCAGCGGCCGGGTCAACATCGCCGGCGTGGTCTGCTACCGGCCCGGGCACCGCCCGCACCTGATGTACAAGCTACTCATCTACCACGGGCGCAAGAACGAGCCCAAGAGCTTCACCTGGAGCGACTACCGCGACCTCATCGTCGCCGTCCACCAGCAGCTCGGCACCCCACTCGTGTGGTGCTGGGACAACCTGAGCGTGCACCTGGTCGCCGAACTGGCCCGCTTCGCCGAGGCCAACGCCGACTGGTTACGCATCTACCAGCTCCCGGCCTACGCCCCCGAACTGAACCCGACGGAAGGTATCTGGTCGCTGATGCGGCGCTCCATGGCCAACTTCGTGGTCACCGACCTGACCGCACTCGTCCGGATCGTCAAGCGCATGCTCAAGAAGCTCCAGTACCGGCCCCACCTGATCGATGGCTGCCTGGCTCAGACCGGACTCATCATCGAGGAGACCACCGTGACCACATGACCGGCTCTACGAATTCAACCTGTGTAGTGACCGAAAGAATCGACAGGTCTTCTCGGGATTCGCGTTCACGGTGCAGGCGGACAACAACTATTCGTTGCAGACAAGGGCCAACTACTGCAAGTACTACACCCAGGGCGTGTACGAGCAGTACGGCTGGGATTGGGATGAAACGCAGTGCGACGAGTATCCTTTCGCCTCCACCCAGGAGGGGGCGGCCAAGGACAAGCTTAACTACTCGGTCCAGGCAGTTCGCTACCGCCACAACAACTTGCACGGTAAGGCGTTGGCGATGTTCTACGGTTACTACCGGCTGCTCAACTACGATCCGGTCAACACTCTCACCAAGACCAGCGACAGCCCATTCTGGGTTAAGATCGTCGACTGACGATTAGCAGATGAAAAAACGGGGTTGCACGGCCCGGCGCCGTGCGACCCCGTCGTCACGAGAAGAGGACGTACGGTGACACCTGATTTCAGGCAGGACCTCCCGGCGGAGAACCAGTGGGACCTCCTGGCCGAGTACGGGCAGGGACTGGAGAACGCATTTCACGCCCTCTGGGTCGAGGGTGACGATCCGGAGGAAGTGGCCGTGCTGTTCGGGGTCGACGCGGAGTCACGCGTGGAGTGCGGATTGGACACCCTGGGGACCAGCGTTTACCGCGGGTACCCGGAGGTGGGGATCTGGATCGGCCCGCACGCACCCGGTTGGACACACCTCTTCGCTTTCAACCTGTACTTGCATCCACTCGGGCTCCCCAATCTGGGAAAGCGACGGGTATTCGAAATCGACTACACAGGGGAAGTAGGTCCAGGGCTTTCGCCGCTGCACCTCTACTACGACGGTGAGATGCTCGGCGACGTCACTCCGCCGCAGGAGCCGGGTGAACCCGTGGACCTCCCCGAATACCAGCCTCTGACGGAAGGGCTGGAACTCGCCGGACACGACACGTACGACGAGGATCTGCACAGCTATTTCTGCATGATGGGCCGCATCACAGGCCGTTTCACCGACCGGGAATGGTGGACGGCGACCCGCACCTTCTACCGCGTCGATGCGAGTGATCAGGGTCTTGTCCTGTGACAAGCGCAGGCCCATCGTGAACAAGATCTCAGTGATCTGGTCCCGGAGTGCTTCGGCGTCGGCCTCGGAACCCGAGACCATCAGGCACCAGTCGTCTGCGAACCGCACGAGCTTGAAGTTCGGCAGGCCATGACGGCGGCGCTTGGCCTTCTCCACCCTGCCCGTGCTCGGCCCACCCGGAGTTGCGGCGATATCCTCGTCGAGGACCGAAAGATGCCACGACAGCAGTGTCGCCGGGGCAACCAGCCGATGAGCGCGCAGCACTGCCGGCAGCCACCAGGCCAACGCCGCCAGGACGGCTCGATCAGCCCAATCCGGCTTGGGGCGTTCGACCTGGCGTCGTAGTACTGCCACTTCGTGACGCAGCACCCCATCGCCACCACCGCCTCGCATGCCTGCACCCACGGTAGAAGCCGGTAATGCGATCCAACAGCCAGGGCAGCGAACGCCCAGCTCAGCAAGTCACTGCAAAAGAGCTACACCCTACGGGGATGTCTGGCTGTGCGATCGAAAAGAAGTATCGGGTCTGCCGGCAGACGATCGTCAAGGCCTTGGCGTCTGCCTGGCCCGACCCGCGCAACCTGTCAAGCCCGCCCGCCAGCCATGCCCGATGAGAACTTAGATCATTCCGTCGCGGGAGTTCAAAGTTGCTCTGACTTTGCGCTTTCTCTTGGGTAAAACGCTTGTTAACATCTAGTCCGACAGCTGATTGATCATTTGCGCCGGCGGGCGTTATGGCCGCGCCGTTCTTCGTCGTACATCGAAGCCTGAGGAGGCTGTTCGTACATGAGGAAAATGAAATGGCTGCTCATTGCGCCGCTGACTGCTGCGCTGGTTCTCGCGGTTGGGCAAGGGGCATCGGCGGCGCTGCTGGCGGTCTCTGCCACAACTGATTATTCAGGGGAAGGGGACTACTGGGACACCATCCCGAACAGCCCCAACGGATCGCCTACCTTCAGGGTCTACGACTACGAAGCTGACGGCTACGGCGTCCGGCTGCGCAGCCGAGATCAGTGGGGATTGACCAGCTATGTTGATCAGACCGCAGGTGCCGACACCATTAGAGACTACAACGCCTCGCCCTACGAAATAGCAATCCAAGCGTGTAACCGCGATGCGCTCTCCGGTGGCACCATACGGGTATTCAACTGCGATAGCTGGGTATACGTTTAGCCCATGATGAGGGACCGAAGGGAAGGCGACATGCCTCAAGCCTTTGAAACGCTGGGCGATGCCACCGTGAGACGCAAGCGGAGTCGCGGGAGAACTGCAGCGGCCGCGATCGCGGTAACGGCAATCGTAGCCGGAGGTGCTTTTGCGGGCTTACGCTTCTTACCTGCGTCACCGTCCGAGCCCACCGTCGGTGCGAAGGTTGCTTCCGCCCCCGTCACGAGTCCTGAGCAGCGCATCGACGACGTGTGGCCGCAGGCAGCTCATGAGATGCCAACCAAACTGCCTGACGGCGGAAAGGTCCGACCAAGAGCGTTCCTCGACGAGACCACGGTGCTCATCACCGCCGAATCCACATTCGAGAAGGCAGACAGCGTCCTAGCCTAC
This sequence comes from Nonomuraea sp. B12E4, assembly GCF_039871825.1. Lineage (NCBI taxonomy): Bacteria > Bacillati > Actinomycetota > Actinomycetes > Streptosporangiales > Streptosporangiaceae > Nonomuraea > Nonomuraea sp. B12E4. Next base: position 44,583 of record NZ_JBDPME010000044.1, on the reverse strand, counting down.
AACCTGAAAAATGGTACAACAAGAAAGCTCAGTAATATCCCAACCCCTCAAGGGACCTCCCTCTTCGCCGACGGCTTCACCGCCGGAAACGGGCACATAGCGTGGTGGACGGCCCGCAAGAAAGATGGGAAAGAGATCGCCGACCTGTGGTCGGTCCCCGCGTCGGGAGGCGAGCCAGCCATTGTCACCTCATTCCCCCTGCCGCCACGATCCCGTGACGGGCTCATCACGGCCCTGACCGTTCTGCCTGACGGCTTCGCCTGGTCCATGGGCAGCATGGGTGTATTCAAGGTCCCCTTCGCCGGGGGAGACCCACAGGCAATAGCCGGAACCCAAGGCTTGCACATCTTCCAGTGGCCATGGGCTGGATCGCCCGGCCCGCGCGAGCACCGGAGCGCCCCGTACCAGACGGTTCTCAACGTCGAAAGCGGTGAGCGTCGTGCAGCGGTAACCCGGCAGAACTCACAACCATTGGCGTGCGGGATCACGCAGTGCATCAGCAGCTTGGCGGACACCACGGAAGCAGGCATCCAGGGACGCGATGGCCAGGAAGGGAGAAAGGTCTCGCTGCCCTTCTCGGCCGTGGGCCCGCAGGCCCTCCGTCTCGACCGCTTTCTTACTGGCGATGGTCCAGGATGGAGTGCCCTCTACGACATCAAGACCGGTACGGCGGTTGATCTGAAGGTCGATGCGTCTGGGGTCAGATACCTGCCCGGCTCGGACCCTCGCCTTCTGGTCTTGCCCCGCAACGATAAGTTTCTGATCGTGAACCTCGGGTCGATCCCGTGACTTTGCCCTGTACGGTGGCCCTTCAACATGGGGCAAAGTGGCCGTACGGGAGGCCGTAGGCACGGTATATTGACCTGCCCCCCAACCTTCCGGACTGCGGACCCTAGTAGGGTTTGTCTCGGAAGGGCAGGGTGTAGGTGGCAGGAAAGAGGAAGAGTTTCTCCCCGGAGTTCCGCGAGACAGCGGCCCGCGAAGTGGTGGAGAACTCCCGGTCGATCGCAGCCGTAGCGCGTGAGATCGGCGTGCACGATACGACATTGGGTAATTGGGTCAGGGCGTATCGGGAAAAGCGCGGCCAGCAGTTGCGCCTTTTCCTGCGCCGACAGCGCATTGGGCGGCGACGGTCGCACGGTCGGCGCACCGCCCGCCGGTCGGGGCGCGCGGCGGCGATACAGCGTCGCCCGCGCCAGCCCGGAAATCCGGCACGAAGCCTTGATACCGAGCAGCGGCTCCAACCGTTCTTGCTCTTCGGCGCGGAGATCGGCTACGAAGGGTCCGAATCCGCGCTCTCGGAGATGCTCTCCAAGAGCGCGTGCACTTTCCCACGATTTCCAACGACGCTTCGGTTCGCGCCAGCTTGTCGGCCAGCCGCGCGTTCTCCCGCTCCAATTTCGCCGCCCGCGCCGCCGCCGCTTTTTGATCGGCCTTGTCCTGTGCCGCCTCGGCCGTCGGCACCGAGCGCTCGCCCGCAAGCGCTCGCCGGGCCGCTTCATCTCGTTGCCGACGCCACCGATTAACCGTCGTGTCGTACAGGCCTTCGCGGCGGCAGATCTCGCCCTTTCCGCCGTGCTCGGCCGCCACGTACTCCGCGATGATCCGCGCTTTGTATTCGGCGCTGAACGTGCGGCGTTTGGGGCGGTCACCCCGCGGGCCTCTGCCGGCTGGCCCGTCGGCCTGCATGTCGTGCATGGTCATCGTCACTGTCTGCTCTGTATCTGTCCTCGCCCTACTGAGACCAGTCTGGGTTGTTCGTCCCCGAGTGTCTCACTTGAGCTTGGCGCAGAGGGGACCGACGTCAGCGGGCAGCACACTCACTGATTCTCATCCACGCGAGCACGCCCGAAGGGCGGATCTGGATCTAACCACGCTTCGGCCGCCCCCGACTCGCGCACGGCGGCGCCAAACTGGAAGCCGTCATTGACCTCTTCCAGGCCGGCGAACCCGTTGATGTTGTCGCCGAGGAGTTCGGTCTAGCCAGAAAGAGGTCGAAGACGTCCTCCGTGTCGCCGCCCGAACAGCCACGTAAGTTCTTCGTCGACCGGAGTCTGGGACGAGTAGCCGTTCCGGTCTTGCTTCGCGCGGCCGGCTGGGACAGCGTAACGCTCGCCGAGCACTACGGCGTGCCCGAAGACGAGAACGGCTCCGACACAGCTGGATAGAGGACAGCGCCAAACTCGACTGCCGACTGCTCGGCACGGTGTCACCACGCCCAAAGCGTGATCTCCAACCAGCTGATCAGGAAAAACACCGCACAACGTCTTCAGAAGTCTCCCAACCAGTTACACGATAGGCAGATGATCGATATATATCGACGATGTGCCAGAAAAATCTATACAAGAGCCGACGTTCCTGATCCTTACCGCCCTGGCCGCCGGCCCGCAGCACGGCTACGGCATCATCACAGACGTCCTGGAGATCTCCGGCGGGCGAGTGCGGCTGCGCGCCGGCACGCTCTACGCCGCGCTCGACCGCCTCCAGGGCGAGCAGCTGATCGAGAGCGACCGGGAAGAGGTCGTGGACGGCCGGGCCCGGCGCTACTACCGGCTCACCGCCGAGGGCGGCTCCCGGCTGGCGACCGAGGTCGAACGGCTGCGCCGCAACGCGGAAACCGCCGCCACCCGGCTACGCCGCCTCCCGTCCCTCCGGCCGTCCCTCGACGGTGCGTCGTGACCGCGCGGGAACGGCGCTACCGCCGATGGCTCGCCTGGTACCCGAAAGACCACCGGGCACGGCACGGGGAAGAGATGCTCGCCGTACTGCTGGCCTCCTCACCCCCGGAGCAAAACCGGCCGACCGGCCGCGACGCGCTCGACCTGGTGCGCGGCGGTCTGGCGATCCGGCTGCGCCGCGCGGTCTCACCTGGCTCTCGCTGGCGCTGGCGGCACGCCGTCGATCTCGCCGCCCTCCTCGCCCCCCTCGTCCTCTTCGGCGCCGGCCTGTTCCGCGCCGCCGCGCTCGCCGGCCGACTCGCCTTCGACCAAAGCTTCCAGGGACTCGTCTACGCCCTGCCGTACGCACTGATCGTGCTGCTGGCATGGTTGGGGCGGCGCCGGGCCGCGGCCGCCTGCGCATGGGCCATGGTGGCGCTGCAGACGGCGGACACGACGATCGGACTTATGCCCCTGTCCAAAGGTACCGTCGTGATGGGCGATGTACTCCTCGCCTCAGGACAGCCACTGATCGCCGTCAGCGCACTGCTGACCACCCTTCCGGCGTGCGTATGCGCGGCCATGCTCACCCTTGCACCGTCGCCCAGCCCGGGCCCGCTCGGCAGCCGCCGGCTGCTCGCCTGGACGGGCGGGGTGCTGATCGCGTGTGTCGTCGGCGCCATGATCCCCAGAGTGTTCGGGGTCGTCCTGGTGCTTGCCGCCCTGGGCACGGTGGCCGTGATGGCGCTGCGCTCCCCCGTCGGCCGGCGTGTGGCCGTCACGATGGCGCCATTCTTGATCGCGGCGGTGCTGCCGGGCGGGTTCGCCCAGATTGTGAGCCTGGGGGCGCTCGGTATGACAGCGGCCGTGGTGCTGGCCATCACAACTTGGCTGGCCAGGAGCACCAAGCCAGCCTAGCAAAAGCTCTCACAAGGGTGGCGGCTTCGCCGATAGGCCTGTGACGGCGGGCGTCAGTGACGGCCATTCTTATCGAGTCAGACCGAGTGGTGCATCCGCCGCGCTTCCCGGCCACCGTCGAGGAACCAGGCGATGATCTCAGTCGTGCTGTCGTCGACGGTGACCAGCGCCAGGGCGAGCGCCGGGCCGCGCACTCCGCCGGCGTCGACGGAACCCTGGCTCTGTACGACCCGGCCGGCGCCCTGGTCCTGGCCGCGGTCGCCGAGCTGCGCGCCCAACTGGAGGCCGCCTGGCGGCGCTGCGGGGCCACGCCGAGCCGGCCAGGCTGTCCGGGACAGCGCGCTGGCCGGCATCGCCGCCGCCAAGGCCTCCCGCCGAGCCGTCGCCGAGGCCGCCCGCTCGGCCGAGGCCCGCCGGGCCGCCGCCGCGGTGGCCGAATGGGAGCGGCTGAGCAGGCGCGCCGCACCGCCGAGCGGATGACCCGCGACGCCGACAGCGAGCGCCAGGTGCAGGCGGCCTGCCTGCAAGTGGTCGAGCACGAAGGCCGCCGCGCCGCCGAGCAAAAGGCCGCCGACCAAAGCGCGGCCGCCGCCCACACCCAGCGCGAACAGCAGCAGGACTACCAGCGCGCCGAAGCGCTGGCCACGACCAACCGCGAGCTGATCAAGGCCAACCGCGACCTCGACAAGCAGCTGGCCGCTGCCAGCGCCATCGCTCAGGCCGCCGACCAGCAGGCCGAGGCCCCCGCCAGGCCCAGACCGATGCCGAACGCGCCTGTATCACGAGCGGAAGGAGATCGAGAGCGCCTATTTGGAGATCAAGTCCACGATCCTGGGCGGGCGCGTGCTGCGTGCCCGCACTCCCGCCGGAATCCAGCAGGAGATCATCACCTACCATCTCCTGCGCACAGTGATGGCCGACGCCACCGCCACTCTCCCCGGTCTCGATCCGGACCGAGCCAGCTTCAGCATCGCCTTGCACGCCGCTCGAGACCAGGTGATCCGCGCAGCGAATATTCTCGCCGAGACCGTCGTCGACCTGGTAGGCGCCATCGGCCGACAAGTCCTGGCTCACCTCATGCCCGCCCTGTCGTATCCGCACTCGCCCCCGCGTCGACAAGCGCGCCATCTCCAAGTACCAGGCAAGAGGCATCGTTGATCGGACCAGCTACAAGGCCACCATAAACATCGACATCCTCATAACTGGTGACCTTGACAGCTCACGAGAGTGTCCGCAAGACGGAGACGAGTCCTGAGACAGGAGACCGTTCTCGCAGGTGACCGCCGTACGTACCGCCTTGCTCGGCCGCAATCCCACCGTTTTCCCGACGATCCCTGGTAAGACAGCCACCGACCAACTCACCGCGCGGTTTTCCAACGCAGTGATGGTCCACCCCCCCGTGGGTGCATCCCGGCTCAACCAGATCGAGATCTTCTTCTCCATCGTGCAGCGCCAGGTCGTCACGTCCAACGACTTCACCGGCCTTGACCAGGTCGAAGACCGGCTGATCGCCTTAGAGTGTCGCTACTACCAGACCGCCCGGTCCTTCAGATGGAAGTTCACCCCAGCCGACCTCGATGACCTGATGGCCCGGATCGAGCGGCATGAACAGACGAAGTGCCACTCCCAGCAGCCCGCCGGCTGCGGCAACCAGCCTTCCGCAGTGCCAGCAGTCGCGTGAGCCCTCGAATGACTTACGGACCGGGCTACTAAGAGGTCACGCGATAGATAGCAGGCACCGGGCGATGACGTAACACATTCTCATCGTCATAGCCACCGAGCGCCTGCCCCGACTACCCGAATCTGCTACTTCGAGGTCCCCGTCATGCAGAGCACGTGGGCCCGCTTCACGCCCTCGGCTGGGTGAGCCTCTGCAAGTCCTCGTACAGCAGGGCGTCGGCGGTCTTGTCGTACGTCCCGGATGACAAAAGCTCGGCGGTCGAGTGGGCCACGACGGCATAGGAGGCCTGGGCGATCGAGGGTCCGAGGCTGATGCGTACCGCGCCGGCCGCGGCGAATTCGGCGACGGACGGCGTGCCCGCCCAGGCCATGACGGCGATGGGCAACGGCCCGGCCGCCAGCTCGGTGATCGCCGCCAGATCGGTCAAGCCGGGGACGAACAGGCTGCTTGCCCCGGCAGCGGCGTAGGCCTCAGAGCGCTTCAGTGCCTCCTGGACGCCGTTATCGGTGTCAAGAAGGAAGACGTCTGTGCGTGCGTTGATCCATGCCGATATGCCGAGGCAGTCGGCTGCCGCGCGCACGGCGGCCAGGCGATCGGCCTGCTCGGCCGGGTCGAGCAGGCCGTCGCCCGACGCGTCCTCGATGTTCACGCCCACGGCACCGGCCTGGAGGACGGCGGTGGTGGTGGCCTCGACATCGCCGTAGCCGGCCTCGATGTCGGCGGAGACCGGCAGGGGTACCGCCGCCGCGATCCGCTCGATGACCGCGGCGGCACGCTCCGCCCCCAGATCGGCGCCGTCGGGGACGCCGAGCGACCAGGCGACGCCCGCGCTGGTGGTGGCGACAGCCTTGGCGCCGACGTCGGCGATGACGACCGCCGAGGCGACATCCCAGGCGTTGGCCAAGAGAAGAGGGTCACCCTTTTTGTGAAGAGATGCGAAGATTTCGGCCTTTGACATGGAGTTGATCCTAGGGACGTCCACCCGTTCCCGGCTGGCCGGATTCGGACCTCAACAGTCCGACGGGCGGCATGTGTCGGAGCAATGCTTGAGACCTGTGGATCGGTCGGGAGGAGGTGTACCTTCCCGATGATCAAGCGAGTTCTCAAGACATGACCGACGCGCCAACGTCGGTCGGGAAGGCACACCCGTGCTCACCGTAGTCCCTGACCCCGCCGACGGACGACCGCGACGCGTCCGCCTCCGGCCCCTCACCCGCGCTGATCGACGAGCTGGTCCGCGAAGGCGCCCGCCGGATGCTCGCCGAAGCGCTCAAAGCCGAGGTCGACGCCTATATCGCCGCCTTCGCCGAAGAGCGTGATGAGGCCGGCCGCCGCCTGGTCGTCCGTACGGCCACCACCAGCCCCGGCAGGCGCTGACCAGCGCCGGCGCGGTCGAGGTGCACGCCCCTCGCGTCAACGACAAGCGCATCGACCAGGCCACCGGCGAACGCCGGCGCTTCTCCTCGGCCATCCTGCCGCCCTGGTGCCGCAAGAGCCCGGCCATCACCGAGGTACTGCCGCTCCTCTACCTGCACGGCCTGTCCACCGGCGACTTCGTCCCGGCGCTGGGCCAGTTCCTCGGCTCCGCCAACGGCCTGTCGGCGCCGGTCATCACCAAACTCACCGAGCAGTGGAAAGCCGAGCAGCGCACCTTCGCCGGACGCGACCTGTCGAACGTCGACTACGTCTACCTGTGGGCCGACGGCATCCACGTCAACATCCGGCTGGAAGAGCACAAACTCTGCCTGCTGGTGCTGATCGGGGTGCGCGCCGACGGTCGCAAGGAACTCGTCGCGCTGGCCGACGGCTACCGCGAGTCGGCCGAGTCCTGGGCAGACCTGCTGCGTGATTGCACCCGGCGCGGCATGCGCGCCCCGGTGCTCGCGGTCGGGGACGGCGCGCTCGGCTTCTGGTCGGCCCTGGCCGAGGTGTTTCCGCAGGCCAGAGCACAGCGCTGCTGGTTTCACAAAATCGCTAACGTGCTAGGGGCGTTGCCGAAGTCGGCCCACCCGGGCACGAAGAAGGCGCTGGCCGAGATCTGGAACGCCGAGAGAGCAAGGACCAGGCGCTGGCCGCGGTCGCCGCCTTCGAGGCCGCCTACGGCGCGAAGTTCCCCAAGGTCGTCGCCAAGGTCACCGACGACGTGGAGGAGCTGCTGGCCTTCTACGACTACCCGGCCGAGCACTGGCGGCATCTGCGCACCACCAATCCGATCGAGTCGACCTTCGCCACCGTCCGGCATCGCACCAAGGTCACCAAGGGCCCCGACTCCCGCGTCGATCCCTTACAGCTTCAGTGGACTCGACAGCGTTGCCAGGCGGACGCCGTGCCAGCGCGATCGGGCTCAACAACGGCTCCAGCCAGGATCGACCACGACAAATAGCGATCCCAAAATCACGTTGTCAAACGATCCAAGTCACACCGGGTAGGCGAGAGAGGCCCGTCAGATCAGAGCGAGTGAGAGCAGACCGCACGGGTCCAGCCGGCCTTCAAACGTGGGGAACCCGTGCGTCATTGCCCGGTTACGGTCGCCGTGCCCCTTCCTCCTGGGGTTGTCGCCAGCCCGTGTCCTGCCACGGGAATGGAGCGAGGTCGGGTTCCACCCAGCTGGTCTTGGCCTGTGCGGAGGCCAGCGTCACCGGACGGTAGAAGCGGGTCAGAAGGCGCTTGTCGAGCAGGGCAGGATGGTGGCCGGCGAACTCGGTGAAATCGTCTTCGCCGTGTTCGGCCGCGTGGTGACCAACCAGTTCAACCCAGGCCCGGCTCATGGTCACGTGGTACTTCTGGGGCACCTTCGCATAGCGGGCGGTGCGCTGGATGCCGTCGCTGACCAGGCCGACCGCCGCAGACACACCAACCCGTCGCACGGCCAGCCACGTCAGATGGACATGTTCCCGGTGGCCGAACCGCTCAGCGGTCGCCATCACCTCGGCCATCAACGCATCGAAGTCGGCGGCACCGACGACGTGTTCATCGGAGGGATGCTTGGTCATGAGGGCACCTCTGTCAGGGCTTGCAGGGCAGCGCGCAAGTGGGCGATCGCGTCATCTGGGAGACCGTCGAGCGCGCGGTGCTCCAAGTCGGCGATGGCCTGCCGAATCATGGTGGCGGCCAGTTGCCCGGACGAGGTCAGTTCGATGAGTACCGCCCGGCGATCTCCAGGACGGGTGCCGCGGGTGATGTGGCCGCGTCGTTCCAGGCGGTCCAGCACGCTGGTCAGCGTGGTGGGGCGGGTGCCTACGGCCGCGCCTAGTTCAGACACAGTCCGGCCTCGGCCGTCGGCCAGGTTCGCCAGCGCGTTGATCTCGGAGGCGGTCAGGTCCAGGTCGACGAGTTCCGCAGCGAGCACTTGCAGAGTGGCATGGGTGGCTCGCTGCAAGGCGAGAAGAGCCGACCATTCAGATAGCACGGATTCAGACTTCACGATTTCGGATTATACGATTTAGTACTATCTGCCGCAAGCGAGAACTGCCGCTCCTCAGGTCGTAGGCCGGAGAGCCAGACGACCAGCTCCGTAGCACTTCCTTCCCCTTGACGCGGTGTCCGGCATGGCGCCACCGGCGCCCGCGCCTTCCCGGCTCGTCTCCCCGGAACTGCTGCGGCTGCTGGATGCCTGGTCGCCGCGCCCCGCCTACGTGCGCGACCGGCACTGGAACTTCACCGCCATCAATGACGCGGCCCGCGAGGTGTTCGGCTACGGCGACACCGATCGCAACTGCCTGGTCTCCTTCACCAACGTCAGGTATCGGGTCATGCATCACTTCTGGGCGCAGACCGCCCCAGCCGTGGTCGCGGCATTCCGCGCTGACGCCGCCCGCTACCCCGACGACGCCGAATTCGACCGGATCGCGGGGACCTGACCGACGCCAGCGAGGAGTTCGCCGAGCGGCCACCACCTCATCCTGCACAACCCCCGCCCCGCGGACCGGCCGGGAGCATCGTGCAGACCACCCCGATCACACCCGCCCAGACCGCCATCTTCAAGGCACTCGGGATCAAACCCCCAGCACGGGTATCAGCCTTCGAGCCAGCCTGAACCCCGACAACAGCTGACTCATCCCGATATCAGGGCGTGGACACACGACCTTGATCACCTTAGCGAGCGTTCTCGCAGGTCAACACCCACATTCGCGATCTCGTGTGACTACCAGCTGCGGAACCCGGGACAAAGGTCATCAAGGAATCGGGTCAAGCCATGTTGCGGTTTCCACGAGTTCGGTGGTGGACGACTGCTCGTGATGCAGCACCTACGCCCCCAGGGCTTTGCGGAGCACAGCGATCCGCTCCGTCGTCTCTCGTCTGGACACCTCGGCGCTGGCGATCACAGCTGAGCCGTGGAAGGTTCCGGGAAACAGGTGGAGTTCAACGGGAACGCCTGCGGCGATCAGCGCTGTCGCGTAGGCGATGTCCTCGTCGCGCAACGGGTCGAACTCCTTCGCCGAGATGTAGGCGGGCGGCAGGCGAGAGAGGTCGGTGGCTCTGGCCGGGGCGGCGTAGCACGGGACGTCGTCGGTACCGCTGTGACCCGCTCCCAGGTAGGCATCCCAGCTCTGGATGGCAGCCGGGCGGTCCCACAGCGGCGTGTCAACGAATGCCGTCATACTCGGCGTGCGCAAGCGGTCGTCCAACTGGGGGAAGGCCAGGTATTGGAAGGCGATCGACGGCCCGCCGCGGTCGCGGGCGAGCAGTGCCAGCCCGGCGCACAGGCCCCCTCCTGCGCTCTCTCCGTGGATCGCGATCCGCTCGGGGTCCACACCGAACTCCGCGGCGTGCGCGGAGAACCATGAGAGCGCGGCGTAGCAGTCCTCCAGGCCGGCAGGGAACGGATGCTCCGGGGCCAGCCGGTAGTCCACCGAGACAACGACCGCGCCGACGCCCCGCGCCATCGCGACGTTACCGGCGTGCGACACCTCGATGCCGCCAAGGATGAAGCGGCCGGCGTGCGCATCGAGGATCCCGACGGGGGCTGGTTGGGAGTCGGGGCGGTAGATCCGCACCGGGACGTCGGGGGCGCCGTCGGGACCGGGCACGAGGTGGTCCGTGATTGTCACCCCGGCGGTGTCAGGCGCGGGGAACTGGCTCATCATGTCCGCGAGCTGGGCGCGGGCAGCCTGGACGCTACTGGACTCGGGCTTGGGAAGCTCCACCGCCGCTGCGACCAGCTCAGGATCGTAGGCGTATTTAGTGATGACCGTCACGGAAGGCTCTCCTTGAAAAGGCTGGTGCGAAGGGCGTCGTCGCAGGTGCGCACGATCAAATGAGCGGCCGCGGTCTAGTGGCAAGGCTGCTCAACGCCGCACTCGTGCCCGCTGCAAAAGACCAGTTCAGCGACCTGTGGTGTCGAAGTGCGCATCGTCCGCGCCACTGAAATACATCGTCTCGATCTGATAGCATGCGCCATCTGATGGCAGACTACATCAGATATCGGAGCGAGCGCAAACGATCGACCCTCGCAGGGATCCGGCTCTCTGGAGATATCTGATGGCAGGTAGCATCAGATGCGACATCTGGTGACGTATGCCATCAGATGGGCCACCATCCACCTAGAGAAAGTGAGCACGCTTACATGGCCGACAAGGAGAGCTACGACTACGTCGTCATCGGAGGCGGCACAGCCGGCAGCGTCCTCGCCGCACGTCTGTCGGAGGATCCGAACACACGTGTGGTGCTTCTGGAAGCGGGAGCGAGCGAAGGCCCTGAAGGCATGTACAACGGGGATTCGGTGTCCGCCATTGGCCTATGGAATTCATCGGTCGATTGGGCCTACTCCACGACGCCCCAGGCGGGAACTGAGGGCTTCGTCCACAAATGGCCGCGCGGCAAGGTGCTGGGCGGGTCGAGCAGCATCAACGGCATGATGCACGATCGTGGGCACCGGTCGGGCTACGACGCCTGGGAGAAACAAGGCGCCACCCGCTGGAACTACACCATGATGCTGCCCTTTCTCAAGCGCAGCGAAAGCGCCCAAGGCCGCGATCCCCGAGAGCGCGGTACCGACGGGCCGATGCTCATCACGTCCGGTCCCCCTCCCGGGCCGTTGTCTCGCGCCTCATACGACGCCGCTGTCGAGGCGGGATACCCGGCTTGCGAGGACGGCAATGGCACGGAGAACGAGGGAGTGTCATGGAGCGAACGGAATGTCGTCGCGGGTCGACGGCAAAGTGCGGCCGACGCCTACCTGCGTCCGGCGCTGTCTCGTCCCAACCTCACGGTCATCACGGGTGCGCACGTCCGGCGACTGCTGCTCGCCGGAACGCGATGCCACGGCGCCGAATACGTCGTGGGCGGCGAGGTGCGTACGGTGTGCGCCGACCGTGAAGTGATCCTGAGCGCCGGTGCGATCGGGTCTCCGCAGATCCTCATGCTGTCCGGCATCGGGCCCGCCAGGCACCTTCGCGACCTGGGCATCGACGTAGTCGTGGATCTTCCCGGTGTCGGCTGGAATCTGCACGATCATCCGTTGAGCTGGGTGACGTACGCCGCCAAGCAGCCCGTCGACGCCGACCCTTCGACACAGGCGCGCGTGATCGCCCGCAGCGCCGAGAACGTCGATCCGGATCTGCTCATCAGCTTCGTCCCCGCGGCCATGGAACTGCACTGGTCGGGCGCGCGGCCCGACGGATATTCCATCTTCTTCTCGCTGGTGAGCCCGGTGAGCCGCGGTTCGCTCCGGCTGCAGAGCGCCGACCCGACCGTCCCGCCGGTTCTCAACCCGGCCTATCTCGCTGATGACTGGGATCTCGATCGCATGGTCGCCGGCATGCGACTGGCGCGTGCCATCGGCGAAAGCGACGCGCTCGCGCCATGGCGCGCGGCCGAACTCCTTCCCGGCGATCACGTCCGCGACGACGACGCGGCCCGTGATTACATCAGGCGCAGCACGACCACGTACTTCCATCCTGTGGGCACCTGCCGGATCGGCACGGCCGGGCTGGCCGTGGTCGATCCGCTGCTACGGGTGCACGGCGTCGACGGCCTGCGGGTGGCCGACGCCTCCGTCATGCCATCCATCGTGTCGGCGCCGACCAACGCGGCCGTGCTGGGGATCGCCGAACGTGCGGCGAGACTCGTAGTCGACGAGGCCACCGCCGAGTCCGTGGCCGATTTCATGTACTGGAAACAGCGAACCACTGCGCGACATCGCTGACGAAGCAGTTGATCGCATGAGCGGCTCATGAACCGCACCTGCGGATCGACGCCATCGTGGCTGAATCGGAGCCGGTATGGGGGCCGGCTCCGAGGTCGCGGCAAATCTGATAAAACCTTCCATCAGATCAAGCGTGCCCCCAGATACTAAGGATCTTGTCATGCCACCGACCGTGAACCGGCCTCCAGAGCGACTGACCTTCTTCAGCGATGCGGTTGTCGCGATCGCCTTGACCCTCCTCGTCCTGCCACTGGCCGACGCGATCCCTGAGGCCGTCGCCGCACACACGAGCTCCATCGCGGTAGTCACCGAGAACGGCTGGAAGATCTTCAGTTTCCTGATCAGCTTCGGCGTCATCGCACGCCTGTGGATCTTCCACCATCGGCTTTTCGAACGGGTCAAGGCCTACAACCACCAGTTGGTGATGGTGAACCTGTGCTGGCTCCTGACCATCGCAGTCATCCCGTTCCCGACCGAGATGATCGGCGGGTTCAACGACGATCGATTCACCGCGACGTTCTACATCGCAACGGTGCTGGCCAGCAACGTCTGCCAGCTGGCGATGATCATGATCATTCGTGCGGATCCCGACATCGCCAAACACAGTGGCGGCGTTCCGGCCCGGCAGCTGTTCGACTCGATCGTCGCCACGGGCCTCCTGGTGCTGGCTCTCGCCCTGGCGGCACTCATCCCGGGAATCGGCGCCTTTTCGCTCCTGGTACTACTCCTGGGCCATCCCGCCTCCTGGATCCTTGATCTGCGGGAGACCGACGCGGCACAGGCGCAGTGATGGTCGCCCTGGGCGCGGAGGTGCAGGTTTAATCACGCGGTTGCCGCATGCTTGCGCCTCCGCGAGCGCTTCACAGGTGCAGCCTTAGTAATGTCCTCTCGATGAGAGATTATGGTGGCAAGACTGCTGAGCAACGCCGTGCCGAAAGGCGCGCTCGGCTGCTCGATGCCGGTTTCGCGTTGTTCGGGACTCAGGGGTATGCCGCCACGTCCGTCCGTGCCCTCCTGCGCGAGGCCGGTCTTCAGGATCGGTACTTCGCGGAGAGCTTCGCAGGCATGGAAGAACTCCTCGCAGAGGTGTACGACAAGGCGCACGAAGCCGCGTTCGAAGAGATCATCGATGCGGTAGATCCCGGCGCGACACTGGTGGAACGACTCCACCAAATGGTCGAAGCCAACGCACGCAAGCTCGAGACCGATCCTCGGTACGCCCGCGTGGCCTTGATCGAGGTGCTCGGCGCGGGACCGCTCGTCGAGAAGCACCGCCAGCGTGGCTTGAGGCAGTACGCGGACGCCGTGGCGAGCGTGCTTCCCCAACCACAGCCACAGCGCGGACTTGACCGGACCGTTGTGGCGAGAGCGCTCGTCGCCGGCGTCAACGGAGTGTTCACGGACTGGCTGACCAACTCACCGAGTCTGACCCGCGAGCAGATCGTCGAACACGCCATGCTGCTGGTCAGGGGTGTACTCCGGGAGACATTCGAAGCCTCGGTGGGCTGACGTAGCTGTGGTGAGCTTCACAGCGCTGGCGCTGACAATCAGATGGCAAGCGCCATCTGATTGTCGATAACATCAGATCTTTGCTTCCGGCCGAGCGCTGCTGTCGCTTGGGGTCTCCACTGCCGGGCCATGACGATTTCGCCGTCGGCAGGCGGTCTTCCGAAGTCGCGCCGGAGTGAACCCCCTGTAATCCACCTACCTCTGATTGGCTGAAATCGACTATGAGCCACGCGCGACGGTATTACGCGCCGATCGTTCTGCCCGTTGCTGCTGACTTCTCGGTCGTGCGTGACGCGATCCTTGATGTGGACGGTAGTGGCCGCATCACTTACTGTGGCCGGGCCGCGGAGGCACCGCCCACCGAGGGGGCGATCGAGACGCGACTTTCCGGCATCCTGATGCCTGGCCTGGTGAACGCCCACGCCCACACGGCGATGACTCCGCTGAGGGGGATGGGCGGAGACCTTCCGCTGATGTCGTGGCTCCAGGACGTCATCTGGCCGGCCGAGGACCGCATGCGCCCGGGAGATGCGTACGCAGGCATGTTGCTTGGTTGTATCGAGATGCTCCGGTACGGGGTGACGACCAGTGCCGAGATGTACTTTCATAGTGAGCAGGTCGTGGCCGCCGCCCTCGATGCGGGCAGCCGCGTACTGGTGGCGCCGGTGTATTTCGACCTGCCAGGAAGAAACTGGCGATGTGCGATGGCCGCCATTGGCGAGTGGATCGATCAGGACGGTTTGAGGTTCGGACCCGCCGACCGCGTCGAACTGTGCTACGGCCCCCACTCGGCCTACACGCTCCCATTCGAAGCACTGGAGGCGACAGCGGAGGCGGCAGCAGCTCGTGGCGCTCTCGTGCACATTCACCTCGCCGAGTCCCAGTCAGAGGACCTCAAACAGCGGCTCGAGTACGGTTCAGTGCCGCGGCTACTGCGCAAGGCCGGCCTGTTGAACGGACGAGTCCTCGCAGCCCACAGCGTTCACCTGTCCGGTGCGGATGTGCAGCTGCTGGCCGAGCACGGGGTCGGCGTCAGTCACTGCCCCGGTTCCAACGCCAAGCTCGCCTCAGGAAGGGCCGACCTCGCCGCGTTCCGTGCCGCAGATGTCGCCGTAGGCCTGGGTACCGACGGGCCGGCCAGCAATGATGATCTCGACCTGTGGGAGGAGATGAGGCTTGCGGCGATGCTCACCCGCCTGTCAGCCATGGATGCCCTCGCGATGACCGCTCGGGAGATGCTCCTCATGGCCACCCGGGGTGGGGCGGCCGCACTCGGGCGGGCGGACATCGGAACCCTCGAACCCGGCAGGTGGGCGGACATGATCCACCTCAGCGTCGACGGACCACCCTTCTCGGCGGGCCTCGACATTCCGGACGAGCAGCTACTGGCTACCGCGTGCGAGCCGCCCTTGCCCACGGCGAACTCCTCCTTTGAAGCCACCCCCGCCCTGGGCCGGGTCGAAGGCGGGTGGAAGAACGTCCCGTCGTTGGCCCCGCGAATATCCGGTGAGCGTCAGCCCGCCTGGCATCGTCCAGGTCTTCCACCGGCGGAACGGGTGCTTGCGCTCCAGCCGGGAAGCGAACAAGGTCACGTTCTTCATGTGAACACTCTCGCAGCGGCCCCGGCGGAAGGGCATCGACTTCCGCCCTGCCGCAGTCCGCGGCCTAGCCGACCTGCCTGTGGCCCTCCTTCCAGTACTTCTCTCGCAGCGCCCGCTTGAGCACCTTGCCTGCGCCGGAGATCGGCAACATATCGACGAACTCCCAGCTGCGTGGCGCCTTATAGGCGGCGATGAGGCTCTTGACGTGATCGCGAATCTGTTCGCCAGTCACGGACATGCCGTTCCGCAGCATGATCACGGCGTGGACGCGTTCGCCCCACCGGTCGTCGGGTACGCCGATCACCCCGCAGGCGGCGACCGCGGGATGCTGTTCGATGGCATTCTCCACCTCGGCCGAGTAGACGTTCTCTCCGCCGGAGATGATCATGTCTTTCAGGCGATCGACGATGAAGACGTAGCCGTCCTCGTCCATGTAGCCGCCGTCTCCGGTGTGCATCCAGCCCCCGCGAAGAGCGGCACCAGTCTCACCCGGTTTGTTCCAGTACCCGAGCATCATGTTCTCGCCACGAGCAACGATCTCTCCGACGGTGCCGCGCGGCACCTCCTGGTCATCGGCGTCCACGATTCTCATCTCGCAGTGGGGAGCGGCCCGCCCCGCCGAGCGCAGCCGTGCCTGCGGCCAGTGCTCCGCATGAGTCAGCACGGCCGCTACGGGGCCGAGTTCGGTCATCCCGTACACCTGGGCGAACTCCGCCGACGGGAACGCCTTCATCGACCGGGCGAGCAACGCCTCGGAGATGGGGGATCCGCCGTAGCTGATCCCGGTGATGCTCGAAAGATCATGGGATTCGATCTGGGGATGGTCGACTAGTGCCTGAAGCATCAGGGGTACGAGCAGCAGGACGTTGACCCGGTGTTCCTGAACGGCGTTCATGACGGTCACCGGCTCGAAGGACGGGACGATGACGTGGGTACCGCCGCCCACATGCGTCGTCGTCCATGCCGCCAGGGCGGCGAGGTGGAACATCGGCGCGGCGTGCAGCAGACGGCCGCCCGGCGCCGCCAGTCGTGAGCGCATCTCCGTGCCCATGGACGAGGTCAGCATGCCGACGTGGCTGAGCATGACGCCCTTAGGAAATCCGGTCGTACCTCCCGTGTAGAAGATCCCCGCCAGCGCGCTTTCGCCCCGCCGTACATCGTCTACGGGTCGTGCGCTTTCGATGAGGTCTTCGTAGGACAGCATCCCATCAGGGGGCACGGAACCCTCACCGCAGTAGATGACCGTGGTCAGTCCTGGGCACCGATCGCGCAGTTCCGGTACGACTCCCATCAAGGCGTCGTCGACCAGCAGAACGTGGGTCTCGGATTCGTTCAGGGAGTAGGCGATCTCCGCTGGGCTCCATCGGACGTTGATCGGGTTGACGACCCCGCCCAGCCACCAGGTCGCCAGCAGGTATTCGTGATAGCGATCGGAGTTGAGCGAGGCCATGGCGCATCTGTCGCCCTCGGCCATGCCAAGAGCCAACAGGGCGCCCGCGAGGCGGGCCACCCGATCGGCACTCTCCCGGTACGTCCTGACCCGACCTTTGTAGATCGTGGCAGGCCGCTCCGGTGTTTGCTGCAACGCACGATGCAGTCCCTGAGTGAGATACATCTATGCCCCCCTGAAATGCCCTCGGTCCATCTGATGACAGAAGGTATCAGATGCCACTTGCCATCAGATGCGACCGGGCGACCCGGCATCGGCAAGCCACGCGCCTCCGCAGCGGCGAGCCCGAACGTGTCCGAATGGATATGTCTATATAGATATATTCTGTTTTGACATGTCAGTATGGACATAAGCGGTTTGGTGATGAGAGAGGAGGACCATGTCCCTGCGTTATGCCCTGCTCGGCCTGCTGGCACAGCAGGCCGCAAGCGGTTACGACCTGGCCAAGGCGTTCGAAGGGCCACTGGGACGCTATGCCTGGCAGGCAGGCCACAACCGGATCTACCCGGAGCTCGCCCGCCTCGCCGAAGAGGGCTTGATCGAGGTCGTCGCCGAAGGAGCGCGAGGACGGCGCAGCTACGCCCTGACCGCCATGGGACACGCTGAGTTCGACTCTTGGATGACGACGCCGCAGCAACGTCACGCGGTCCGCAATGAGCTGGTGCTCCGGCTCTTCCTGCTGCCGGCACTCGAAGCCAACGACGCCCGCAAGCTCCTGCGAGAGCTCGCCGGCAGCAGCGCCAGGGAAGCCGACGACATTCGCGAGATGATGGCGAGCGATCCACTGGATCCCTCACAGGGGAAAGTGCCGTTCGGCTGGCTCGCCGCCGGTTTCGGTCTGCGTAACTTCGAAATGGTGCGCGACTGGGCCCTGTGGGCCCTCGCCGAACTCGACAAGGTCGAGCACCACACCGGAGCCGACGCGACCGGGCCATGACGCGCTCGAAGCCGTCAGGACCTGTACCGATAGCGTGATGAACGATAACGAAGAGGGGGTTCGGGGTGGATTTCGACCTGCCAGAAAGCGCTCGTGTCGTGCGCGACGGCGTGGCCGCGGTCGGGTCGCGGTACGGGCTGGAGTATTGGGACCGTTGTGACGCGGAACAACGATGGCCGGAGGCTGTCTGGCGCGACCTGATCGAGGGTGGCTGGCTCGCCCTAGCCGTGCCCGAGGAGTACGGGGGAGCGGGCCACGGGCTGCTCGAGCTCGTCGTGGCCGCCGAGGCGTTCTCGGCCTCCGGCGCCGGCGTGGCCGGTGGCTTCTTCTATCTCCTGACCCCCGCCTTCGGAGCGCTCACCATCGCCCGCCACGGCACCGAGGAGCAGAAGCGCGCGCTGCTGCCAGGTCTGGCCGCGGGCGAGTTCGAGGGTTGTTTCGCGATCACCGAGGCCGACACCGGTAGCAACGCGATGAACATCCGTACTCGGGCCGTCCGGGACGGCGATGACTTCGTCGTGACGGGAAAGAAGATCTGGGTCTCTGGTGTCGAACGGACCCGGTACATGATGCTCGTCACCCGTACCACCCCGGCAACTGAGGCCACGCCGCGTACCAGCGGGTTCACGGTTCTCCTCGTCGACGTCGAGGAGGCGGTCGCCAAGGGCACGCTCACGTATGAGCCCATTCCGAAACTGGGCAACAACACGATCGCATCCAGCGCGGTCTTCCTCAACGAGGTACGCGTCCCCGCTGAGAACGTCATAGGTAAGGTCGATGAGGGCTTCGCCGTGCTGTGGGAGATCATGAACCCGGAGCGCATCATCGTGGCGGGCAGCGCCGTCGGCGCCGCGGAACTCGCCTTGAAGATCGCATCTGGCTATGCAGGCAACCGCGCGCCCTTCGGCAAGCCGATCGGCGCCTATCAGGGAATCGCGTTCCCTCTGGCCCAGATCAAGGCGCAGGTCGAGCTGGCCAGGCTGATGACGTACAAGGCGGCCTGGCTGTGGGATCAGCATCAACCCTGTGGCACGGAGGCCAACATAGCCAAACTCGCTGCCGCGGACGCGGCCTGGCAGGCCACCGACCGCACCCTCCAGACCTACGGAGGCATGGGCTACAGCCTGGAATACCCTGTCGCCCGCCTTTTCCGCGACGCCCGGCTCACCAAGAGCATCCCCGTCGCCGAGGAACTGATCCTGGCCCACATCGCCCAGCACGAACTCGGGCTGCCCAGGTCCTACTGAACCCGTACCCGAGCAGTGTCAGCAGGGTTCACACGCCTCGTGCAGCACGCCCTTGACCAGCAGCATCGAGTGCTCCACGACCTGCTCCCGTGTCATGTTGAATCCCTTGGCCACCCAGTCCATGAACAACCCGTTCACTCCCACCGTGATGGCCATGGAGACCGCGTCCCGGTCCAGGCCGCGTCCGGGCAACAGAGGCGGCATGATGCCCGCCACTACGGCGGCCGACTCCCGTAGGCCCCGCTGCCGATGCTGCTCGGCCACTGGACCGGCGCCGAAGATCTCGATCATCGTGACGCGGGCGAACCGCGGATCCTCCTCGAGGATGCGAACGTTGGCGTCGATCATCAGCCGCAGCCGCTCCACCGGCGTTCCCACCGCGTTACCCGCAGCCCGTACCTTCTCGAAGGCGACGTCCCTGATCTGGTCGTACACCGCCCCCAGCAGTTCCTCCATGCTGGCGAAGTTCTCGGTGAAGTATCGGTCCTGAAGCTCCGCCCGACGCAGCAGCGCACGGATCGAGGTGTTCGCGTACCCCTGGGTACCGAACAGCTCGAACCCGGCCTCGATCAGCTGCGCTCGCCGTTCGGCCCGGCGCTGCTCGGCACTCCTGCCCCCGTAATCTCTCATTGAGGAATGAGATTACGCTGAATCAGTCCTTGCTTCATGCCGGGTTCTCGCCGATCAAGCAAGCGCAGAGCAGCAGCGAGGTCAGCCTTGGATCTCGCCGCCCTCAGCGGCGTCCGCAAGATCATCCCATCACCGGTCTGCTTCAGTCCGGACGGGCGCCTGGCTGGCGGACGGAACCAGGACGGCGTCGGCACCAAGGTCCGGCGTGCCGGCGATGGGGTTGTCGCGCAGGGCGTGCAAGGTGTGGCACGGGAACGGATCGGGGTTCGGGGGCACGGCCCTGGGTGGTGCTCGTCCAGCTTCCGGTCGGCCATCCGCACCGCTTGCAGCCCAGGGCCGACGGCTACCGCACTGACCTGGTGAGGGGCGAGCATCACGCCGTTGGGCGTGGAACCCGTTGCTGAACCGCATGACCTCCACGACGTGCCGAGCCCACCTATCAGCGGAGCGGCCCGCGAACCGCAGCTGGTGCCCCCACGGAGTCTGGTCACCAGGGCCTCCGGCGGTGGGCGGCGAGGCGTCGCGGGCCTTCGTTATGACTGCTCGCATGGACCAGGAGCAGTGGGACTTGCCGTTGTACTTCAGTGGGAAGTTGCCGAGATGGCTTCCACCAGCTCGCCCACCTTGTCCCCGGGCAGCTTCGCCGCGAGATCGGCCTGACTGATGATGCCGACCAGTTCCTCGTTCTCCAGCACCGGCAGGCGGCGGATCTTGTGCTCGACCATCTGATGCAGGACCTCCTCGACGTCCGCATTCGCGTCGATGGACCACACACGCTCTGCTTCGACGAGCTCCCCAGCAGAGACCGCGGCCGGGTTCTTACCCCTCGCGACGCACTTCACGACGATGTCCCGGTCGGTGATGATCCCCCTGAGCCTGCCTCCATCGCCGCAGACCGGCAGTGCACCGACGTTCAGCTCCGCCATCCGGCGTGCCGCCACGTCGATGGTCTCGTTGGCCTGCAGGCACTCACAGCCACGGTGCATAACATCACGCGCTGTCGTCATGTCGCTGATCTTCCTTCCTCGCGATTCCGCTTCATGGTGGTGCTGCTCCACCGACGGCACGAGAAACCCGACAAAGGCATCTTTGACCTGCAATTTCAACAAATGCATAGAGAATTGGCTTTCGTACCAGCTACGCAGCTCTCGCCGTCCTTGACATATTTCGTCGCCTTCGGATAGCGGATGGTGCCGCATCGGAACAGGCCGTGCCGGTTGAACCAGTCCTCAGTCCTCCGCTGGGCCTTCCGGGCACCCAGGTTGCGTGCGTGCCCGCCCACGCATGGAGAAGGGCACGCCCGCGGCCTAGGGAACGTCCGGCAGTGCGGTCGAGGCCCTCGCGTGGGGTTGCCTCAAGGAACGATGGCGCCCTCGCGTTCGGCGGCGGCGACGTGGGCCTTGACCGCAAAGAAACTGTCCGGGGTCACCGAGATCGAATCGATCCCGGCGTTCACGAGAAACCGGGCGAAGTTCGGGTCGTCGCTGGGCCGCTGCCCGCAGAGCCCGACCTTGCAGCCATGGGCGTGCGCCGTGGAGATGAGATGCCGGATGCTCCGGGTGACCGCCGGGTTGGTCTCGTTGAACAGGTGTGCCAAGGACTCGGCGTCGCGATCCACTCCGAGTGTGAGCTGGGTGAGATCGTTGCTGCCGATGGAAAAGCCGTCGAAGCGGGCCGAGAACTCGTCCGCCAGCACGATGTTGGCGGGAATCTCCGCCATGACATAGACCTCCAGCCCGTCATGGCCGCGCACGAGGTGTTCCTCGGCCATCACCTTGAGGACGTGGTCGGCTTCTTCCAGGGTTCGGCAGAACGGGATCATCACGATGACGTTGGTCAGTCCCATCTCGTTACGGACCTTCCGGAGGGCCTGGCACTCCAGAGCGAAGCCTTCCCGGTAGCCGGGACTGTAGTACCGGCTGGCTCCACGCCAGCCGATCATGGGGTTCTCCTCGGCGGGCTCGAACGGTTCACCGCCGATGAGGCGGGCGTACTCGTTGGTCTTGAAATCGCTCATCCTGACCACGACCGGGTCGGGCCAGCGCGACGCCGCGATACGGGCGACGCCGTGGGCGAGGGTGTCGACGAAATAGCTGGGCTTGTCATCGTATCCGCGGGTGAGCTCGTCGATCTTCCGCCTGGTGGACACGTCGAGCCGGTCAGGGTGGAGCAAGGCCATCGGATGGATCTTGACGTGGTTGTTGACCACGAACTCGATGCGGGCCAGCCCGACGCCGTCGGCGGGCAGTCGCCACCAGCGCAACGCCGCCGCTGGGTTGGCCAGGTTCAGCATGACCTTGGTGCGGGTCACGGGAAGCTCGCCGAGGTCCACATCACGTTCCTCGAAGGCGAGGGTGCCCTCGTACACGGCGCCCTCGTCACCTTCCGCGCACGACACCGTGACCTGCAGGCCATCGGCCAGAACGCGGGTGGCCTCGCCGCACCCGACAACGGCGGGCACGCCCAGTTCGCGGCTGACGATGGCGGCGTGCGATGTCCTGCCACCGTGATTGGTGACGATCGCGGCCGCCCGCTTCATGATCGGCTCCCAGTCGGGGTCGGTGATCGCGGTGACCAGCACCGCCCCAGGCACGAACCGGTCCATCTCGCCCGAGTCATACAGGTTGCACACCCTGCCCGCGGCGATGGCATCGCCGATCGCCAGCCCGCGGACCAGCCGCGCACCGGCCTCGGTGAGCCGGTACTCCCGCAGCGTCGCGGCTTCCCTGCGTGCCTGCACGGTCTCGGGCCTTGCCTGGACCAGGAACAGCTCACCGGTGTGGCCGTCCTTGGCCCACTCCATGTCCATCGCTGTGCCGTAGTGCTCCTCGATCCGCACTGCCCATCGGGCCAGCGTGAGTATCTCACCATCGTCCAGGACCTGCCCCAGGCGTTCCGCCGTGGAGGTATCGACCGTTCGCGTGCCGGTGGCCGCATAGACCGCCTTGCGCTCCTTGCCACCTGTCTTGCGGGAGATGATGGGGCGCAGCTCCGTTCGGCCCAGGAGAGGTTTGAAGACCACGTATTCGTCGGGATCCACCTGGCCGCTGACCACCGTCTCGCCCAGGCCCCACGACGCATTGATCAATACGGAGCGCGGAAAGCCGCTCTCGGTGTCGATCGAGAACATCACCCCGGCGCCGGCCAGGTCCGCGCGGACCATGCGTTGCACCCCGACCGACAACGCCACCGCCGAGTGGTCGAACCCGTGGTGCTCTCGATAGCTGATCGCCCGATCGGTGAACAGGGAGGCATAGCACTTCCGGCAGGCGTCCAGCAGCGCCTCGCCGCCTACAACGTTGAGGAACGTCTCCTGCTGGCCCGCGAAGCTGGCCTCAGGAAGATCCTCCGCGGTAGCGCTGCTACGCACCGCCACCTCTGGGTTGTCCCGTCCCGCCGACGACGCGAGCTCACCGTACGCATCCAAGATCTCGCGAGCGAGCGCCGTAGGCAGTTCTGCGTCGAGGAACAGGCCCCGGATCGCCCGGCCGACCTCGCCGAGCTCGGCGCCCGCGTGCAGCCGGGCGATGTGACGGGCCACTTTCTCCCGCAAGGCGTTCGCCGCCACCAACTCCCAATAGGCATCTGCCGTGGTCGCGAACCCCTCAGGTACCCGGATCCCGCTCTCGGCCAGATTCTGGATCATCTCTCCCAGAGAGGCGTTCTTCCCACCCACCAAGCCGACGTCGGACCGGGACAGCCGCGACAACCACACCACCCGACTCGTCATGGCCTACCCCTCACTCAGGTCGAACCCGGCTCACACCCCAGAACCAGTGACGAGAGCATCCACGTCCACCCTGGGATCCGGGGCGCATGCATAGCCCTCGATGCCCTCTACCCAGCCGAAGGTCCCAACAACGATGACTGAGCGTCCTTAGGGTCAAGGACTTTCGTCCCTACCGGGCTGATCCAGGCGGCGGGAACGTGGGATTAGGCCTGTGAGACGAGCGAGGGAGCCTGACCCGAGAGCCTCTGCGGAGGAGCGATGGAAGGGCTGAGAGGCCGGAAAGCCGGAAGGCGGACCAGCGACCCCTAGCTACCTGATCCGGACAATGCCGGCGAAGGGAGAGCGCCTCACAGGTCTTCATCGTGTGTGGCGTGCCTCGGATGTCGCGGGCATGGCGAAGCCGCTGATCAGGTTGCTTCCCGGCTCAGGGCCCAACGTGGCTCGGCCGACATCCACGAAGGCGACATAAGTTGCCGTGAGTCGGCGGATCTCGTCAGCGGGCCTCCACTGACGCCTGTTCAGTCGGTTCGGATACGCGGCCGTACGACGGCGACTGGGCAGGATGCGTAGTGCAGGACACCGTGGCTGACCGAGCCGATGACGGCCGAGTGGAGCACTCCCCGGCCCCGCGACCCCACGACGACCAGGTCGGCATGTGCGGAGGTCCCGCACAGCGCCGCGATGGGATTTCCGCGGAAGACCGACTCGGTCACCGCTACACCGGGGTACCGCTTCAACCATGGCGACAGCTTCTCATGGACATGTTTTTGCTGCGCTTGGGCGATGAATTCAAGGTCTGGTGGGATGCGCGCGGCTGCTCTGGTCGACGGCAGATCCCACGCGTGTACGATCCGCAGCCGGGCTCCGCGTGCCTGTGCCTCCTCGAAGGCGTAGTCGATGGCCGGGTGTACGGCATCTTCAGGGTGGATCCCGGCGACGATCTCGCCCTGTACTACCGTTGGTGTGCCGCGGACCACGATCACGGGCCCTGCCGCGTGCCCGGCGAGGCCCAACCCCACCGAGCCCAGCAGGAGCCCGGCAAATCCGCCCAGGCCGCGGCTGCCCACCACGATGGCCGCAGCCTCACCGGCCTGCGCGCGCAAGATCTCCGCAGTGCGGCCGTAGAGCAGTTCGGTGCTCACGCGGACCTTGCTACGGAACTCGGCCACCGTCGCGGCGGCCTCCGCCAGCAGCCGCTCACCTTCCTTGCGAACCGGGTCGTCAGCTGAGCGCTCGTACAGTTGCCCGCCGTACAGGAGCGGCTCCTCGACATGGACGATCCGCAAGTCGCAGCCGCGCCGGGCAGCGTCGTCGGCCGCCCACAGCACCGCGGCCAGCGCTGCCCGGGAACCGTCCACACCCACGATGATCGGCTCGGACATACGATCATCCCCTCCTGGCCGTCCCTGTGGATTGCAACACGGTGCGTACGTCGTGTGAGAGCCGGTCGAGCACATGCGTAACCGACGGCTCCGAGAGCTCCCCGCACAGGAATTCCGTGACCGCGGGGGCGAGCTCGGACACATCCCTGAGACTGATGCGAGCTGACCGAGCGAAGTACTCGATGAACTCCTCCCGACCGCGACGGATCGGTACGCGGCTGGGCTCCCAGCCGCTGTAGTACACCCCACGAAGCAGATCGGGCAGTTGCGCGGCCAAGTGGGCCGCGCTGTCCACGGTCAAACCATCCCTGACCGCGTGCAACCAGGCCTTCAGCACCCGCAGGGCGAAGTCCCGGTCCTCGGTCCCGATCACCTCAGCCAGGTCGGCCAGCCATCGGTTGGTGGTCTGAACGGTGTGATCGACGCTCTGTACTCGTGAGTGTGGCATTGTTCCCTCCCGATGTCGTCTCCTCTTCGCTGGTTCAGTCGGCACGCATGCCCGTCACCACGAAAACCGTCAGGTCCGGGCCAGCAGGTCATCCAGCGGTTCATCACGATGCAAGCGCCCGATGGCATCGGCCAGCATCGGAGCCACCGAGCACACGCCAAGCGGCATCGCCGGCGTGGCCGGCTGGGCGAGCGTGTCAGTGACCAGCACCCGACCGATTCCGGCACGATGGAGACGCTCAACCGCCGCCTCCACGAACAAGCCATGGGTCGCGGCCACGACGATCTCCGGCGCCGCGCCGCCACGGACTACGACCTCCGCCGCCGCCTCGATCGTGCCGCCCGTACTGATCATGTCGTCAACGATGACCACCGGCCGGTCGCGGACGTCTCCCACCAGTTCCTCGGCGACCACCCTCGTCCCGCTCAACCGGGTCTTGCGTACCACCGCCACAGGCCGAGACAGCAAGGCACCGTAATGCTCAGCCAGCTTGACCGCGCCCAGATCAGGCGCGACCACCACGGCTCCGTCCGGCACTTGCTCACCAAGCAAACCCGCACCGAGTTCCCGGGCAAGCCACGGCACCGCCGTCAGCATCTCCACTCCGACCGCGCAGATGGCCTCCAGCGCCACCGTATGCGGATCGACCACGATCAGGTGCCACGTGCCCACCGAAGCAAGCGCTTCGGCGACAACGCGGACCCCGATCGCCTGCCCGGCCCGGCCACGACGATCCTGACGGGCATACCCGAAATACGGCACGACCGTAGTGATCCGTGCCGCACCTGCCCGCCGGCAAGCATCGACCAGCAACAGCAACTCCACCACGTGATCGTTGACCGGCGGACCTGTGGGCTGGACCACGTAGACGTCCGCGCCCTGCAGTTCATCCACAGCGGGCCGTAGCTCACCGTCCGGGAACCGCTCCACCCTCACCGAAGCCGGCTCGGTGCCCAGGATCTCGGCGACGGAATCAGCCAGTGCACGGTTGGCCGTTCCCGCCACGATCCGCAGAGTCATTGCTGTCCACCTTCGCTGATAGCGGGGCATCAAGCCGACCGCGCGACCACCTCTACCGGGCTTCCCCTTGACTGCCCAGTCACGGGCTTGCGCAGATGCTCTCCATGAAGTGGCCGACCGTCTGCAAGGGCAGGTGCCTGGCCAGGTCGGCACCCCTCCCGAGTAGTTCATCCCCTCTTGAACTATCCATCCCCTTCTCGGGTCCCTTACCCTCTCGCCTTCGCCACTACCAGGCATGACGATGAAGGGCCCGAGAGTCCTCAACCCCAGGGCGGAGGCAGGCTCGGTTCGATTCCACGCCGCTCTCTATCGCCGGTTCCCGCGGCCGGCCAGCCGGAGCAACGGCGCAGTCTCTTGGCCCGGGAGACGGACCTTTTCACTGGGACCCGTTCCGTCGCTCCCGCCCCGGCGGATCGGACGCGGACGGCTGGGCTCGTCTCGTCGAACAGGCGTGACTGCTGCTGCTCAAGAGGCTGTCGAGGCGGGCCGCGAACTCGTCGGGTCAGTTGCCCGCTGGTGGGGTCGTGTGACGGCGTAGTGCCCAGCGGCGGAGTTCGTCGGTGCCCCAGACGATGAGGGGGAAGACGGCGATGATGGCGATGACGTCGAGAGGCAGGGCGGCTGTGCCGAACATGCGCTGTAGCGCGGGCAGGTAGATCAGGGCGGCGGTGAAGGCCAGCTCGAAGGCGATGCCGCCCAACAGCAACGGGTTGCTGGTAAGACCGACCCGGCGGAGGGAGGCGTGGTCGGTGCGGGCGGCGAAGGCGGTGCCGACCTGGCAGGTGACCAGTCCGGCGAAGGTGGCCGTGGTGGCGGTCAGGTAGGCGTGGTGGAGCGGATGGCCGGGCCCGGTAGGGTCGCCCGGGTGCCAGCCGGCGCGCCACAGCACGTAGAAGAACGCCGCCATCACCAGCGCCGCGGAGACCAGGCCGAGATAACCCCAGGCACGGACGAGCATGGCGCGGGAGATGACGCCCTGGGAGGCGTGCCGGGGCGGGCGGTTCATCAGGCCGGGTTCGGCGGGCTCGCGGCCCAGCGCCAGCGCCGGGAGGGTTTCGGTGCCCAGGTCGATGGCCAGGATCTGCAGCACGGTCAGCGGCAACGGTATCAGCCCGCCGCTGAGCGCGAAGATCAGGAACGGAACGATCTCGGGGACGGCGTGGGCGAAGATGTACAGGATGAACTTGCGCACGTTGTCATAGACACGGCGGCCCGATTCGATCGCGGTGACGATGGTGGCGAAGTTGTCGTCGGTGAGCACCATGGTGGAGGCCTCCCTGGCCACGTCGGTGCCGGACCGGCCCATCGCCACGCCGATGTGTGCCCGGTGCAGGGCGGGGGCGTCGTTGACACCGTCCCCGGTCATCGCCACGACCTGCCCGTGCGCGCGCAGCGCGTCAGCGATCTTCAGCTTGGTTTCCGGAGAGGACCGGGCGAACACGATCTCGGCATCACTGGTCAGCAGCTCGTCCAGGTGGCGGTCGGTGAGGCGCTCGGCTTCCGCGACCACGTGCTGGCGCGGGACACCGATGCCGACCTGCGCCGCGACGGCGGCGGCGGTGGCGCCGTTGTCGCCGGTCACGATGTGGACCCGCAGCCCGGCGGTGTGGCAGCGGCCCACCGCGTCTGCCACCTCCGGACGCGGAGGGTCGTACAAGCCCGCCAGCCCGATCAGGTGTAGCCCGGTTTCGGCGTCCTCACGCCGTACGGGCGGCACGGCACCGGCAGGTAGTTCGCGGGTGGCGATCGCCAACACCCGTAGCCCGCCATGGGCGAGCCGGCCGACGGCCGCCAGCACGCTCGCGCGCTGGTCCTCAGGCAGGGTACCGCGCGCGAGGACCGCTTCGGGCGCGCCCTTGACGTTGATGTGCATGCCCTGCCCACCGGAAGGAGTGTCCCGGGTGATGGTCGACATCAACCGCAGCCGGGGATCGAAGCGGAACACCGCAACAAGCCGGGCGTCCCTGTCTGCCAGCCGGTGCGCGAGCCCGGAGGCGGCACCATCGGTCCCGGCATCCAGCCTCGCGCCGACGGCGCCCTCGATCAGGGCGGTCTCGGTCGGGTCCCCCTGCAACCGGCCACCCTCGTCATAGGTGGCCGTGCTGCAGTCAGTCATCACCCGGGCCAGCTCACCGGGCAACGGCAGCCGGTCCCCATTGGTCACGACGCCGGATTCAGGGGTCCAGATCGCCTCCAGATGCATCCGGTTCTGGGTCAGCGTGCCGGTCTTGTCGGTGCAGATCACGTTCGTGGACCCCAGAGTCTCCACCGCGCTGAGCCGTTTGACGACAGCCCCCTGGCGGGCCAGGACCCGCACGCCGATAGCCAGTGCCAGGGTGATGGTAGGCAGCAGCCCCTCAGGGACGTTGGCGACCAGCAACCCGATCGCGAACATCAGCGCGTCCCTCAGCGGCAGCCCCACCCACATGCCCACCAGCAGGAACACCGCGCCCATGCCGATGGCGACCACGGCGATCAGCCACGCGACCTTTTTGACCTGAATCTCCAGCGGGCTGGGCTGGCGGCGGGTGCGCTGGCTGAGCGCGGCAATGCGGCCCAATTCGGTATGCCCCCCAGTGGCGAACACGATCCCGGTGGCCTGCCCGCCGACACAGCTGGTGCCGGAAAACACCAGGTTCGGCTCACTCAGCAACGCCACCCCCTCCTGGGCCGGGCCGGCGACCCGTTCCACCGGCATCGACTCCCCGGTCAGCATGGACAGGTCCACCTCCACCGCCCCGTCAACCAGCCGGGCATCGGCGGGCACCTTGTCGCCCTCCTCCAGCAGCACGAGGTCGCCCGGCACCAACCGGGCCGCCTCCACCGTCTGATGCTGGGCATCGCGGATCACCTTGGCGCGCTCGGGCAGATACGCCGCCAAAGCCTCCACCGCCCGCTCGGCCTGGCGCTCCTGCAGCAGCGCGAACACCGCGTTCACCACGATCACCGCCAGGATCGCCCAGCCCAGCACCGGCATGCCCGCCACGAACGCCAGCGCACCCGCCGCCCACAACAGCAACGCCAGCGGGTGAGCCAGCTGACGCGTCACCTCGCCGGCCAGCGAGGTACGCTCGCGCCGCCGGACCTGGTTGAGGCCGTACACCGCCAACCGCCGGGCCGCCTCCCGCCCCGACAAACCCCCAGGCCCGGTCCCCAATTCCTTACGCAGCAACGGCAACGGTTCGCGCGGATCAGCAACTCCGCCAGCGAACTGGCCGACTCCCTGCGCTGCTGACTCGACGGACGGACGATCCCCCATACCCATCCACACTGCCCACCGTCAGTTGTCAATAGCCAGCGGCCGGCGCGGATGCGTGCCGCTTCGAGCGGCAACCCTCCAGACCAGCTGAGCGGCGACGCCCAGATCGCCGCCGGTTCGACGCCGCCGAGGAAAGGCAGTGGTTCTCGGCGTCGACCACCGGTACGGCGCTGACGCCGTGAGCGATGAGCACTTCAGCGATGTCCTTGAACGGGGTGCTGCCGTTGACCGAGGCGACCTCGGTGGTCATGATGTCCTGGACTGGACTCGCATGATGGCTCCTCCCCTCGAGACCTTCCTGCCCTCATCCCAGCGCGGGACGCACCCTCGCGGGTAGGGGCGGAGGTCCCGCACGGTGGGGCCGTTCATCATGCATGACCACCTGACCTGTGCACGTGCCTTCGCGTGATGGGCTCTTACCTCGAACGTCCAGCCCTGGGCACGGCGGTGTCCGGCTCAGTTGCCTGCAGGATGACGTTGGCGACCAGTTCGGGTGCGTCGTTCATCGGTACGTGCCCGCACCCGGGCAGCCAGATCAGCCGCGCCTGCGGGAGGACGGCCGTGGCCCGCTGTGCCTGCCGCGGTAGCAGGATCCGGTCTGCGGTTCCCCAGACGATCGTGATGGGAACGCCGGGTATCTGCCCGCTGAACAGGCCATGTGTTCGCCCTGCCCGTAGCGTGGCGTCGAACCCGACGGACTCGCGCAGCGAGCGCAGGCACGCCCTGACCGCCCCTGGCGGGCATGCGGTGGGGTCCGCGTACAGCATGCCTGCCAAGATCGCGTGCCCGGCGGCGGTTGTGGACAGCCACTCGGCAGCGCCGTCCGGCACAGTCAGCGAGATGCGCCGCGCCGTGGCCAGCACGGCGAAGGCATACCTGCGTTCGGCATCGTTCCAGAAGCCGGCTGGAGTCAGCGCGGTCACGCTCCGGACCAGGCCGGCCTGTCCCAGCCCCAGCGCGACCAGCCCACCGAGGGAGTGGCCTGCCACGTGCGGGCGCTCGATGCCCAGCGCGGTGAACGCGGCGCCCAGCACCCTAGCCGTGGTCGGCAGATCCTGTCTCAGGCCCGCCGGCCAATCAGGAGACAGTCCGAAACCCGGCAGATCAATCGCGATCACCTCGCGCCTGCCACGCAGGTACGGGACTACGGCGTCCCATGTGCGCCGGCTCAATCCCAGACCATGCACCATGAGTAGCGGCTCCCCGGCCCCGGAACGCTCATAGGCCAGCGTGACCGCAGGCAGGCCCGCAGCGCGGGCTTCCACGAACGACACCGGATCCGGCGAGGTCGTTACGGCGACGTCAGCAACGCGATACCCGTTCCGGGCATTCGACTCCGCCAGAGTCGCCGAGCCACCGAACCCCGCGGCAGTCCGCACACCCTCACGCAGCATGCGACCGCCACGATCGATGGCGGCCATAACCGAAGACACCGCCATCATGGGAAACACCTCCTGACAGGCGCATACTCCGCCTCCGCCAGACAGGACGTCGCATGCGCATCACTATGAACAACCACGCGAAAGGTCCGGCCGATTCCATCACTGGCATGCTCTACCGCAGGGTCACCACCGCACCGTTTCGGCGGGAGACTCGCAGGCGAAGATCAAGACCGGCAAGGCGCCAATGCACCCTCGACTCGCCCGGGCGCTTCGAGTAACCCAGGCACCCTGGAGACTAGGGCCGAACTCGAAGGCGACCGATTCACCTCTCACCTCACCCAGACCGTGCCCCCGATTTGAACGACCCGGCGACCTTCCAATATCTACCCATACGATCCAATCCGAGACGGGATTAATGGGAAGCAATACCCCATAAGTGGATGTTTTTGAGCATGTCAGTTGTCAACGGCCGAGTGCGCGTCAAAGATTCGGGATGTGATGACCCGTCAAGGTCGTACCGGTGAACGGCGGCGTCTCGTTCAAGGACGTGGCTGAGATGCTGATTGCGCATGGCGTCAGCGCCGTCCCCGTGGTCGACGGCGAAGGTCGTGTCCTCGGTGTCATCTCGGAGGCGGATCTGCTGCGCAAAGAAGAGTTCAAGGTACGACGGGGAGGGCTACCAGCCGCGCTCGTTCGACCTGGCCATGTTCGCTCTCCGATCAGCTCTCCCCCTCCGGGCCGGCGCCGGAGCGGCCAGGGTGTCAAATGTCTCGCGGGACGCTTCGCCCGGCGGGGCTTCGAGCAGAAGGGGAAGGTGCTCGGGTGCGTACATCTCGGTGACACGCCGGGACGCTGGTAGCGATCTTCAGAACTCGCATACGTGGTGGGCACAGCCGCCGGCGTAGGAGCTGTCGACGTGGATCGGCGCCTGCTGCGGTGGTTCTCCGAGGAAGGTGAGGACCTGGCCGGGTTTGCTGCCGTAGCGGTAAATGGTGATGCCTTTGACGTCGGCGTGCCATGCGTCGAGGTAGATGCGTTTCACTTCGTCGACCGTGGCGGACGCCGGCAAATTGATCGTCTTGGACACTCCCCCGTCGATGTGCTGCTGGACGGCGGCCTGCATCGCCAGGTGCGCGCCGGGCGGCACCTGGGCGGCGGTGACGAAGGCGCGGCGAACGTCCTCGGGCATCGACGGGTCGTCGGGAAGGGCGCCGGTGGCGGCGATGTCGGCGATGAGGCGTTCGGACCAGAACCCTCGGGCGCGGGCCGTTCGCTCGAACAGCGGGTTGACCTCGATGAGGTGGCGGTCGAGCACGTTACGTACGTAGGCGATGGCGAACATCGGCTCGATCCCCGAGGTGGTCCCGGCGATGATGGAGATCGTCCCGGTCGGCGCCACCGCGGTCAGCTGCGCGTTGCGCAGCGGCGGGGTGCCGTCTCTGGCGTGGACGCTCTGCTCGAAGCAGGGGAACGGACCGCGTTCGGCGGCAAGCTCGGCCGAGGCCCTGCGGGCCGCGGCGGCGATCCGGTGCGCTATGCGGCCCGCCAGCCGGACCGCCTCTACCGAGCCGTACGGCACTCTCAGCATGCACAGCAGCTCGGCGAGTCCCATGAATCCCAGGCCGATCTTGCGCGTCCGGCGCGCTGCCTGGTCGAGTTCCGGGAAGGGGAAGCGGTTCACCTCGATGACGTCGTCGAGGAACCGTACCGCCAGTCCCACGGCGTCACTCAGGCGCCGCCAGTCCACGTCGCCACCGGTGACGAACCGCGCCAGGTTCAATGAGCCCAGGTTGCACGACTCGTACGGCAGCAGCGGTACCTCTCCGCAGGGATTGGCCGCTTCGATCCTTCCGAGCAACGGTGTGGGGTTGACGCGGTTGATCTCATCGGTGAACAGCAGCCCGGGATCGCCCGAGCGCCATGCCTGCGTGGCAATGAGGTCGAACAGGTCGGCGGCGTCGACCTCGCCGGTCTGCCGTCCGGTGCGCGGGTTGACCAGAGGCCAGGGCGCCCGGCTCTCGACGGCGCGCATGAACGCGTCGGAGGCCGCCACCGACAGGTTGAAGTTCTCCAGATGCTCGGACTCGGACTTGGCCGTGACGAACGCACGAATGTCGGGATGCGCGCAGTCGAGCACCGCCATGTTCGCCCCCCGGCGACGCCCACCCTGACGGATGACCTCGGTGGCGAGGTCGAAAATGCGGATGAACGACACCGGACCGCTGGCCACACCGTGCGTGCTGCGCACCAGGTCACCGGCCGGGCGCAAATGCGAGAACGTGAAGCCGGTGCCGCCCCCGCCCTGCTGGATGAGCACAGCGTCCTTGACCGCCGTGAAGATCGATTCAAGGGAGTCCTCAACCGGCAGGACGAAGCATCCCGACAGCAGGCCGAGCCCCGTCCCCGCGTTCATGAGCGTCGGGGAGTTCGGCAGGAACTCCAGCGCCCGCATGGCGCGGCTGAACTCCTCGGCCCAGCGCGCGGACGAGCCGGGGCGGAATTCGTCCTCCCCGCGCGCCACGTGCTGGGCGACCCGATCCATCATCTCGCCGGTCGACTCGATCACGGCCCCTGCCTCGTCCCGGCACAGATAGCGCTCCTTGACCACGACCGTGGCCGCGAGGCTGAGCTTGAGCTCGTCGCGCACACCGAGCAGGCGTTTGGCCTCCCGCAGTTCCGCACGGCGGTTGCGGTAGAGCAGGTAGGCACGAGCGATGCCCGTGAGCCCTGCCGTCATGAGGGTGTCTTCGACGACGTCCTGCACCTGCTCGACCGTCGGTGTCCGGCCGTCGAAACGTGCGGCGATCTGGTCGACGACCTGATGGGCGGCCTTACCGGTCACACCCGGGTCCGGAACC
This sequence comes from Nonomuraea sp. B12E4, assembly GCF_039871825.1. Taxonomy (NCBI): domain Bacteria; kingdom Bacillati; phylum Actinomycetota; class Actinomycetes; order Streptosporangiales; family Streptosporangiaceae; genus Nonomuraea; species Nonomuraea sp. B12E4. Next base: position 10,727 of record NZ_JBDPME010000044.1, on the reverse strand, counting down.
CCGGCCTCGACCGCCGCGCGGTGGATCGCCCGCCGGATCTGCTCGGGATCGAACGCCACGACCGTGCCATCGCGCTTACAGACCTCGCGGGGAAGTACGGCCATCCAGATCACCTCTCCCGCCCGTGCCCCCAACCTCGGTTCCGGTTCTGCTCATCGGCGGGTACTCGCGCCTTTCGCGGTTGCCTCGCACCTGAGCAGAAAGTGAGACCTCGCCGCCGAGGCGAGGCACCCATCGCCTGCCCGCGGCGATCACGGCCCTCATCATCACCCGGGCCAGCTACAGCTCCACAGACCATTTCCCCTGGTCAGTCATGACATGCGTCGATGAGGCCAGCACCGACGAGATAGGCCCTCGCTTGGCCGTCTGATGACCAACGGGAAGAACCGCCATGTGGCCCGGACTCCTCGCAGGGCAGGGTCAAGACTGTCTTGATCAGCCGTATGTTCGCCCTCTGTCTCGACCCGCACAGCGCATTGGCGCGGATTGCCGACGAGCAGGCCGTCACGGCCCACCTCCTGCCACAGGCGGCAGAGATCGGCGAGCCGTAGTCATCCATCCGAGCAGGGTACGGGTGACCCCGGGATGGACTCACGAATTGGGCCCCTTCGGCCCTACGTGTCACCCGGTGCTCCTCGCGCCGCTCCGCGTGGACGGTGAGCACGCCGTTGGTCAGGTCGATCTCGACCTCCTTCCCGGGATCGATGCCCGGCAACTCGACGCGGAGGACGTAACGGCCGTCCTTGACGTAGTCGTCGAACCGCATGGACTGCCATGTGCGTGACCGCATGGCGGCCAGCGGCTCGTCGAACCGGTCGAGCAGATCGGGCAGGAAGCGCTCCCTGCGCATCAGCGCGTCCATGGATATCTCCATGTCCGTTCGGGTGCTATATGGGTATTAATCCCATTTGTGGAGGCTTCGGTGCAGGGGCGGAGGTCCTGGGCGCCAGGGTCTTCGGCCCGCCGTGTCGCCGGTGCGGTCCAGCCGATGGGAGGGGACTCGTGGTGACGTGGGATCTCATCCACAAAGCCGTTCGCCGGACCGCTGCGCCCAACCTGGCCGATTATGGGAAGGAATGCCGCACGTTTTCCTGGGAGACGGCTCAGCGGGCCTTCCTCAGCGGGCTGCCGGGCGGCCGGGGGCTGAACATCGCGTACGAGGCCGTCGACCGTCACCTGGACGGACCTCGGCGCGACCATGTGGCGCTGCGGTGCGTGAGCAAAGACGATCAGGTCGTCGACGTGACCTACCGGGATCTTCATGTCGCGACGAACCGCTTCGCCAATGCGCTGCGCGGCCTGGGGGTTGGCAAGGGCGAGAGAGTGTTCACCCTCCTCGGCAGGACGCCCGAGCTCTACGTGACGGTCCTGGGGACGCTCAAGAACGTCGGCGTGCTGTCCCCGCTGTTCTCCGCGTTCGGCCCCGAACCGATTCGCGAGCGACTGCGCCTCGGGGACGGGCGCGTGCTGGTCACCACGCCTGAGCTGTACGCGCGGAAGATCGCGTCCGTTCGAGAGTCCCTGCCGGGCCTGAAACACGTGCTGGTGACCGGCGGCGGGCCCGCACCCGAAGGCACCCTGCTCCTGAACGAGTTGATGGCAGGCGCGAGCGAGGATTTCGAGATACCGCCCACCGACCCGGAGGACATGGCGCTGCTCCACTTCACCAGCGGCACCACCGGCAAGCCCAAAGGCGCGGTGCACGTGCACCAGGCCGTGCTCGCCCACCACGTGACCGCGGTCTACGCCCTTGACCTGCGCCCGTCGGACGTCTTCTGGTGCACCGCCGATCCCGGCTGGGTCACCGGTATGTCGTATGGCGTGATCGCGCCCCTCAGCCTCGGACTCACCGTCGTGGTGGACGCCGGGGAATTCGACGCCCGCCGCTGGTATCGCGTGCTACGGGACCAGCGGGTGACCGTCTGGTACACCGCCCCGACCGCCCTGCGCATGCTCATGCGCAGCGGCGATGCCCTGCCCCGCGAGTACGATCTGTCCCGGCTGCGCTTCATCGCCAGCGTCGGCGAACCGCTCAACCCCGAAGTGACGGTCTGGGGTCTGCGGGCGCTCGGCCTGCCGGTCCATGACAACTGGTGGCAGACGGAGACCGGTGCCATCATGATCAGCAACTATGCCTTGATGGACATCAAACCGGGCTCCATGGGGCGTCCCCTGCCCGGGATCCAGCGATGACGCACACCCGTCACGTTTCGACGGTCCACCGCGTGTGGTGGCGTTGGGCTTCCAGATCCATGACAGCAAGCTGATCGGCCCGCGCGAGCTGTTCGCCGACCCGGCCTTCGACCGGGCGCGCGAGCAGGCGAACGAGGCGATGGACTACTTCCGCCGCCATGGTCCGTTCGAGCCGCACCGGCTGCCGCTGGACGACCTGGAGTACACCACGATGACAGTCCTCAGGGAGAGGCTCGCCGACCGCTGGACTCCCATGACGACCGAACTGGCCACAGCAGGTCAGCGGCCAGGTTGATCGTCACCACGGCGACGCACCACGGCCACCGGGCAGTGAGCGTGGTGCAGCACGCCGTGGCTGACGGAGCCGGTTGCCGCTCCCACCGACCACGAACTGGACGCTGACCAGCACCATCAGGAGCGCACTGACCGCCAGGTACCGCACCGATCCGTCCCGCCCGCCACACCAGGAGCGCGGCGATGATCTGCAGGAGCATCGCGACCGTGACGAGGGGGCCCGTGGCATGGTGCAACTGGTGACTGCCCTCGCTGGACAGGAGCTGTCCAGCGGTGATCCCCTGCACCAGCAGCGCAGCGGACAGGAACGCTGTGCTCGCCTTCATCAGGCCGAGGAACCGGGGGCGCACGGGCCGCTTCGCATGAGCGGAGAAGGGAGCTTGGTCGGCGGTGGCATGGGATCACCCCTTGGTGGTCGGGTGCCGGGTGGGTGAGGTGCCGGCTCCTCTCACCAGGTCACCCGCAGCGCGTGCACGCCGTACACGAGGCTGAAGACGCGGAAGTCCACCTGCTCGTACGGATCGGCCAGGGCGAGGCCGGGGAAGCGGCGCAGCAGTGCCGGCAAGGCGATACGCATCTCCATCCGCGCCAGCGGCGCCCCGAGGCAGTGGTGCACACCATGTCCGAAGGCGACGTGGCCGGCGGCTCCCCGGGTGATGTCGAGGGTCTCGGGATCGTCGATGAAGGCCGGGTCGCGGTTGGCTGCGGGAAACGAGCAGATCACGAGCGATCCCGCGGGGATGGTATGCCCGGCGATCTCCACCTCCGTCGTGGTCGTGCGCGGCGGCGGCAACTGCACGATGGACAGCCAGCGCAACAGCTCCTCGACGGCGGGCTCGACCTGCGCCGGATCCTCGCGGATCATCGCCAGCTGGTCCGGGTGCACCAGCAGGGCCAGGGTGCCCAGGCCGAGCATGTTCGACGTCGTCTCATGTCCGGCCAGCAGCAGGAGTCCCGCGATGCCGATCAGCTCATCGGTACTGAGATCGTGCCCGTGCTCGCGCACCAGCATGCCCAGCATGTCCTCACCAGGATCCGCCTGGGCGCGGGCCACCAGGCCGGCCATGTAGGCGCGGTCCTCCCGCTGCGCCGCGACGAGCTGCTCCATCGGCAAGGAGGTGTCCAGCCGGCGCACGGAACGCTCGTGGAACTCGGCGCGGTCGGCATGCGGCACACCCAGCAGCTCGCAGATCACCAGCGACGGCACCGGCAGCGCGAAGTGCTCCACCAGATCGGCCGGCTTGCCCGCCCGCTCCAGATCGTCCAGAGCCGCCTCGACGATCTCGGTGATCCGCGGCTCCAGCCTGCGCATCCGCCGTACCGTGAACTCCGGGGTGAGCATCCGGCGCAACCGCGTGTGCTCGGGCGGGTCGAATCCGATCAGCTGCCCGGCCCGCATCTTGGCCAGCTCGTCGGCGTTCATCTGCCCGGATCCCGGGAGCGGCGTCAGGGCGCTGCTGAACCGGGACGGATCCGCCAGCACCTGGCGAACGTCCTCATAGCGGCTGATCACGTACGCGGGCGCGCCGAACGGCGTCTCCACCCGCACCACACCCCCGCCGTCACGCGCTCGGGCCAGCTCCTCGACCGGGTTGAGCCTGTTCCTCCGCATGTGCAGCGGCAATTCCGGGGCTTGCGTCATCATCTGTCCTTTCGTCCGGTAATCGTGTGGGACCGTCAGGCGCGGGTCTTGGCCAGCAGGCCGATGATCTCGGCGGTGGAACCGCTCTCGCCGAGGAGTGGGAAGATCCGTTCCACCGTGTGGTGATGCGCCTCGGCGTCCCGATCGGCGATGGCGTCCGTCACCAGCGTGACGTTGTAGCCGTGCTCGTAGGCGGCGCGGGCGGTGGACTCCACGCCGATGCTGGTGGCGATCCCGGCCAGCACAAGCTGTGTCACGCCGCGGCGGCGTAGCTGCAGGTCAAGGTCGGTGCCGTAGAAGGCGCTCCAGGTGCGCTTGGTCACGATGATGTCGCCGGGGTGGCCGGTCAGCTCATCGACGATGGCGTCCCAGCCCGCCGGCAGAGGGCCAGGCGGGCGGGGGATCTCGGTGCGTCCTGGCACGGCATCTGATCCGTCCGCGTTGGCCGTGAGCCGGACCAGGACAACCGGAGCGTTGTGGTGGTGAAAGGCGTCAGCCAGTTCGACCGCACGGGCCACCACCTCCGAGCCGGTGGTGGGGGTGGTGGGGAGGCCGACGACGAGGTTCTGAAGATCGATGAGAACGAGTGCGGTCGTCGCGTCGATCGTGGTGACGGGCATGAGCAAGCCCCTTTCTGCGGATGTCGTCCGAAGAGGCAGCCACTGAGTCCCCGAAGGTGAGGCTTGGGGAGCCCTTGTTCTCGGGGCCCCGGGTGGTGGAGTTCCGAGAACAAGGGCGAGGTCGGCTCAGGGCTGGGTGTCGAGCCACTCCTGAAACGTGGGTCCGGCGAGCTTGGCGTGCGGGCCGGGCAGGAACCCGCCGTCGGCGGCGATCTCGGCATCGGGGATACCGGCGCCGTCGACGCCGACGACCTTGACGCCCCGGCGGGCGCCGAGAAGCTGGGCAGCCCCGGCCATGGTCTCCTTGCGGGGTCCGGCGATCTCGGGGATCGGCGTACCGAGGGCGGCGGGGGCGGTGGCCAGGTCGACCAGTTCCTCGGCCACCGTGCGGCAGGCCACGAGCTGGGTGGGCAGGGCCGGGACGTAGGCGACGTCTCCCTGCTGCCAGTCCAGGAGCTGGCCGACGAACTCGTGGAACTGCGCGGCCCGCAGGATGCAGACGGGGAGCGGGCCGGACAGGAGAAGTTCCTCGTGCACCTTCTTGGCGGCCAGGAAACCGGCGGTGGCCTTGTCGGCGCCGATGATGGACGCCATGGCGATCCGGGCGACCCCCGCCTTCTGGCCGTACTCGTGCAGATTGCGGGCCGACGTGCGGAAGAACTCCGTCGCCGCCTCCTGGTCGGAGGCGTGCCACGAGGCGACGTCGATGATGACCTCGGCCCCGGTGAGGGCCTCGGCGAGGCCCTCACCGGTGATGATGTCCACGCCGGTGGCGCGGGACATCGGCACGACCTCGTGTCCTCGTTCGGTGAGGACGTCGACGACGTGGCGGCCCAGCCGCCCGGTCGCTCCTGCCACCGCGAACGTGGTGATGCTCATGCTGTTGTGCCTTTCTTACGCGCTGTAGTTCTGGCCGGGGGGCATGCCGGGGATCGGCTTGGCGATGAGAGCGGCGGGGGTGAAGAAGCCGATGTGGGCGATCGCCATGATGAGTGACCACATCGCCTTGTCGTCGTAGTGCGCCGACGCCCTGGCGTACAGCTCGTCGGGGACGCGCTCCCCGGACGGGTTCGGGGTGAGGACCGCCTCCACCAGCTCCAGCGCGACCCTTTCCGCATCGGTGAAGTAGGTGGCGTCCTGCCAGGTGGCCACGGCGGTGATGCGCTCCTCCGATTCCCCCAACCGGCGGAGGTAGCCGGTCTCCCGGATGGCGAAGTACGTGCTGCCGAGGATCTGGCCGGCGCGCAGCTGCAGCAGGCTGATGGTCGTCGGGGGAATCGGGCCGTTTCGGAGAGCTTTGTGCAGCGCTTCGCCGACCTCCGCCATCTCGGGGAGGAAGGCGAGGGGGTTGGGCATACGCGACCGCTGGTCGGTCGTCGTGGGCGTGGACATGGGAAAGACTTCCCTTCTCAACTCGTCGTGGTGCTGTACGGATCGTTCGAGCGGCGTCCTGACGACCACGAGACGTCGGCGCCCCGATCCCCGTAACAGCGCGGCCATGTGACATAGGCCACCTACCGTGGGCGTTACAAAGCGGTGGGGATCGACGTCTGGTGCGTGTGTCAGTGCGGAGAACGAACAGGCAGGGGCGGGCATGACCGAGGGCAGTGAACGACGTGCGGACCCGGCCGAGCCGCTCGATCGTGTCGGCCATGTCGGCTCCTTGGACTCCGCCACCGAGGCGTTCGTCGCCCACCGCAACCTGCTGTTCACCGTGGCCTACGAGATGCTCGGCTCGGCTGCCGACGCCGAAGACGTCCTGCAGGAGACCTGGCTGCGATGGGTGGACGTCGATCTCGGCACCGTGCGGGAGCAGCGCGCCTACCTGGTACGGATCGTCACCCGGCAGGCGCTGGACCGGCTACGCGCGCTCGGCCGGCGCAAGGAGTCCTACGTGGGGCCGTGGCTGCCCGAGCCGTTGCTCACCGCGCCCGACGTGGCCGAGGACGTCGAGCTCGCCGAGAGCGTCTCGATGGCGATGCTGCTGGTGCTGGAGACGCTGCAGCCGACCGAGCGGGCGGTGTTCGTGCTGCGCGAGGTGTTCGATCTGGACTACGACGAGATCGCCGAAGCCGTCGGCAAGAGCCCGAACGCGGTACGCCAGATCGCCTACCGGGCGCGGGCACACGTCGCCGCCCGCCGGCCCCGCGGCATCGCCTCCCCGGCCGAGACCCGAGCCGCACTCCAGGCCTTCCAGCGAGCGGTCGAAACCGGCGAGTTGCAGGGCCTGCTCGACGTCCTCGCGCCGGATGTCGTCGCCCTGAGCGACGGCGGCGGAATCAGGCACGCCCTGCTGCGGCCCGTCGTGGGGATCGACAACGTGGCTCGCCTGCTGGCCGTCGGCTGGTGGAAACGCGACGCGGAACGGTCGGTCGAGCTGGTTCAGATCAATGGCGGCCCTGGGCTGCTCGTGCGAGTCGACGGGGAGATCGACGGAGTGGTGGCGGTGCGCGTGGAGAACGGCTACGTCACCGGCGCCTACCACGTGCGTAATCCCGATAAGTTGTCGCACGTGGAGTGGGAGACCGCCGTGACTCGCTGAACTTTACGAGGCGGTGGGTCGAAGCGCTCATTGATACGGCGATCAACGTGCGGAGCAAAACGCTCTAAATATCACCTTTCAGGTCTAAGCGGCCCCACTTACGTTGCCGTTGTTGCTCGTGGTCCTGTTGCCGCGCCGCGCTGATGGGCCCGATGCCGGCTCACCGCCTCCGTGGGGCCCGGAGGAGCGGGCAAGACCTGGCTGGCCGCACAGCAGAGGGAGATGTTCACCACCGTCTCGGCCGAGGGCGGGCAGTGGATCCCGAACACCACCTACGGGCTCGGCGTCTTCTCCCAGAAGCTGTCCTGCGGAGCGACGGCCTGGGGCAGGGCCCATGCGCTCGGCATAGCCAGAACTTGCACATTGTTCAGGAGTGACTTGCACAACGTTCAAGTCGTGCCTATGCTTCAACTTGAACGATGTTCAAGAACGCCGAAAGGAAAGCCGTGCCACCTGCTGTCTTGATCGCTTCGATACTGCAGTTCTTGCTTGGAGCGACCTTTGTGATCGTTGCCGCCAACGGCGCTCGCTTCGGCCGCGGCGCCCAGAGCGCAGCCGAGACCGAGGTGTCCAGGCAAGGCTTTCCCACCACCGTCCTGACCCGGAGCCGGATCGACTTCGGAGCAGGCCGCGCCAGCGTCGTGGTCGCGGTCTGCATCGGCCTGTGCCTGGTGGCCCTGGCTGCGCTCAATCTGACAGGAAACGGGACCGGCCAGATTCTGTCGTGGATCGTCCAGTCACTCATCTTCGTGCTCGGTTGCCTCATCATGCCCGGCGAGGTGTTCCTTGTTCGAGGCATCGAGTCCACCTTCAAGAAGTCCGGCGATCCGGCCTTGCGGAGCATCGACGTCAAGGCACTCGTCGACGCCGCGGTTGGCGCCGTTCCCGCCTGGTCTCGCTACGTGATCGCTGCGCGCTTTGTGCTGGCGACGGTGGGCTCAGTGCTTGTCATCGTCTTGCTGATGATTCCGTCCGCGAGCGCACACTTCGGCTAGAACCTGCCCGCTGGATTCGGGCAACGACGCCTTTCCACAGCGGATTCCCTTCGGGCCTCTTCGGCGGCATGGTCCTCATCATGATCGGCGTTGCCGGTTTCGCCCTGGCCATCACCACGGCCCTGGAGTGGGTGCCCGTCGTGAGCGGCGTGCTGTCCGGAATTGTTATTCTGGCCGGATCCACCGCCTACTCCTGGCGCACGCTGACGTCGATGCGGTAGTCCAAGCGCAGCCCCGTCTCCCGAATCTGCTCACGCGGTGGACGACCACCCGTCGAAGCAGCCAGATCGTATCCGCTCAGCCCAGCCGCTTCCCCAGATAGAGCCATACCCATCGGATATTCGTGGCGCACACAGGCCAGACTGCAGATATGGGAGTCAGTCCATCCGAATTCCCATCGGCTCCTGAGCTCTGACGTTTGCCGGAGGAAGTGTGCGCCTGGTTTGACGATTGTCGGTGTCGAGAGGGGTGACCCCGTCGGTACGGTGCAGAGGTCCCGCCGGGGGAGGAGTTCGATGAGCGCGCCTGTCTTCACGCCCAGCCAGCACGTCGAGTAAAGGCCGAGACCGACGAGGTCTGGGAGCACAAACTGCAGATCGAGCTGTACTCCGCGCTGTGCGTGACAGGCCGGTGGAGCAACTGGAATGGAGACCCGATGACCACCGATCCGCATGAGTGGCTGCGGCCGGACACCGGCGAGTCGCTCGCCTGGCAGGAGCGGCAGGACGCCGCCGCGCGCTCGTTCGTGCGTGACTGGGAGCATTTCGCCCAGGTACGCGACGAACTCGCGGCCGGGCCCGCTGCGCAGAATGCCTCCGACAGCCTTGGGACGAGCACGCCGCGCCGCCTCGGCGGCCGATGGTTCCGGCTGGCTCCGGTGGCGCCGGGGCAGGCGGCGCTGGGCCTGTGGGTGTCGGATATTCCGGACGAGCCCGGCAGGCTGCTCGTCGATCCCCGCGCGGGCGAGTACCTGCGTGGCGGTGAGCCGGCGCAGCTGGTCTGGTACGAGCCCTCGCCGGACGGCACCCGCGTCGTCTTCGGCGTCTACCACGGTGGCGAGATGATCGGCCCGCTCCGCGCGGTCGACACGGTGACCGGCCGCGATCTGCCGATCGGATCGCACCGGCACCTGCTCACCGGTGCCGTCCCCGGCTGGCTGCCGGACGGCGGCGGATTCTACGTGTGCGATCGTTCGGAGACCGGCGACCACCGGGTCTGGTTCGTGCCGGTGCAGCCGGCGGGCGAGATCGGTGCGCCGGTCCACGTGATCGGCCGCCATGAGCTGGCCACCTCCCCGTCCGGGCTGACCCCGCAGGTGTCGCCGGACGGCCGCTGGGTCATCACCCTCACCGGGCAGCACGAGCAGGTGGCCGGCCATCTCGGCGACCGGAGCACCAGCACGTGGCGGAGGTTCGTGCCCGACGGCTACGCGGGCGAGTGCCACGGTATCTGGTACGACGAGGACACCTACGTTGCGGTGGTCACCGGCGACGCGCCGCGCGGGCGGCTGGTCGCGATCCCGGTCGCCACCTCCACTGACGTACGGACCTGGCGCGAGCTCGTACCCGAGTCCGAGGCGGTGCTGCGCTGCGTCACCCGGATCGGTGACCGCCTCGTGCTGTGCGAGGTGGCCGACGCCGTCGCCGCCTTCCGGCTGGTCACCGCGGAGGGCAAGCCTGTCGAGCGCATCGCGACGCCCGGTCTCGGCAGCTCGCCGACGGCCATGGTGAGCCGCCGCTTCGAGCGCTCGGAGGTGCTGACGTTCTCCTACAACACGTTCGTCGACCCGCTCACCCCGTACCGTTACGACGCCGAACTCGGCGAGCCGGTCCCGGCCGGTCCCCGGCAGGCGGGGCTGGCCGGGATGACCGTCGCCCGTCGCTTCGCGACCAGCAAGGACGGGACCCGCGTGCCGTACTTCGTCGTGCACCGCGCGGATCTCGACCTCGACCGGCCCTGTCCCGCGGTGGTGAACGGCTACGGCGGCTTCAACGTGGCTTGGCTGCCGCGTTTCCTGGGCAGCTACGCGCCGTTCCTGCGTGCGGGCGGCGTTTACGTGCACGCCATCCTCCGGGGCGGGGCCGAGTACGGCCGGGCCTGGTACGAGGACGGCCGGCTGTCGCGTAAGCAGAACACCTTCGACGACCTGTTCGCGATCGCCGAGGACCTGATCGCGGCCGGCTTGTCCGAGCCCGCGCGGCTGGGCTTCCATGGAGCCAGCCATGGCGGCCTGCTCGCCGGCGTGGCACTCGTCCAGCGGCCCGACCTGTGGCGGGCGCTGGTCGCCGAGGTGCCGCTGTTCGACATGCTCCAGCCGCTCGGCCCCGGCCACCCGGCGCCGCAGGCGGTCCGCTCGGTCTTCCTGGAGGACTACGGAGATCCGGACGAGCCTGGGGACGCCGACATCATCCGCGCGTACTCGCCGTATCACAACATCGCGC
>NZ_JBDPME010000043.1:0-50984 GCF_039871825.1 Nonomuraea sp. B12E4 | reverse complement strand
GACTGGACGCCGCACACGAGGCCCGGGTTGCGACCCGGCGAGAACTACGCCAGGATCCCCTTTAACCACTCCTGCGGCTGATGGGTATTTCCGGCCCGATCTGGTGCATTTTCTCTGACACACCTCGGTGCTCGGCAGAACCCGCGCCCGCCTGCTCGCCGGCTGGACCGGCCCGCCTCCACCCGCGACCTGGCACAGCGCGCCGGACTCTCCGAGCCCGGCGCGAACCGGCACCTCACAGCGCTATTCAGGGCGGGCCTGTGCTCGGCCCACCCGTACGGGCCGCTACGCCCTGTACGCTCGTACGGCGACCGCTGAGGCCCCCTGGAGGGCTACTTGGACGAGACCCCCACCCCCAGGTCGAACTCCCGGTAGACGCGCGCCCAGAAGCCGTCACGCAGCCACACCCGCGCCTCGGGGTAGGGCCGCAGCGAGTGCCCGAGCTCCTTCTCCGCCTCGATGAGCAGCTCGGTGTCGATCACGGTCGGCAGGATCGGCCCCGGCAGCAGGTCGCGGATGTTGTCGCGGCCCCGGGTCAGTATCCACTTCTGCGCCACATGCTCGCCCACGTCCTCCACCCGCGGCCGGCTCGGCCCGAGCTTGGCGACCTGGCCGGGCTTGGCGTGCGGTTTGACGGGCGTGCGCCCGGCGAACACCTGGGCGGGCGAGGGCGCCGCGGCGGGCGGGGTGACCGGAACGGGCTGCGGTGCACGGCTGAAAAAGGGCCTTAGGAAGTCAGCGTTGATCACTTCGACGGTGTCGGACTCCCACACCAGGCGTTCTGCCTGGTTGGTGCCGTAAGGAGGTTCGACGCCCCAAAGATGGATGCGCACGCCGTACGCCTGCGCCGCCTCGACCGCCGGAACCATGTCCTCGTCGCCCGCCAGCAGGATCGTGTCGGTGACCGCATGATGCCGGGCCAGCGCCTCCAGGTCGCTTCGGATCTGCGCGTCCACGCCCTTCTGCTGACCACGGGCGTTCAGGTTGCCAAGCCGCACCTTGACCCATGGAAGCTGGGCGATGACCCGCTGGTCGACGGTGGGCACGCGGTCACGGGCTGCGTCATACCAATAGATCCGCAGAAGTTCGCCGGAAATGCGTTCCTCTGCATGTTTCTGAAGGCTCTGGATGAGCTCATCGGCGGCCACCCGATATTCCTTGCGCTCCTTCGCGCCGAGCAGCACCTCACCCGCTGCAGCGTACAGATAACCGACATCCACCAGGACGGCGTACTTGGCTGCCACCGGATGCGGCATGAGGTCTGGGATGGCCATGTCGTCCTCCAGGCCGCGGAGTTAGTTGATCGGCTGACTATATACGCCTACTTTCTCTAGATAGTCCCAACTCCCGGGGAACTTGACACCCGATTCTCAGGATCTATCTAGGGTAGTGCGCTCATCCGCCATGCCGACTTCCCTGGGACGACAGGCTTACGCATACCTCTAGCCGGGTTTCGCCATGTTTGGCGACGCGGTTGGGGAGGGGTCTCCGGTTGGGTCGCCGGGTTCTCCCGCGCGGCGAGTACGGACACCAACGCGGCGATCTCCTCGGGCGTGGCGTCCCCACGGACAATACGCAGATGGTCCGTCATAGTGGGATGTTCCCATGTTTCTTGGGCAGCGGCGTCGCCCGCTTGTTGCGCAGCGCCCGCAGCGCCCTGACGACCTGGGGCCGGGTTTCGGACGGCCGGATCACCGCGTCCACATAGCCGCGTTCGGCCGCGATGTACGGATTGGCCAACGTGTCCTCGTACTCGGTGACCAGCCTGGCCCGCTCGGCCTCCGGGTCCTCGGAGGCGGTCAGTTCGCGCCGGTAGAGGATGTTGACCGCGCCCTGGGCTCCCATGACCGCGATCTGGGCGGTGGGCCACGCCAGGTTGACGTCCGCGCCGAGGTGCTTGGACCCCATGACGTCGTACGCGCCGCCGTACGCCTTGCGCGTGATGACGGTGATCAGCGGCACGGTGGCCTCGGCGTAGGCGTAGAGGAGCTTGGCGCCGCGGCGGATGATTCCGTTCCATTCCTGATCTGTGCCAGGAAGGAATCCCGGTACATCAACAAAAGTCAGTATAGGAATATTAAAAGCATCACATGTTCGAATAAATCTGGCGGCCTTCTCGGATGCGTTGATATCGAGACATCCGGCGAAATGCATGGGCTGGTTGGCCACGACGCCCACCGGTTGCCCGTCCAGACGGCCGTACCCGACCACGATGTTCGGCGCGAACAGCGCATGGACCTCCAGGAACTCCCCGTCGTCCAGCACGTGCTCGATCGCCCGGTGCATGTCGTACGGCTGGTTCGCCGAGTCGGGGATCAGCTCGTCGAGCTCGGGATCCGGCTCCAGGTCCGTGGCCGCGGCGTAGAGCGGCGCCTCGTCCAGGTTGTTGGAGGGCAGGTAGGAGAGCAGCGCCTTGACGTATTCCAGCGCGTCCTCCTCGTCGGCGGCCTGGTAGTGGGCCACGCCCGACTTCGTGTTGTGCGCGCGCGCCCCGCCGAGCTCCTCGAACGTGACCTCCTCGCCGGTCACCGTCTTGATCACGTCAGGGCCGGTGATGAACATGTGCGACGTCTGGTCCACCATCACCACGAAGTCGGTCAGAGCGGGGGAGTAGACGTGTCCGCCGGCCGCGGCTCCCATGATCAGCGAGATCTGCGGGATCACTCCGGAGGCGTGCACGTTGCGCTTGAAGATCTCGGCGTAGAGGCCGAGCGCGACCACGCCCTCCTGGATGCGCGCGCCGCCGCCCTCGTTGATGCCGATGATCGGGCAGCCGGTCTTGATCGCCAGGTCGAGCACCTTGACGATCTTCTCGCCGTACACCTCGCCGAGCGAGCCGCCGAACACGGTCACGTCCTGCGAGAACACGCACACCTGCCGGCCGTCGATCGTGCCGTGCCCGGTGATGACGCCGTCGCCGTACGGCCGCCGCTTCTCCAGCCCGAACATCGAGGACCGATGCCTGGCGAACTCGTCGAACTCGACGAAAGAGCCCTCGTCCAGCAGCGCCAGCACCCGCTCGCGGGCGGTCATCTTGCCCCTGGCATGCTGCTTCTCCACCGCCGCCGAGGACCCCGCGTGCAGGGCCTCGTCGAGCCGTCCTTCCAGGTCGGCGATCTTCCCGGCAGTGGTGTGGATGTCCGGTTCTTCCGGCACCTTCTCGGCAGCTCCGCTCATGCGCGCAAGGCTAGTCCCTCCTCCTAGAGTGGATCCATGACGGATGCCGTTCGCACGCACGGCCTGTTCAAGCGCTACGGCGGCCAGATCGCGGTGGCGGGGGTGGATCTCGTGGTCCCCGCCGGCAGTTTCGCGGGGTTAGTCGGGCCGAACGGAGCAGGCAAGACCACGACGCTCAGCATGATCACCGGGCTGCTCCGCCCCGACGGCGGCTCGGCCGAGGTGGGCGGCTTCCACGTCTGGCGCGATCCCGTCGAGGTCAAGGCGCGCATCGGCGTGCTGCCCGAGGGACTGCGGCTGTTCGAGCGGCTGTCGGGCCGCGAGCTGCTGCTCTACAACGGCAGGCTGCGCGGCATCCCCAAGGCCGACGTCGAGCAGCGCGCGGACGAGCTGCTGGCCGTGATGGACCTCACCGGCGCCGCCGACAAGCTGGTCGTCGACTATTCCACCGGCATGCGCAAGAAGATCGGCCTGGCGGCCGCGCTGCTGCACAACCCGTCGGTGCTCTTCCTCGACGAGCCGTTCGAGGGCGTCGATCCGGTCAGCGCCAACACCCTCACCGACGTGCTGCGGCGCTTCACCGGCTCCGGCTCCACCGTGATCTTCTCCAGTCACGTGATGGATCTGGTCGAGCGGCTGTGCGACTGGGTGTCGGTGATGAGCGCCGGGCACATCGTGGCACAGGGCACGCTCGCGGACGTACGCGGCGGGCGCAGCCTCAACCAGGCGTTCCTGGAGCTGGTGGGCGGTTCGCGGGACAACGGCGAGGCGGGCCTGACCTGGCTCGGCGCCCAGCCCGGGGGCGAGAAGTGAGCACCGTGCTGCTCTTCGCGCAGCTCAAGATCCGGCTGCTGGCCGGCAACCTGCGCGGCGACGTCCAGCGCAAGCTGGGCTTCATCTTCACCCTGCTCATCGCCGCCGGCCTGGCCGTGCTCGGTTTCTTCCTGATGAGCCTGCTGCGCCTGGTCCCCGATGACATCGCGGCCTCGCTCGTGATCGTGGCGTTCGCGTTCTTCCTGATCGGCTGGATGGTCGTGCCGCTGATGGCGTTCGGGCTGGACGACACGCTGGATCCGGCGCGGCTGTCGCTGTTCCCGCTGCGTACGCACCGCATGGCGGTCGGCATGTTCACCGCGTCCGTCACCGGCGTCTGGCCCGCGGCGATGCTCGTCGTCACCTTCGGCGCCCTGGTCGGGCTCGCCGACGGCGCGGGCGGCTTCCTGATCGGGATCCCGGCCGTGCTGCTGCAGTTCGCGCTCTGCGTGGTGACGTCCAGGCTGATCACCACGGCGCTGTCCAGCGCGCTGCGCACCCGGCGCGGCCGTGACCTGCTGGCCGTGGCCGTCCTGCTCCTGGTGCTGCTCGGGCAGTTGCCCAACCTGCTGATGAACCGCGGCTTCGGCGACCCCACCGCCATGTTGCACGGGATGGCCGCCGTGCTCAGGTGGACTCCGCCCGGCATGGCCGCGCACGCGATCGCCGACGGCGGGCTGACCGGCCTGGCCGAGGTCGCCTTCCTGGCCGTGCTCGTGGCGGTGCTCGCCTGGTTGTGGATCAAGGCGCTCGGCCGGGCCCTGGTCACGCCCGACTCCTCCACCCAGGGGGCCTCCGTGCGCAAGGGCAGCGGCCTGGTCGACCGGTTCCTGCCGGACGGGCCGCTGGCGGCCGTGGTGACGAAGGAGCTGAAGTACATCAGGCGTGAGCCGCGGTTCCGGGTGAGCTGGGCCAGCGCCGTCTTCGTCACGCTGGTGGTGGCGTTCTCGATGGGCGGCAGGGGCGAGGGCGAGGCCGTCAACGGGCTGCCGATCTTCATGACCGCCCTCGGCGCCCTCATGGTCGCGTTGCAGTCGGGCAACGCGTTCGGCATCGACGGCCGCTCGCTGTGGATGAACGCCGTCGTCTTCGGCTCCGAGCGCGACCTCGGCACCGACCTGGCCGGGCGTCACCTGGCCAACGCGGTGATCGCGGTGCCGCTGCTGGCCGTGATCGCGGTCGCCACCGGCCTGTTCGTCGGCCGGCCGGAGCTGATCGTCCCGGCCGTACTGTCCGGGTGGGGCACGCTCGGCGTCGGGCTCGGCGTCGGCTCGGTCACCAGCGTGATCGTCCCCTACAGCGTGCCCGAGCGGATGAACGCCTTCAGCGGCGCCGCCCCCGGCCAGGGCGGCCAGGCGTTCGCGGCGTCGATGGGGTCGATGGTCGGCATAGCGCTGCTGGCCCTGCCGTTCCTGGTGCCGATGGCGCTGGGGCTGGTCTGGGTCTGCGTGGCCGCGCCCTTCTACGGGCTGCTCGCCGAGGTGCTGGGCAGGCGGCTGGCCTCCAAGATCGGCTTCGCCCGGATGCCCGAACTGCTCGCGGCCGTCTCCAAAGCGAGCTGAGGAATGGTCTAGTCCAATCCGTGAGACCGGTATACGGTCATTCCGGCCTACTGGATATCGTCGAAGCATGATTGACCAGGGGCTCGAACGCCGTAGCGCCGCCGTGACCGAGATGCCCGACGAGTTGCGCCACGACGTGCGACTGCTCGGCAAACTGCTCGGCCAGGTGCTGGCCGAGCAGGGGGGCGAGGACCTGCTGGCCGACGTCGAACGATTGCGCAAGGCCGTCATCGCGGCACGAAAGGGCGAGATCTCGGCCGACGAGATCACCGCCATGGTCGCCGCGTGGGAGATCGAGCGGGCGGTCGAGGTCGCCCGCGCCTTCACGTGTTACTTCCATCTGGCAAACCTGGCCGAGGAGCACTACCGCATCCGCACACTGCGCGAACGGGACGCCGAGGGCCGGGTGCAGCGAGAGTCGCTGGCCCAGGCCGTCCACGAGCTCGGGCACGAGCGTGTCGCAGAGCTGCTGCCGGAGCTGGAGCTGCACCCGGTGCTGACCGCGCACCCCACAGAGGCGCGCCGGCGCGCGGTCGTCACCGCGATCCAGCGGGTCAGCGGCCAGCTCACCGAGTACAACACCCCCGGCCGCGGGGCCTCCGAGCGTGCCGACAACAAGCGGCGCATGCTGGAGGAGATCGATCTGCTGTGGCGCACCGCCCAGCTCCGCTCGACCAAGCTCGACCCGCTCGACGAGGTGCGCACGGCCATGGCCGCCTTCGACGAGACACTGTTCCGCATGGTGCCCCAGGTCTACCGCTCGCTGGACGCCGCCCTCGACGAGCGCACCGGCACCAGGCCGCCCCAGGCCAGGCCGTTCATCAGATACGGGAGCTGGATCGGCGGCGACCGCGACGGCAACCCCAACGTCACCTCCAGGGTCACCCGCGAGACCATCCAGATCCAGTCCGAGCACGTGCTGAACGCCCTGGAGACGGCCTGCACCCGCATCGGCCGCACGCTCACCGCCTCCGCCCAGCTCGCCCCCTGCTCGCCGGATCTGAAGTCGGCGCTGACCGCGGCCGTGGACGCCTATCCCGAGGTGGTCTCGGAGCTGGCCACCCGCTCGCCGCGCGAGCCGCACCGCCAGTGGCTGCTGTTCGTGGCCGCCCGCATCGGCGCCACCCGCCGCCGCGACCTCGACCTCGCCTATCGCGCGCCCGCCGAACTGCTCGCCGATCTCCTCCTGGCCCAGGAGTCGCTGGCCGCCGTCGCGCCGCGACAGGCCTACGGGGAGCTGCAGCACCTCATCTGGCAGGTGGAGACGTTCGGCTTCCACCTGGCCGAGCTGGAAGTACGCCAGCACTCCCAGGTGCACGCGGCGGCCCTGGAGGAGATCGAGGCCGGCGGGGAGCTGTCGGAGCGCACCGAGGAGGTGCTGGCCACGATCCGGGCGATCGGCTGGATCCAGGAGCGCTACGGCGTCCCGGCCTGCTCCCGCTACGTGGTCTCCTTCACCCGCTCCGCCGCCGACGTCTCGGCCGTCTACGAGCTGGCCAGGCACGCGCTCGGCGCGCGGGCGCCGGTGCTGGACGTGGTGCCGCTGTTCGAGTCGGGACAGGACCTGGCCAATTCGCCGCACGTGCTCACCGGGATGCTGGACATCCCGCAGGTGCGCGAGCGCCTGGCGGACAACGGCCGGCGCATGGAGATCATGCTCGGCTACTCCGACTCGGCCAAGGAGCTGGGCCCGGCCGCCGCCACCCTGCGGCTCTACGAGGCGCAGGAGGAGCTCACCGCCTGGGCCGCCGCGCACGACGTGAAGCTGCGCATGTTCCACGGCCGGGGTGGCGCCCTCGGTCGCGGTGGCGGCCCGGCCAACCGCGCGGTGCTGGCCCAGGCGCCCGGCTCGGTCGCGGGCCGCTTCAAGGTCACCGAGCAGGGCGAGGTCATCTTCGCCCGCTACGGTCACATCGCCATTGCCCGCCGGCACCTGGAGCAGGTGGCCAACGCCGTGCTGCTGGCCTCCTCGCCCACGGTCGGCGCCCGCACCGCCGCCGCCGCCGAACGCTTCCGCGGCCTGGCCGAGCAGGTGGCCTCGGCGTCGGAGCAGGCCTACCGCTCGCTCACCGAGGCGCCGGGGTTCCCCGAGTGGTTCGGCCTGGTCAGCCCGCTGGAGGAGATCGGCACGCTGCGCCTGGGCTCCCGCCCGGCCCGTCGCGGCCTGGGCGCCCCCCGCTCGCTCGACGACCTGCGCGCCATCCCGTGGGTGTTCGCCTGGGCCCAGACCCGGGTCAACCTCCCCGGCTGGTACGGCCTGGGCACCGGCCTGGCCTCCGTCGGCTCTCTCGACGAGCTGCGCGCCGCGTACACGGAGTGGCCGCTGTTCAACGCGATGCTGGACAACGCCGAGATGTCCCTGGCCAAGACCGACCGCTCGATCGCCAAGCGCTATCTGGCCCTGGGCGGCCGGGAGGACTTCGCGCGGCAGGTCCTGGAGGAGTATGACCGGACCAGGGACCTGGTCCTGCGCGTCACGGGCCACAGCCGCCTGCTGGAGAACCGCAAGGTCCTCTCTCGCGCCGTCCAGCTCCGCGACCCGTACGTGGACGCCCTGTCCCACCTGCAACTGCGGGCCCTGCGCGCGCTCCGCACCGGCACCCCGTCGGAGCAGGAGCGCGAACGCCTGTCCACGCTGCTGCTGCTGTCGGTCAACGGGGTGGCGGCGGGCCTGCAGAACACCGGCTGAGCCAGCCGCTCGCGGCACACCGGCTGAGCACTCATTCTGTGATCAGCCGGTGTT
Source organism: Nonomuraea sp. B12E4 (assembly GCF_039871825.1). Classification (NCBI taxonomy): domain Bacteria; kingdom Bacillati; phylum Actinomycetota; class Actinomycetes; order Streptosporangiales; family Streptosporangiaceae; genus Nonomuraea; species Nonomuraea sp. B12E4. The sequence goes on along the minus strand of NZ_JBDPME010000043.1, from coordinate 42,689 downwards.
CGCCCGCGTAGACGTTGCAGCGCTCGCCCCGCAGGAAGCCCACCAGCGTCACGCCGAACTCCTTGGCCAGCTCCACCGCCAGCGACGACGGCGCCGACACCGCGCACACCACCGGCAAGCCCGCCGCCAGCGCCTTCTGCATGATCTCGTAGCTGGCCCGCCCGCTGACCATGAGCACGTGCTCGGCCAGCGGAAGCCGCTCGGTCAGGGCGGCCCAGCCCACCAGCTTGTCCACGGCGTTGTGCCGGCCCACGTCCTCCCGCACCGCGACCGGCGCGCCGCCGGCCGAGAACAGCCCGGCGGCGTGCAGCCCGCCCGTCTTGCCGAACACGCCCTGGGCCGCGCGCAGCGCCTCCGGCAGCTCGTACAGGACCTCGGGGGAGACCCGCAGCGTGCCGTCGGGGATGGGCGAGCAGCGGTCGTGCAGCGCGTCGAGGCCGGCCGAGCCGCAGACGCCGCACGCGCTGGAGGTGAGGAAGTGCCGGTCCAGGGCGGGCAGGTCGGGAATCGGGCCGCGTATGTGGACGGTCACGGTGTTGTAGCGGGCCTCCGGCGGGAGGTCCTCGTCGGTGCAGTAGGCGATGGCGGCGATGTCGCCCGGGCGGACCAGGCCCTCGCCGTGCAGGAACCCGGCGGCCAGCTCGAAGTCGTGCCCAGGGGTGCGCATGGTGATGGCCACGGTCCTGCGCTCGCCGTCGGGCGCGGTGAGCCGGATCTCCAGCGGCTCCTCGGTGGCCAGGTCGTCACGTCGCTCCCGGGCGACGGAGCCGTTGAGCTCCTTGATCTTCGTGCGGGTGATGGGCCCCGGCCGCGTCTTCACCCGCTCCACCCGGCGACGAGGGCACGAAGCTTTGCGCGATCTTTACTATAAAGCCGCGAAATATCCCTCACCGCGCACCCAGCAGCGGTGCGTCGCTCAAGGATCTGCCAGGCATGGCGCCTGGCACTCCGGACCTCCATGAACGCCCTCCATGACTCCGGGTGGCGGTTGGGCTCGCGCGACCCCACGCCGGAGGGCCGCCACGAGGCCCGGAGACGCGGATGGAGAGACGTGCTCATGCCCCTATCTTCCCCTCTCAGAGCGGTGCCAACAGCGGGCCATCAGCGAAGATAGGGGGATGCCCGACTCGCGCTACTCCGACCTGGACCGTCCTCCGCTCTCCGAGGCGGCACTCATCCGTGCGCTGATCCGCCCCGGCTCCCTGTGGACGAAGCTCGCCGTCGTCGACAGCACCGGCTCGACCAACGCCGACCTGGCCGACGCCGCCCGCGAGGGAGCGGCGGAGGGGACGGTCCTGGTAGCGGAGGCCCAGCTCGCCGGTCGCGGCCGGCTGGGCCGCAACTGGTCGGCGCCGCCCCGCTCGGGGCTGACGTTCTCCATCCTGCTCAGGCCGACCCTGCCGCCCGCCGCACAGGGCTGGTTGTCCCTCATGTACGGGGTCGCCGCCGCCTCGGCCGTGCGCCGCCTGGCCGAGGTGGACGTCCGGCTCAAATGGCCCAACGACCTGCTGGTCGGGGAGCGCAAGCTGGCCGGTGTGCTGGCCGAGCGGGTGGACGACGCCGTCGTCATCGGCATGGGCCTCAACGTCTCGCTGCGGCAGGAAGAGCTCCCCGTCGAGACGGCCACCTCGCTGGGCATCGAGGAGGCGGCGTGCGTGGACCGGGACCCGCTGCTCAGGGCCGTACTGCGGGAGGTCGAGAGTCACTACCGCGACCTGACGGACGCGGCGGGCGACGCGGAGGTCGCCGGGCTGCGCGCGGCCTACGTCGCGTCGAGCGCCACGATCGGGCGGCGGGTCAGGGTGGACCTGCCCGGCGGCCGGTCGCTGACCGGCCTCGCCACGGACGTCGACGGCTCCGGGCACCTCGTGGTGGAGGACTCGGGCGAGCGCCACACGCTCAGCGCGGGCGACGTCGTGCACGTGCGTGCGGAGAAGTAGGGGGCACGTGCGCGCGGAGAATTAGGGCGTACGTGCGCTTTCAGTCGGCTGCGTGGCAGCCGGACGGGGATGGTGGCACGATTTGCCCATGACCCTTCCCGACCATCATCTGACGCAGGGTGAGCGGCGAGTCCGATCCTTCCATCCCCACTGGAAGCGGCTCATCGTCCCCTTCATCGCGCTGGTCCTCATCGTCGTCGCCGCCGCCCTGGCGGTGTACTTCATGCCGGAGTGGCAATACGCCGGCTACGCCAGGATCGCCGTCGTCGTCATCGGCCTCATCCTGCTGACGATCTGGTCGTTCGTCCCCTACCTGCGGTGGAAGAACACCGGCTACGTGCTGACCACCCACCGCTTCACGATCAGCACCGGCGTGCTCAACAAGTCGACCGACGAGATCCCGATCACCAAGGTCAACACGGTCAGCTCCGACCAGACCTTCGCCGAGCGGCTGCTCGGCTGCGGCACGCTGACCGTCGAGTCCGCCGGTGACCGGGGCGAGATCGTGCTGCGCGACATCCCCAAGATCCAGGATGTCCGCACCGACCTGTTCAGGCTCGTCGAGGACGCCTCCGACGGAGAGGTGGACGGCCGCTGACGTAACCTCCTTCGGGTGAGCGAACCTCAGCCCCGGCCCACCGCCGCAGACATCGAGCGGCAGCTCGTCGGCCTGCCGCCGCGCTTCACGAAGGAGCAGGTGGCGGCCAAGGCGGGTGTCCCGCTGGAGCTGGCCGAGCGCATCTGGCGCGCCCTCGGGTTCGCGCAGCGCGCCGGTGACGCGGTGGCGTTCACCGACGCCGACGTGGACGCGCTGCGCCGGGTGCACGGCATGCTCGGCGGCGGCCTGCTCGACGAGCAGACGGTCATCCGGATGGCCAGGGCGCTCGGCCAGACCACCGCCAGGCTGGCGCAGTGGCAGGCCGAGATCATGATCGGTACGGTGCTGCCGCAGGAGCCGTCGGACGGCGACCTGGCCCGGGTGCTCGACACCGCGCGGGGCCTGATGCCCGACTTCGAGCATGTACTGATCCACGTCTGGCGGGCCCAGCTCGCCGCCGCCGGCACCCGGCTGCTGGCCCTGGCCGACGTCAGCGACGAGCTCGCGCCGGGCCGGGTGCCGATGGCGGTGGGGTTCGCGGACCTGGTCTCGTTCACCCGGCGGGCCCGCGAGCTCGACGAGAAGGCGCTGGCGGAGCTGGTCGAGGGGTTCGAGGCGCGTGCCTCCGACGTGGTGTCCTGCCATGGTGCCCGGCTGGTCAAGACGCTGGGCGACGAGGTGCTGTTCACCGCGCCGACCGCGGCCCAGGCGGCGGCCATCGCGCTGGACCTGGTGGAGCGGGACGAGTTGCGCGTCGGGCTGGCGTACGGGCCGGTGGTGCCCCTGATGGGCGACGTCTTCGGCACCACCGTCAACCTGGCCGCGCGGCTCACCGCCATCGCCCGGCCGGGCACCGTCCTGGTGGACTCCATGCTGGCCGAGGGGCTGGAGGGGTTCGGGCTGCACAAGATCCGGCGCCGTCCGGCCCGGGGGCTCGGCGTGGTCCAGCCCTATGTCTTGCGGAGATCATCCTCCTGACACAAGATGGCTGGCATGCCGTACGAAGTGCAGGGCGTCATAGCCCGAGCCAAGGGTCAGGAAGTTTCCCTCGAGACGGTCGTCGTCCCCGACCCGGGTCCGGGCGAGGCGGTCGTCAACGTGCAGGCCTGCGGGGTCTGTCACACCGACCTGCACTATCGGGAGGGTGGGATCAACGACGAGTTCCCGTTCCTGCTCGGCCACGAGGCTGCGGGCGTCGTCGAGGCGGTCGGTCCGGGCGTCACGGGCCTTGAGCCCGGCGACTTCGTGATCCTCAACTGGCGTGCGGTGTGCGGCCAGTGCCGCGCCTGCCTGCGCGGCCGCCCGTGGTACTGCTTCGCCACCCACAACGCCACCCAGAAGATGACCCTCGCCGACGGCACGGAGCTCAGCCCCGCGCTGGGGATCGGCGCGTTCCTGGAGAAGACCCTGGTGGCGGCCGGCCAGTGCACCAAGGTCTCGGCCGAGGCGCCCGCCGAGGTGGCGGGCCTGCTCGGGTGCGGCGTCATGGCCGGCCTCGGCGCGGCCGTCAACACCGGCGGCGTGACGCGCGGCGACAGCGTGGCCGTCATCGGCTGCGGTGGGGTCGGCGACGCGGCCATCCTCGGCTCGTCCCTGGCCGGCGCCGGGAAGATCATCGCCGTCGACGTGGACGACCGCAAGCTCGCCTGGGCCCGCGAGTTCGGCGCCACCCACACGATCAACTCCCGCCAGAGCGACCCGGTCGAGGCGATCCGCGACCTGACCGGCGGATTCGGCGCGGACGTGGTCATCGAGGCCGTGGGCCGGCCGGAGACCTACGAGCAGGCCTTCTACGCTCGCGACCTCGCCGGGACGGTCGTCCTCGTGGGGGTGCCGACGCCGGAGATGAGACTGGAGCTCCCGCTGCTGGAGGTGTTCGGGCGCGGCGGCTCGCTCAAGTCCTCCTGGTACGGCGACTGCCTGCCGTCGCGCGACTTCCCCATGCTGATCGACCTGTTCCTGCAGAACCGGTTGCCGCTGGACAAGTTCGTGTCGGAGACGATCGGGCTCGGGCAGGTCGAGGAGGCATTCGCGAAGATGCACCGCGGTGAGGTGCTGCGCTCGGTGGTGGTCCTGTAATGATCGACCGGATCATCACCTCGGGGACGTTCTCGCTGGACGGCGGCACCTGGGAGGTCGACAACAACATCTGGCTGGTCGGCGACGCCCGCGAGGTGGTCATCATCGACGCCGCCCACGACGCCGCGGCCATCGCCGAGCGGGTGGGCGGGCGCACGGTCAAGGCCGTCCTGTGCACGCACGCGCACAACGACCACATCAACGCCGCTCGTTCGCTCGCCGAGCTGACCGGCGCGCCGATCCGGCTGCACCCCGCCGACCAGGTGCTCTGGGAGCAGCAGTACGGGGACGAGGTGGCGTACGAGGCGCTGTCCGACGGCGAGAAGATCGCGGTCGGCGGGGTCACGCTGGAGATCCTGCACACGCCGGGCCACGCCCCCGGCGCGGTCTGCGTCCACGCTCCGGACCTGGGGGCGCTGTTCAGCGGCGACACCCTGTTCAAGGGCGGTCCCGGGGCGACCGGCCGCTCCTACAGCTCGTTCGACACGATCATCGACTCGATCAGGAACCGCCTGCTGCCGCTGCCCCCGGAGACCGTCGTACACACCGGGCACGGCGAGTCGACCACGATCGGCGCGGAGGGACCCCACCTGGAGGAGTGGATCACCCGGGGCTCCTGACCGGAAGACCCCAGGTAGGAAACTGTGTCGCAGCTAACATAGGCAAGCCTTACCAAAGTGGGCTAGTTTAGGTGTGCCTTACCTAATGGCATCCCCTGTCCGCCATCGCCCGCGAGAGGCTTGTTCCTGCATGTACGTGTGCATTTGTCGTGCTGTGACCGAAAACGAGGTCCACGACTGCATCGCCTCGGGAGCGAGAAGCGCGAAGGAGGTCCGCGATGCCACGGGGGCTGGCGGTGACTGTGCCCGATGTGTACGAAAGATCTGTGCAATCCTGAAGCGGTCGGATGAATTGACCACCGCTTAGCCGGATAGGGGCCCGTTCATGCAGGGCGACAAGCAGATCATCGAGCTGCTCAACGAGCAACTGACCGCGGAGCTCACCGCGATCAACCAGTACTTCCTCCATGCCAAGATGCAGGAGAACTGGGGATACACGAAACTGGCCGAGCACACGCGCGCCGAGTCGATCGACGAGATGCGTCACGCTGAGCGCCTGACCGATCGCATCCTCTTCCTGGAAGGGCTGCCCAATTACCAGCGCCTGGGTACCCTGCACATCGGGCAGACCGTCGAGGAGCAGCTCAAGGCGGACCTTGAGGTCGAGATGTCGGTCGTGCAGCGCTTGCGGCCGGGCATCGCGCTCATGCGCGAGAAGGGCGACATCACCTCGGCCCGCATCTTCGAGGAGATCCTGGAGAACGAGGAAGAGCACATCGACTATCTGGAAACCGAGCTCGGCCTGATCCGCAGCCTCGGCGAACAGCTCTACCTCGCCCGCTACGCCGAGCCGCCATCCGACTGAGTTCGTCGTTGGCGTTCTTGCGCGACTTCCCGGCCCGCGCGCCTCAGACGAAGCTCCCTCCGCTGCGGGCCGGCTCATATCCGCCCAAGCCAAGCCCAACCCCATCTTGTACGGCTTCGCGCGGGTGGCCAATCCGTCCCCACCCCCAGCAAGCACCAATCGTCACCATGCTTCGCTCTCCGCACGCTGCACCTCCTGGGCGCCAGCATCACGCCCAGCCTCAATACCACCGCCAGCACCACTACCACCTCCAGCCCCCAACACCGCTCTCCTGACCGCCAACACCATCTACGACCGCCGACACGCCGCCGGTCTGCCCCGCAGGTGTGCTCAGCCTCAGCCGTCTCGTTGGGCACCATGGCCGCAGCGGTCGCTCCTGATCGGTGGCGCCTGGGCCCTTCCGGGGGGTTGGCGGGGGGTTGTTGGGTCGAAGTGCGAGATCATCGGATGAATCCGATATGTCGGCCAAGCCGCGCCCGGGGGCGGAAATATGCCGCTCACGAGGGGCAACGCTGACAAGGTGGGTATCAACGGGGTACATCTTCTGGGGCGGGTGGGGCTCGATTCGGAGCCTTGGCTGTGGGCGAGCACGGTGGTTTAATCCGGACTAACCGATGTTTAGCCGCGTTTGCCCAGGTCAATGGATAGGTCAACGACGAGTCAAACCGCGCGCTGTGCCCGGGAAACGATCGCCTAAGGTCCTACGATCGCTTCATGACCTGCGTACTTCTCGCCGAGGATGACACCTCGATCTCCGAGCCACTCGCGCGTGCGCTACGCCGCGAGGGCTACCAGGTTGAGGTGAGTCCCGACGGCCCGCAAGCCCTGGAAAGGGCGCTGTCGGGCGGCATTGATCTCATCGTTCTCGACCTTGGCCTGCCAGAGATGGACGGGCTGGAGGTCGCCCGCCGGATCCGGGCCGAAGGCCACGGAACTCCGGTCCTCATACTCACGGCCCGTGTCGACGAGGTCGACACCGTCGTCGGCCTCGACGCGGGCGCCGACGACTACGTGACCAAACCGTTCAGGCTGGCCGAGCTGCTCGCCCGGGTCCGGGCGCTGCTGCGTCGCGGCACCTCCGAGACGCCGGTCGTCCAGGGGGTCCGCATCGACGCCGACTCCCGGCGCGCCTGGATGGGAGAGAAGGAGCTGCACCTGACCACGAAAGAGTTCGACCTGCTACGAGTGCTGGTTCGAGACGCCGGCAAGGTCGTCACCCGCGAGCAGATCATGCGCGAGGTGTGGGACACGAACTGGTGGGGCTCGACCAAGACGCTCGACATGCACATCTCCTGGCTTCGCCGCAAGCTCGGCGACGACGCAGCCAAGCCCCGATACATCACCACGGTCCGGGGGGTCGGCTTCAGGTTCGAGCGCGAGTAGGAGATGCGTCGCCGACTGCTCTCCTCCACCCTGGTCGTCGCGGTCATCGCGGTCCTGCTGCTGGGGGTCCCCCTGGGCGTCGTCGTCAGCCGCCTGATCATGGATGAGGCGGCTCAGGAGCTCGGGGCGGAAGCCAAACGGCTCGTCGGTGAGGTGGAGTATGCCCGCGTACAGGAGACCCCCCTCGACCCTCAGCAACTGCAGCAGAAATATCCGAGCCGGTTCATTGAGATCTGGGAACGCGACACGCCGCTCAGGATGACCGCCGTCGGCCACCCCCCGCCGTCCGGTCAACTGATGACCGAGGATGCCCAGACCAACACCGGCGTCTACGTCCGGATAAGTCGTGACCGGGAGCAAGTTGAGCAGGACGTTCGGGCCCGACTCCTGCTCATCGTCGCGCTGGCCGGCGCCGCCCTGGCGGTGGCCGTTAGCCTGGCCGTCGTACAGTCACGCCGTTTGACGCTGCCCTTGCAGGATCTCGCGAAGATCGCCGAACGGCTGGGCTCGGGCGACGCGAGACCGAGCAAACACCGCTACGGCATTCCCGAACTCGACCGGGTGGCCCAGGTGCTGGACCGGAGTGCCAGCCGCATCTCCGACCTGCTCACGCGCGAGCGCGAGTTCGCCACGGACGCCTCCCACCAGCTCCGCACGCCGCTGACGGGTCTCACCATGCGCCTGGAGGAGATCGTCGCCGCCTCGGACCAGCCGGAGGTCGTACGCGAGGAGGGTGAGGCGGCGATCGTGCAGGCCGAGCGGCTCACCGCCGTGATCGACGAGTTGCTGGCCGCGGCCCGCCGCCAGCGCCATGCCCAGGCCGAGCCGGTCGCGGTGGACGAGGTGCTCGCCCAGCAGATCACCGAGTGGGAGCCGGTCTTCCGTGACACCGGCCGTACCCTGCACCTTGAAGGCTCCCGCGGGTTGAAGGCGATGGCCACCACCGGTGGGTTCGGCCAGGTGGTCGCCTCCCTGCTGGAGAACTCCCTGCGACACGGCGGCGGCACCGTCGCCGTCACCACCACCAGCAGCGACAACTACGTGGTGGTCGAGGTCGCGGACGAGGGTCCGGGGATCGCCGACGAGATCGCGCCCAAGATATTCGAGCGCAACGTCAGCGGCGCCGGCGGCACCGGTCTCGGGCTGACGCTCGCCCGCGCGCTCGCCGCCGCCGACGGCGGCAGGCTGGAGCTCGTACGGCGGCGCCCCGCCACGTTCGCCATCTTCCTGCGCCCAGCCGAGGACGGGAACGGCCGGGGCCGGGTGGTCAGCGGTCCTGCCTGACCCCGGAATCGGGCAGCTCCACCGGGATCGGATCGGTGGCCTCCAGGAACACCCACTTCTTGTACGACCAGTAGCGGAACAGCGTGCCGAGCCCGACACCGAGGATGTTGGCGATGTTGAGGCTCAGGCCGTCGTGCAGGTGAAGCGTGTATTTGGCGAAACCGATCACCAGCAGCCCGAACAGCAGCGCGATGCCGTTGAGCAGGAAGAACAGGAAGTATTCCCGCCTCAGCCCGCTCTGCTCGCGATGCCGGAAGGTCCAGTAGCGGTTGCCCACGTAGGCGAAGGTGGACGAGATCGTGGTGGCCAGCACCTTAGAGGTGAGCGGCCCCCACTCCAGGCCGAGCAGGAAGAGGTTGTAGACGCCGGTGTCAAGGACGAAGGCGAGGGCACCGATGCTCCCGAACTTGGCCAGCTCGTGGACCAGTGACGCGAACCGCTCGTAGAGGCGCTTGACGAAATCCACGTCTCCGCTCGGTCCCTTCAGTAGTCAGGCTGACCGTCCTCAGCGTACCGGCCATGATGTAGCCCTCGTGTGGTGCCCAAGAACATACCGCGCAAAGAACAGCGGCAGGAATATCGGCTTATGCCCGGCATTGCTGATCGGGCGGCATTACGCTGCGGGCAGATCGCGGCGAACAGGACGCCGGGCGGTCGTGCCTCATCGGGCGACCCGGAACGGCCGCCCGGTCCGCGCCGGTCGAGCGGCTCCGCGCCGACCTGGTGGGGGCCCGGCGACCGGCGTCGGTTCAGTCGTAGTGTCCCGGTAAGCTCACCTGGCGTGAGTTCCTACAGCCCCATCGGCCCGGTCGTCGGCATCGTCGGCGCAGGCCAGCTCGCCAGGATGTCCCAGCCGCCGGCCATCGCGCTCGGTGTCGAGCTGCGGGTGCTGGCCAACGCCCCTGACGAGAGCGCCGCGCGGGTGATCGTCGACACGCGCGTCGGAGACTACCGCGATCTTGCCGATCTGCGCGAGTTCGCCGAGGGGTGCGACGTGATCACGTTCGACCACGAGCACGTTCCCACCGAGCACATCAAAGCGCTGACCGCCGCCGGCCACGTCGTGCGCCCGGGCGCCGACGCGCTCGTGCACGCGCAGGACAAGGCGGCCATGCGCGAGCGGCTGACCGGGATCGGCGTGCCCTGCCCGGCCTGGGCGCGGGTGTCGTCGCCCGCCGACGTCGAGCGATTCGCGGCCGAGCACGGCTGGCCGGTGGTGCTGAAGGCCGTGCGGGGTGGATACGACGGCCGCGGCGTGTGGGTGTGCCGCTCGCCCGAGGAGGCCGCGCAGGCCGCCGCGGGCCCGTTCGGAGCCGGGCTGGAGATGCTCGCCGAGGCGTTCGTGTCGTTCGAGCGCGAGCTGGCGGTGCTGGTGGCCCGCTCGCCGCACGGCCAGGGCGTCAGCTACCCGGTGGTGGAGACCGTGCAGCAGGACGGCATCTGCGTCGAGGTGCTCGCACCGGCTCCCGGGCTGGACTCCGAGGCCGCCGCCCAGGCCCAGCGCATCGGCCTGAAGATCGCCAACGAGCTGGGAGTCACCGGGCTGCTGGCGGTGGAGCTGTTCGAGACGGCGAGCGGGCTGGTGGTCAACGAGCTGGCCATGCGGCCGCACAACAGCGGCCACTGGACGATTGAGGGCTCGACGACATCGCAGTTCGAGCAGCATCTGAGGGCGGTGCTGGACCTGCCGCTGGGCACGCCCAAGATGACCTCCCAGGTCGTCGTCATGGCCAACCTGCTCGGCGGCGACGATCCCGACCTGTTCAAGCGCTACGAGCACGTGCTCGCCCACGACCCGGGCATCAAGCTGCACTTCTACGGCAAGGAGGTGCGTCCCGGCCGCAAGATCGGCCATGTGACGGCCCTCGGCTCCAACCTCGACGAGGTCCGCGCCCGCGCCCGCCACGCCGCGGTCTACCTCGCCACCGGGGAATACACGTGACAGCGCGAAACGAACGAACGGCAGGGTGCGCTGCCGGCGAAGGAGGCAGCGTGAAGATCGGGATCGTCATGGGCAGCGACTCCGACTGGCCGGTGATGAAGGCCGCGGCGGAGGCGGTGGCCGAGTTCGGCGTGCCGTTCGAGGCCGACGTCGTGTCCGCGCACCGCATGCCGGTCGAGATGATCGAATACGGCCGCCAGGCGGCCTCCCGCGGCCTGTCGGTGATCATCGCCGGTGCCGGCGGGGCGGCGCACCTGCCGGGCATGCTGGCTTCCGTCACGCCGCTGCCGGTCATCGGGGTGCCGGTGCCTCTCAAGCACCTCGACGGGATGGACTCCCTGCTGTCGATCGTCCAGATGCCCGCCGGGGTGCCGGTGGCCACGGTGGCGGTCGGCGGGGCGCGCAACGCGGGGCTGCTGGCCGTGCGGATCCTCGCGGCCTCCGACGCCGGGCTGCGGCAGCGCATGGAGGAGTTCCAGGCGCGGCTGAAGGAGCAGGCGTATGCCAAGGGCGAGAAACTGCGCGCCGAGGCCGCCGAACTCTGAAACCGCTCCGCCGTCCCGCTCCTGCGGCTACTGTGCCGGGATGGACGAAGTGATCAGGGGCCACGCCTCCCGCGTACGGGCCGCTGACCCGCTGGTCGCAGGTCAGGACGAGCTGCCGGAGTCGGGCGAGGAGCGGGTCGCCGCCCGCGACGCCGTCGGGCTGGTCTCCGTGGACCGCATCGACCCCGCCACCATTCGCGCCTCCTGGTCGCCGCTGGTCGTGCACCGCCTGCAGGCCCGGGTCGCCGGCCCGGACCCGGAGGCCGCGCTCGGCCGGCTGGTCGATCGCTGGCTGAAGGACCTGCGCGTGGACGGGCCCGGACAGGCGCTGTCGGTGTCCTGGCCGAGCCGCGACACCGTCCCGGTCCGGGCCCTGGCCCAACGCGGCTTCGCCCCCATCGCCGCGGCCGCCGTGCGCCCGCTCCGCTGGGAGGGTCCCGTGACCTTCCCCTGGATCCGCCCGGCCACGCGGGCCGACCTGGAGTCCCTGGCCCGGATGTACGTGCGGCTGGTGGCCTACGACGCGCAGTTCGGCTGGGTGGCCGTGCGGCCCTCGACCCCGACGCGGATCATGGAGTCGGTGGCGATGGAGGTGCTGCCGCTGGAGTGGTGCTGGGTGGCCGAGGTGGCGGGCGAGGTGGCGGGCTGCGTCATCGTGCAGCCGCCGGCGCGCTCGACCTGGATGGGCAGGTCCGTACGCATGGCGCCGGTGGCGTACCTGAGCGTCATGTACGTCGAGCCGTCCGTCCGCGGCCGGGGCGTGGGAGTGGCGCTCACCGAGGTGGCGCAGGCGTATGCGGCAAGCCAGGGCGTGGCGTCGATGACGCTCCACCACGCCCTGCCGAACCCGCTCTCCACCCCGTTCTGGGCCCGCAGGGGCTACCGCCCGCTCATCACTCAGTGGGTCCGCCACCTGCAGTGACGCCGTCCTGCGTGACGGCAAGGGTCAGGGGCGGCCGAGGGCGCGGTAATGCCACCCGGCCGCGCGCCACATCTCGGCGTTCAGCGCGTTGCGCCCGTCCACGATGCGCCGGGTGGCGACCACGCCCCCCAGCTCCACCGGGTCGAGCTCCACGAACTCCTGCCACTCCGTGAGCATCAACACCACATGTGCCCCGCGAACCGCTTCGACGGCCGAAGTGCCATAGTTGAGCTCGGGGTGAGCCTTTCGGGCGTTGTCGAGCGCGATCGGGTCGTACACGGTGACCCGTCCGCCCTGGTGGCCGATCGTGACGGCGACGTCGAGGGCGGGGGAGTCGCGGATGTCGTCCGAGTTCGGCTTGAACGCCGCGCCGAGCACCCCCACCGTGCAGCCGTGGAAGGACCCGCCGGCCAGCTCCCTGGCCAGGTCCACCATGCGGGCCCGGCGCCGCATGTTGATGTCGTCCACCTCGCGCAGGAACGTCAGCGCCTGGTCGGCGCCCAGCTCGCCGGCCCGCGCCATGAACGCCCTGATGTCCTTGGGCAGGCAGCCGCCCCCGAAGCCGAGTCCCGCGTTCAGGAACCGCCCGCCGATGCGGTCGTCGTACGACAGGGCCTCGGAGAGCTGCTTGACGTCGGCGTGCGCGGCCTCGCAGACCTCGGCCATGGCGTTGATGAAGGAGATCTTGGTGGCCAGGAAGGCGTTGGCGGCCGTCTTGACCAGCTCGGATGTAGCGAAATCGGTCACCACGTACGGAACCTCGCCCAACGGCTGGTACACCTCGCGCAGCACCTTCTCGGCGTGTTCGCTGCGGACGCCGAGCACGATGCGGTCGGGGTGCAGGGTGTCCTCGACGGCGAACCCCTCGCGGAGGAACTCCGGATTCCAGGCCAGCTCGGCCCCGGCTGCGGCGGGCGCGAGCCGGGCCAGCTTCTCCGCGAGCCGCTCGGCGGTGCCGACGGGCACCGTGGACTTGCCCACCACCAGGCATTCCCGGTCGAGGAGCGGGGCGAGGGACTCGATGGCGCTGTCCATGTAGCTGACGTCCGCGGCGTACTCGCCGCGCTTCTGCGGCGTGCCCACGCAGATGAAGTGCACGTCGCCGAAGGCGGCGACCTCCGCGTACGAGGTGGTGAAGCGCAGGCGGCCGGACCGCAGGCCGCGGCGGAGCACGGGCTCGAGACCCGGTTCGTGGATGGGAAGCTCACCGTTGTTCAGCCGGTGGATCTTGTCGGCGTCGATATCAAGGCCCAGGACGTCGAACCCGAGATCAGCCATGCAGGCGGCATGGGTGATGCCCAGATAACCAGTCCCGATCACCGTGAGGCGAAATGGCACGAGTGAGCTCCTTTCGATCGCGGAGGCGATGCTACCGGCCTCCGCTACCTCCTTCGTGCCACCTGCGCCTTTTCGCAAACCGTACCGACTGGTAACAAGATGCTCGGACATCCTAGTATTTGACGCATGAGCTTCCCTCTCTACGCGCCCGCCGAAGAGCACGACATGCTCAGGGAGACGGTCCGGGCCCTGGCCGACGAGAAGATCGCCCCGCACGCCGCGGAGGCCGACGAGACCGAAGAGTTCTCCTGGGACGTCTACAAGGCGCTCGTGGCGGCCGACCTGCACGCCGTGCACGTCCCCGAGCGGTACGAGGGCGCCGGGGCGGACGCGCTGGCCACGGTGATCGTCATCGAGGAGGTCGCCCGCGCCTGCGCGTCCACCTCCCTGATCCCCGCCGTCAACAAGCTGGGCACGGTCCCGCTGCTGCTGTCGGCCTCGGAGGAGGTGAAGTCCCGCTACCTGGTCCCGGTGGCGAAGGGGGAGGCCATGTTCTCGTACGCGCTGTCGGAACCGGAGGCGGGCTCGGACGCAGCGTCCATGAAGACGCGGGCCGTGGCCGACGGTGACTCCTACGTCCTCAACGGCACCAAGATGTGGATCACCAACGCGGGCGTGTCGGAGTTCTACACGGTGATGGCGGTCACGGACCCGTCCGCCGGCGCCCGGGGCATCTCGGCCTTCGTCGTGGAGAAGTCCGACGAAGGCGTCTCGTTCGGCCCCAAGGAGAAGAAGCTCGGCATCAAGGGCTCGCCGACCCGCCAGGTCATCCTGGACGACGTACGGATCCCCGCCGACCGCATGATCGGCGCCCCCGGGACCGGCTTCAAGACCGCCCTGGCCACCCTGGACCACACCAGGATCACCATCGCCGCCCAGGCCCTCGGCATCGCCCAGGGCGCCCTGGACTACGCGATCGGCTACATCAAGGAGCGCAGGCAGTTCGGCCGCCCGGTCGCCGACTTCCAGGGTGTGCAGTTCATGCTCGCCGACATGGCCATGAAGCTCGAGGCGGCGCGGCAACTGACGTACCATGCGGCGGCGAAGTCGGAGCGGGCGATGGCCGGCGAGCCCCAGAAGGACCTGACGTTCCTGTCGAGCGCGGCGAAGTGCGCGGCCTCGGACGCCGCCATGGACATCACCGTGGACGCGGTGCAACTGCTGGGCGGCTACGGTTACACGAAGGACTTCCCGGTGGAACGCATGATGCGCGACGCCAAAATCACCCAAATCTACGAGGGCACCAACCAGATCCAGCGCATGGTCATGGCGCGGCAGCTTCTGAAGTAGCCCTGAGCAGCAACAACCCCGCCCACTCTGGTGTGCGGGCGGGGTGCTGGTGGGCTTGCGGAGGCCGTTAAGTGATCACTGTTCCGTGTCTGTTCCGTGAGAGGGGTCGATACGGCGTGAACTGGCCGCCCGCTGGGGCGTGAGTGGAACGTGCTCCGTTCCGTGTCCCCTTGCCTCAGGCTCAGTCCTCGACATCCTCTGCACCCGTCTTGGGCCGTCTCTGACTGTTCAGATATATGTGCACCGCCGAAGTGGCGGTGATCCACAGGGCTGCGAAGCCGCCGAAGGCGGTTGCCCCAACCATGATCGCGCCAGCGACGCTGCTGCCATTGGCTGTGGCGAGCATGCCCCCTACGACGCCGATCAGGAGCGAAAGCAGAGATCCGCTAAAAGCCCACCAGATCACGCTTGCCTTGCTCATGTCTGAGTCCCCCTCGAAACGCGAATGATCTTTGATGAACCAGAGGCTCATGGCGATAGGGGTACCAGTGGGGCTGGAGACTGCGCGGGCGAATGCCCAGGTCTCGGTGCTTCTCGCTCAAACTCGGACGCTTTCGGAAGGATCCGGAGGCTATCGCCCTTCTTGCTAAGCCTCCAGTCCATGGCGGTGTCGTGTCTGCGCGGACTTGAGTCCGACTTATGGCACTATTGTTAGTTATCTCCAGCGAGATCGGTGGCTGTGTTCAACTTCCCGCGCAGTCGCTTTCCTTCCCAAATCCGACATTCAGGCCTGGATCGGGCGTATAGATGAACGAAGCTGATCGAGATCTAGATCATTTTTCTCTGCTCATGAGCAGAGTGGAGAAACTGCGTAACGTCGAAGCCGGGAAGCCTTCGCTCCAACGTATTGAAACGGTATCCTTGGACCTCTTGGCGGAGCGTCCTGAAGATAAGGGTTGGCTTAGGGCTCTCCCAAAATCCACGGTTTCGGATTTGATAAACAGAAGATCGAAGAAACTGCCGGACTATATGTTGCTCCGGACTTTTGTGGAAGTGTGCCACCGGATCGCTACGAGATCAGGTATACCAATCGATCCGATAGAGGATCTGGCTAAAGAGTTTCTCGTGCTCTGGCAAAAGGCGCAGGCTGAGGAACTCAATAGGACATCTGCTGCCAAGCATAGACGCACCCCACCCAATAGCGGTCGTGCTCCTGCAGGTAGGCACCCGCAGGGTGACGTGCTGGAGTCGGCTCCTGGAGAGGCATCATCGTGGAAGCCGGCGCCCACGACCCTGCGTGTACCCCTTCATTGGGGGCGCCTGGGCAGTTTGAGGTTGCGCCTTGCCGATGAAGGCGATCCAAAGGCAGCCTATGAGTTAGCAGTCCTTCTGGCGTGCGAGGCTTGTGGTAAGGGTGACAGTGTCAAGGATCAGGGGGAGGCTAAGCACTGGCGGTTTCAGGCAGCATTTTGGCATGGCAAGGCGATAGGCGTTATTCCGGCAGCCGGAGAGCTTCAGCTCCATGGAAGGCAGTTGGTCAAGTCTGCTGAATTTCTTGCCCGTGAGTACACCGCTGCGGGGAAGCCAAGCGCATCATTCTTTTGGAAGGCTGTCCGGCAAGCAGAACTGTCCCTGCAGCGTAAGCGGCTCGTCACATCGGGCACCCCGAATCCTGATGAGCACAAGAAGCAAGCAGATGCAGTGCTTCCTGTGCTCAATGAAGGATGAACGTGAACGGGTGAGCGCGTAGAACCGAAGCTACACAGGTTGAATTCGTAGAGCCGGTCATGTGGTCACGGTGGTCTCCTCGATGATGAGTCCGGTCTGAGCCAGGCAGCCATCGATCAGGTGGGGCCGGTACTGGAGCTTCTTGAGCATGCGCTTGACGATCCGGACGAGTGCGGTCAGGTCGGTGACCACGAAGTTGGCCATGGAGCGCCGCATCAGCGACCAGATACCTTCCGTCGGGTTCAGTTCGGGGGCGTAGGCCGGGAGCTGGTAGATGCGTAACCAGTCGGCGTTGGCCTCGGCGAAGCGGGCCAGTTCGGCGACCAGGTGCACGCTCAGGTTGTCCCAGCACCACACGAGTGGGGTGCCGAGCTGCTGGTGGACGGCGACGATGAGGTCGCGGTAGTCGCTCCAGGTGAAGCTCTTGGGCTCGTTCTTGCGCCCGTGGTAGATGAGTAGCTTGTACATCAGGTGCGGGCGGTGCCCGGGCCGGTAGCAGACCACGCCGGCGATGTTGACCCGGCCGCTGCCCTTGCCGCGTACCGTCACCACCGGGCGGGCGCCGCGTGGTGCCCATGTGCGTCCTTTCGGCGGCCTCAGCCCCTGACCTGCTTCGTCCTCGAAGCAGATGTAGGCGCCCAGGTCCGCCGCGGTGGTTTTACGGCCGGCCACACCTCCTGCTCCCAGGTGGCGATGGCCTGCTCATCGCGTTCCATCGCGCGTCGGGAGGGAACCTGTACCGACCAGTCGTGCCGTCCTTGAACTCCGGCGGATACGACTTCATCGCCACGTGGAACTCCTTGTCTCCGGATCTCCATCATCCGGTACTCAAGGTGTCCACGTTTCGGGGCGAGGGCCCCCAGAAGCGTTGCCGCTTCTTGGTCAGGTTGCAGCCGAGGGCGACCCGCCGCCACGAGGCGCGTACCGACAGGGCGACCAGCGGGAAGCCGACCACCAGCCAGAACGAGCCGGGGTGCCAGCGGCGCCAGGCCCACAGCCCGGCCGCCGCAGCGGCCAGGACTGCGAGCACTTCCAGCGCGTCACGCATCGGCGGCCTCCCGCGCGGGGAGTAGCGCTGAGGCGCGGTAGGCGATGCCCCACCGGCCGGCGATCTCCCAGACGTAGCCGAGCAGGCCGACGGCGTTGACCTGGTCGCCGACGCTGATGGGCGGTTCGCCGGTGATGCCGATCTTGACGAGTTCGATCCGGCCGAACTCGTCCTCGACCGAGACGGTGACCTCGAAGACGGTGTTGCCGTTCTTGTCGGTCTTGATCTCGCCGGTGTCCTTGTTCAGCACCCGCGGGCGCGGGGCCTTGACGCAGGTGATGGCGAGCTTGCTGACATCCACAGGGATCGGGACGGAACGCATGGGGCTGTGACCTCCTCTTTCATCGTTCACCAACATAGTTAACCTAGTTGGCTTGGTTGTCAACGTCCTCTCGGTTGGCTTGGTCGACGTTTCGTGGTGTGATGGACGGCGATGGTCAAGAACACCGGGCGCCCCGGCTACCTCCAGATCGCCGACGATCTCCGCGCGCAGATCAACGGCGGCTCTCTCGCGCCCGGCACCCCGCTGCCGTCCACTGCGCAACTCGCCGACCAGTACGACGCCTCGCTGAGCGTGGTGAAGATGGCCGTCGGCATCCTGCGCAACGAGGGCCTCGTGATCGGCCAGCAGGGCAAGGGCGTCTTCGTCCGCGACGCCGACGACTCGCCAGCCGCCGGCGACACGGCCGGCGAGGTGGCCGAGCTGCGCGCCGCCGTACAGGACTTGTCGGTACGCCTGGCCAAGGTCGAGGAGCAGTTGGCTACGTCCACGACACGCCGTTCCGGACATAGCAGCCAGTGACCTTCCGCGCCAGCGACGCCGACGCCCCGTCCGGCGCGTGACGCAGGCTCAGCCGCTTGTCCTCGCGACGGATGCCGACCAGCACGGTCACGTACCCCACCAGCAGCGCGACGCCGAGCACTCCAGCGATGATCAGGGGGATCGCGGTCATGACCAGATCACTCCCGCCTGAGCCAGCCCGCGAGGGGCGCGCGGGGGACGCCGGCTCTCGGAACGCCGCCGGTTGCGCCGGTTTCTGGCCCGCTCCTTACGCGCCCAGCGGCCCCGCGCCAGGCACTTGGAGCATCGGGTCTGGCCCTCGGTCAGGGCGTTGCCGCACTCGCATGCGGGGGTCTCGCCCGGGATGGTGATCTCGTTGTTCATGAGTGCATCTCCTCCTTCGGTTGCTGCCGTTGTGGCGTTGTGCAACCGAGAATGCGACGCAGAGTCAGGACGAGATCACTACACGACGGGACATGTTCAAGACGTCCGGCCTACGATGGCCAGGTCCCCGGACGTCCTTGAGAGCAGGTGAGATGGCGAACGAACGGCTACGCGCGGCCCTGTTGCAGAAGGGCGTGAGCGTCACGGACCTGGCCGAGGCGATCGAAGTCGACCCCAAGACGGTGGAACGGTGGATCACCAAAAGCCGCGAGCCGTACCGTAAGCACCGTTTCGCCACGGCTTCCTACCTGGGCGTGGACGAGACGTACCTGTGGCCGCAGGCCCTCTCGCGCGAGCAGGTGGTCGCCGCTTCCGAGAGTGAGGTCCTGGCGATCTATCCGCACCGCTGGGCCGTTCCCCGGGACGCGTGGGGACGTCTGTTCACCGCCGCGTCCGAGGAGATCGGCGTCCTGGTCTACAGCGGGTTGTTCCTCGCCGACGACGCCGCCATGGTGCGTCTGCTCGGCGAGAAGGCGCGGGCGGGATCGCGGGTGCGCATCCTGCTCGGCGACCCTGACTGCGCCGAGGTCGCCCGACGGGGAGCGGACGAGGGCGTCGGCGACAGCATGGCCGCGCAGATCCGTAGTGCGCTGGTCTTCTACCGGCCGCTTCTCGGCCTGGACAACTTCGAGCTCCGGCTCCATCAGACGATCCTTTACAACTCGATCTACCAGGCCGACTCCGACTATCTGGTCAACATGCACGTGTACGGCACCCGCGCTGGGAACGCCCCCGTACTCCACCTTCGGAGGGTGGCCGGCGGGGAGATGGTGACCACCTACGCCGACAGCTTCGAGAAAGTATGGGCGCAAGCAACTCCCGTGGAGCCCTGATCGTGGCCAAGCGCATCGACTTCTACGACGACCCCAGCGCCCCTGAACCGAACAGCCTGGTCCCGTCGGTGAACGTCATCGTCACCAACCTGGCGGGGGACGTCTTGATGATCCGCCGCACCGACAACGACAACTGGGCCGTACCTGGCGGCGCGATCGACCTGGGCGAGTCCATCCCCGCGGCGGCCGTCCGGGAGACGTTCGAGGAGACCGGGATCACCTGTGAGATCACCGGCCTGGTCGGCACCTACAGCGACCCCCGGCACGTGATCCTCTACACCTCCGATGGCGAGGCCCGCCAGGAGTTCTCCATCGTCCTCACGGCGCGCGCCCTGGGCGGTCGGCCGACGCCGAGCGATGAGTCCCGTGAGGTGTGCTGGGTGCCCCCGGAAGAGGTTTTGTCGCTGCCGATGGACCGGTCGATGCGGATGCGGATCGAGCACTACCTAACCGGTGCCAGCCTGCCGCACATCGGATAGGGCCGCCTCCACCGCCCGCACCGAGGACACGATGCACGGCGTCGCGTCGGTGATCGACCGGCTCACCACGTGCTCGGGACCATAGCGGGAGTGGATCTCCGCCAGCCGATCGTGTACGTCCAGGAGCCGGCCATCCGGGCCGGTGGTCATGTCGCAGTACGTCAGTGCCCTGGCCAGCTCCGGCCGCTCCTGGTCGAACTCCTTGACCAGCACATCCAGCAGATCACGTTGCCGGGCCTCGTTGTCCGCGCACGAGTGGTAGGCCACCAGGCGGCACAACTGTTCGTCAGCCCCGGCCACGTCGCGCAGGTAGCGTGCACCGTCGAGCTGGTGCATACCGGTGTCAACCAGGTCCGGGGCGTACCCGATGTCGTGCAACAGACAGGCGGCGACCAACGTGTCAGCGTTCGCGCCCAGGATCGGGGCCAGGGTTTCGGCCTGGCTGGCGACCCCCTGGGTGTGTGCCCAGCGGCGCGGCAAGGTCGTCTCCAGCAGGTCCTTGGCCAGGCCGTATGCCCATTCGATATGTCCCACGGGGATCACGATAGACATCAGGGGCATAAGCGAATCTAGTAGGAGAGACCAGACGTCCTGGGACGTCCTCCCTCGCCCTGGTTCTGCCGGACGAAACGCCCCCGGCCCTGCTCCGCCGCAACGAGCCCTTCCAGTTCCAGCACGGACAACGCCTGCCGCACGGTGTTGCGCGACGCCCGGAACTGCCGCCGCAACTCGGCCTCACTGGGCAGCCCGGCACCCGGAGCCAGGTCACCGCGTACGATCTGCTCGCGCAACCACGCTGCGATCACCTGGTAGCGGTACGGGGGCGCGGCCCTCCCGCCGAGCACCACGCGCCCCTTGGACGGGACGGTGACCAGCAACCCCTCATCCTCCAGGATCGCCAGCCCCCGCCGTACCGTGTTACGCGCCACCCCGAACAACTGACACAGCTCCGCCTCAGACGGCAACACGCCACCCGGCGGAAACTCACCCGAGCGGATTCGCGCCCGCAGCCGATCAGCGATCTGGGCATAGACCCGACCACCGGTCAGCCGTCGCTCCGAGCCCACCGGGTCAGCCGCGGTAGGCATCAAGAATCTTGTCCAGATCGATGGTCAGGTCACCCTGCTCGCCCTCACGCCATCCCTCGCGCGCGGCCCGCTCGATCCGATCCACAGCGCTGGCCATCTCCAGGAACGACACCCGCTCGTCAGGCTGATCACCCCAGTAGAACCAGCAGAACGGCAGGTGCACGAACACCCGCCTCCTCCTGTACCGGACGTCGGTCACGTCCAGAGCCGGGCGCCCGTCCTTGGTAACGATGAGCACGGGTGTGATGTCCCGCTCGGCGAGGTGCTTGCCCAACGCGATCAGCAGCCGCTCCGCGTAAGCCCGTTGCTGCTCCTTGATGGTCCGACTGATCTGCACCCTCGTCCTCCCTGACGTTCGTGCGGTTTCCCGTGTGCGTCGAGGTTCGCCTCGAAGCCGGGGGCGGGAACACCGCAACTCGGGGACGTCTAGGGACGTCTGATGTTAACGTCGCAGGGCAGGGTCGTTCTGCGAAAGGAGCAGGCCGGTCACATGAACAACAACCTCCGCTGCGCACTGGCCGCCGCCCAACTCACCACCACGGACGTCGCCGCGGCCCTGGCCGTCGACCCCAAGACCGTCAGCCGATGGCTCAACGGCCGCATCCCCTACCCCCGCCACCGCTGGGCCGTCGCCGACCTCCTCAGCATCGACGAGGCCGACCTCTGGCCGGAAATCGCCCCACGGCACCAAGCACTCGCCGACGGCATACAGGCGGTCTACCCGCACCGCTGGGCCGTCCCGCAGACGGCCTGGCGCAACCTCCTCAACGGAGCCCGGCAGGAAATCGGCATCCTCGCCTACAGCGCCCTGTTCCTCGCCGAAGACTCAGCCGCCCTCCGCATCCTCACCGAGCGAGCCGAGGCCGGCGTCCAGGTCCGCATCCTCCTGGGCGACCCCGAAGGGCCGGAAGTCGCCGCTCGGGGAGCCGACGAGGGGATCGGGGCCGAGGTGATGGCGGCGAGGGTCATGAACGCGCTCACCCTGTACCAAGCACTACTCGACGTCCAAGGCGTCGAAATCCGACTCCACCACACGGTGCTCTACAACTCCATCTACCGCGCAGACGAACAACTCCTCGTCAACACCCACGCCTACGCAACCCCAGCAGCCAACGCCCCCGTCATGCACCTCACCCACACCGACAACCAGGGACCGGCAAGCACCTACCTGGCCAGCTTCAACCGCATCTGGACCACCGCACGACCTCACAGTGAGTAGCTCAAACCCCGACAGTCACGGCTACGGTCAGGCCAGAAAGCAACTTCTCTCCACGTCATCAAGCCGCCGCCCGATGGGCGGCGGCCGGCCGGGCGGTCCGGGCTGGCGTGCGGCCTCTCCGGGCCGGTCCCGCCCGGCCACCCCGCCGCACCATCGAACGCAGGCAGAAGCACGCGCAGGACGTTCACCAACACCTTGCGAGACGCAGATCCCGGACTGAGCCGATGAGGTCAAAGAATGCCTCCGGCGGGAGCACTCCGGCACCGAGGTGATCGCCACACGGCCCTGAATGTAGATGGGTGGCTGGGGACTGATCACCTCGCACACCATCGACTCAGGCAAGCCCAGCAGACCGACTCCTCCGTATCAAGCCCGGCTCTAACCGCAGGACAACGCATGATCGAGGAACGGCGACCGGCGAACGTACACGCGAAGCCGAGCTTGACACTCCGTCCCCGGCCCGCTGCCGCTACGCGGTGAGTCGACGGCGTACGAGGTGATCAGGCACTGTACGCGGTGTTGATGGCCATGGGCAGACACAGGTGGGCGGTCATGTGAGACTTGCTATGGCCACGTGCAGGCCGGGAGATGGCCGATCAGCGTCCAGGGTGGTGGCCATGTCCCCCCAGGTCCGTGGCCAGCCGTAGGGTGATCGAACGGTCCGCTCCCCAGGTCTCCGGCCACAGCCCGATTGGTCCGCAGAGAGGGTCACGCGGTTAGGCGGTGCCGTGGGGCCGACGTAGGAGGCCCTGCGGCGGCGATCTCCCCGACCCCGGTCAGCGGCCAGCCAGAGTCAGCGATCGTCACGGCCTGTACCGGAACCCAGGCTCTTCCTAGCCCAGTTATCCAGGCTCGTGGCCACGAATTCGGACGCGATGGCCATCCTCCCGGAAGCCGAGTGGCCACCCACTCACGTCGTTCATGGCCGCGAGCCGGGACCAACGTGGCCGCCATGCTCGGTCTCCCCGTGGCCGTCGTCACGCGGCTTCGCCCCGGAGGCGGCTAGGGAGCGATGACGCCAGGTTTGTACATGTCCACTATCGGGGGTAAGACGGCGCAGTTCGCTTACCTCTAGTCGTCGATCCGTGCCTCTGCGCACGACTCCCTCAGCGAGGGTGATTCACCCTTCACGATGCCACGAAGCGGTACGCCAGTCACGTGGCGCCCGAGACCCCGGGTCTATCCACGAGGGCGGCAAACTGGGGTACGCGCTCGCGCAGGCCTACGGCGCGACCTTCGACAATCCGGGCCTGGTCGTGGCCTGCGTGGTCGGCGACGGCAAGGCGGAGACCGGGCCGCTGGCGACCAGCTGGCACTCCAACAAGTTCTTCGATCGGGACGGGGCGGCGTGGTGCTGCCGATTCTGCACCTGAACGGCTACAAGATTGCCAATCCCACTGTGCTGGCCCGCATCCCCGAGGCCGCGGCTGACGTCCGCAGCCGCCGGTGGTGCTGGGGTGCGCTGGGAAGCGCTTGTCAGTGTGGGGGAGGTACCGCTCCCGCTTGCCACCTTCGCACCTTACGCGAGAGAAGGAGAGCGAGGATGCTCACGCAAAGTCCCAGGCTGAGGATATTCACCGCAGATCCCCTTATCAGAAATTGACCGATCTGGTCTATGAGCCAAGCGGCCTCGACAGATAGGGCCAGGTACCAGAGGAATAGCTGACGCCTGCCGAGAGCGGCGACCAGAATCGCCGTTGCCGTGACCAAGGCAATCGCCACAAGAAACCGAGCGAACATGGCCGCGCCGAGGTCTATAAGATTCGCGTCGCCGAAGAATAGCGATACCAAGAGGAGGCCGAGTCCGGGGACGGCCACCTGTATCGTCATCAGCACCCTGATTACATGAATCTCGCGGGGTGCGGGCGTCTCCACGATGTGACTCCTTGGTCAAGTCAAGAAAGTCCTGCGCCGATCGGAGCGCGGCGCAGGACCCAAACCGCTATGTTCAACCTGTGGGGCCTAGTCCCTTATCTCCATTCACCCCATTTAATGCCCGATTTCTGTACAGAAACCCGCCATCCCTCGTCATCGATCCACACGGTGCCGTTGCGGAAGTGGACAACAACCACACGCTTTGTGTACGTATATATGTGGTTATCTGTTCCGTAGCGGGTCTGATTAATGGTTTCTTTTTTCTTGACTCCAACGCCGCAAGCCATGAGTTGGATGCGTCCGTCGCATCGGCTCACGGTCCTGTACTGACGGTAGGTGAACACCTCGGTGCGGACGTAGGAGTAGTCGGTTATTTCCACGCTTTTGATTTCCCAGCCAACGGCGGGAATGGTGCCGAGGAGTCTCTCGTACCAGTCCTCATCTCCGTTCCAGCCATCTGCCCTGGTGGCCGTCGTTTTCGAGGTGCGGATTATTCTATCGACGAATGTCGGGGCGCCGCTGCCCCACAGCGGTTTGTCGTACATCCCAGAGAGGTCCATCCGATTCACCGGGTCGGGCGCTACAGTACTCGTAGGCATTAGCGCTTCCCCCCGGCATGGGATCCACTTGCAAGAAGCGTCCCGTCATGGGGTTGTAGACCCGTACGCCCATGAGTATCAGGCCCGCGGGTGCGTCGCTGGATCGCTGTTTGGAACCCAGCCATCCATAGCGGGCGTCATTGCCGGAAGTGTCGCCCTGCTTGACGCCGTATTCGCTATTCTCCGTGTAGTGGAGAATACTTGTCGCGCTCGACGAATTCTCCACCTCGGCGACGACGTCACCATGGAGGTTGGCCAGAAGCAAGGCGGATGAACCGTCACTTCTGTGATAGGCATTCAGCCCGGAGAAGGCGATAATATTACGGGTCCAACTACCGTCGGCCTCGGTGATCCAGGCCGGACTGTCCTCGGATCCCGCATAGTGATGGGTGACGGTTCCGGCCTGTGGTCCACCGGTCTTTGTCAGCGTTTTGACCCTGGCCGAAGGGTCCAGCGTGAAGGTGCTGGTCTCTCCGGCCTGGGTGATGGAAGCGACGAGATCATTGGCGAAGTAGCCAACGGACAGGTCACCACCGCCGGACACGTGGGCGGCAGGCACCTGCGTCGTGCGGCCCCAGCCGTCGTAGGAATATCCGGCGCCGGTGATCCGGTCCATCGTGTCATAGGTGTACTGCTCCGTCTGAGCCGACGTAGAAGTGCTGCACTGCCCAGTCTCATCCGCCGGATAGGTGCTGAGGCTCGTCCTGTTGGAATTCAGGTCGAACCCGTATACCCGGGTCGTACAGCTGTCGGATCTGTCGCGTACGGAGAGCAGTCGGCCGGCGGCGTCGTAGGAGTATTTCTGCTCGCTGCCGCCGGGGCTAGTCTGGGAGCCGATCCGTCCTTCGATATCTCGCAGGGCGCTGAACTGGAGCCAGGTGGACTCGTTCTTGGTATAGGTGAGGGAGGATTGCCGTCCGGCATTGTCATATCTGCTGACGCCTGCCATGCCATTTGGGAAAGTCTGGAGGGTCAATTGTTTGTCGGCGTCGTAGGCGCCCGTGAACGTGCCCACACCGCCGGCCTCCACCTTGGTGAGCAGGCCGCGTCGTTCCTGTCGGCCCTGGGCATCCACTCCGTTGTAGGAGAAGGTCACGGAGCCCTTGCCGTCATTCGTCGTTGCTATCTGGCCGTCTATGGTATACGTCGCTGTCGCCGTGTTGCCGGTCGCGTCCGTGTAGGACGTCGGCCGGCCCAAGGAGTCGTAGCCTTTGGTGATCTTGTCAGTTCCGGCAATCTTCTCTATTTCGAGGCCGGTGGCAGGATCGTAGGTGATCGTGGTCTCCGGGATCGGGACCCCGTTCTCCGCTGCAGACGAGGCGATCAGACTGTTTCTTACGATTCGCCCGGCGGCGTCGTAGATCCTGGTCGTGGTGCGGGTCGCAGACCCGCTCGTCATCGTGCTGGCGGCCATGGTGCCGTAGTAGGTGTGCGTATGGGTGCTGACGATGGCCGGCTTGCCATCGGCCGGTTGGGCGGCGGCCTCGGTGCGGCAGAACCATCCGGCCCACTCCGGTTTGTTGCCACAGGCAGGAGAACTCGGGTGAGCGCCAGCGGTGTAGTAGAGGGTCACCGTCGTGCCGGCGTCGTTGCCGCTGGAGGCGGGCATGCGGCTCTCTATCTCACGGCCAGCCGTGTCGTAGCGGGCGCGCTGCACGATGTCGGGCTGGTCGGGCATGTCGGTGGTAACGCTTGTCGCCAGGCGTAACGTCCACCCAGACATGTCGCCTGACTTGATCGGGTCGTAGTCGTACTTCGTGACGCGCTTGTCCGCCGTCGCGGGCGTGGCGGTGCCGTCCAGGACAAGTGGATCGGTGGTGGCCGTGGTGATCAGGTGGTAGTTAGTGGCGCTGGAGGGTTTGCCCTCGTCGAACACATTGACCTCTTTTCATCCTCATTCGGGCTGCGCGACGCGGTGGTTTTGAAGGACGGCGATGGCCTTGCACAGGTGGCCGGCCTTGCTGGGGCTGCAGCGTAGCTTTCGGAGGATGCGCCAGCTCTTGAGCTGGGCGTTCGCGCGTTCGCCGGGGCCTCGGAAGTCGGGAGTTGCCACCGTTATTCTATAGAGCCCTGGGCTAGGGAATGAAATATGTGTCAAGAAGACGCCAACTCATCCCATTCGGCAGCCTTCCTCGGGATACCTTGCGGGGAAATGCGGGATTAGTTGACCCCCTTCGCTTCCGTTTGAGACTCACTGCAGCGCGTATACTTCTCGGCGGATGGGCAGGCCGCGGCATCTGCTAATGATGGAATGTCATGCATGAAGGTGTCAACACGCTGTTCGACTTCCCTGCTTAGCGATGCGCTCGCTGTGATGGCTGCCCACTACTGCACCTGCTCCAGGTATCGTTGGCCGACGAGCTGGCGAGGCGTGACCGCCTCTGATACGTCGGAATAGAGCGCCCACTGGCTCAGGGAATGTATAGCAACGCCTCCTCACACTCGCATGGCGTGATCGTCTCTCGCCCCATCACATTTTGAACGGCGGTCGGCTCGTGGGCCACGGCCTTCCGCTCACTCCAATCAGGTGCTTGCACAAAACTGGTCCATCTTGGGGTGGTATGGGGCGGTTTAGGAGGGATTCGTATCCGCATTGCGGTGCGCCGGGTAACCGGCTTAGTGGAGCGTAGGTACATGGTTGTCTTCTCGGGGTGCCATCAGATCTTGGTACAGCGCGACTGGCGCGGCCCTGTTCCGTCGCTGTTCCGTGGGAGCCTGGGGAACAGCGGAAAGTTATGCTAGCCAACCAGAGGCCTTCAGCCAGGTCAGCGATGTGATCGTGAGATCGGCCCAGGTAGTCGGACCGGGCATCGGAGATCACCCAAATCTACGAGGGCACCAACCAGATCCAGCGCATGGTCATGGCCCGCCAGCTCCTGAAGTAGTCCTTGAGCTGCTCAAATCTCTTTTCACGGATGGGGTGGCGGGGTTTGCCGTGTCCCGACAGATGGCTTGCCAGAACACGTCGGCGGCCGTGGCCGGAAAACCGCGGTCGAGCATGAACTTGCGTGCGTGGTCGGCGCCATCAAGCTCGAAGCGCTGCTCCACGTCGGAGAAGGGCGTCAGCAGACCGAGGTCGTGGAAATGGCGGACAGGTAGAGCAGCTCCGGGTCCGGCCGCAGCCCGGCCTCGCGAGCGTGAAGTGCGGCGAAGAAGAAGACCCGCCAGGAGCGACGGATGATGAGGGGGCTGGTCATCCTCCGGATGTGGCGGATGGCTTCGGCGACCGCCGCCGGCTCTGGAACCTCCACTGCCGCGATAGTTCCGGCCATGAGCTGTGCCCCTTCTCGTCTCGGCGTTGCGAGTGGGCGGTGCGTCCATCTGCATCAGAAAGGTTGCGGGTTCGACTTCTCTCGGCGCGCACCTGTGAAAGGCCCACCACCAGGGGGACCTGAGTTCGCCCGCCTGCTCTCCGAGCCCTGATACGGTCTCAGGTCGCGGATTCGACTCGGACGGGGTGGGACAGCACCGGGTGGTAGCAGTAGCCCAGGTCATTCCATGGGACGGTGTCGGGCTGGGTACGGCCCTGGCCGTCCGTGGCGCGTACCCGGATGGTGTGATCGCCAGATTCGGGATGCCAGCTGAACTGCCAGCGTACCCACGCGCCCGGTATCTCCGGCGGAGCCAGGGACGCCTCCTGCCAGGAATCCTCGTCGATGCGATATTCGACCGCCGTGACCTGGTTCTCTCCCGCGAACGCACGCCCCCGGATGACTTGCGGTACCGGCCGCAGCCGTGCTGGCCAGGACAGTTCCACCAGGCTGGCCACCGGTATGCCGGTGATCGGCACACCGAGTGAGGGCGCCCGCGGAGGGTAGTCCGGACCGATCAGTACGTAGTCTTCGGTGTTCCACGGAACGTGCAGCGGATGCTCGGAGACTTCGATCCGGCCCACCCACTTGATGCTGGCGGCGCCGAGCCATCCGGACACCACGACCCGAGCCGGGTACCCGTGATCGAGCGGCAGCGTCTCGCCGTTCATGGCCAGCGCGAGCAGGGTGTCATCGGCAAGAGCCTTGGCCAGCGGCATGGGCCGGCGGGCCTGGATCTCGTCGAGCGCTTCCGGCATGACCTCGCAGGCTCTCGGGGTGATCCCCGCCGGTTCGAGCAGATCGCGCAACCGGACGCCGGTCCATTCGGCAGTGCTGATCGCGCCGCGGCCCCACTGGGTTCCCTGGAACTTGAGTTCGCACTCCTCGCCGAACAGCGCACGGCGGTTACCGGCGCACTCGATCGTTCGGATCATTGAGATCAGCGGAAAGTGATCCCACAAATCGGCGTAGGTGTAGGTGATCGGCTCGCGTACCCCACTTCCTTCGATCCGGAGCGACCATCGCGCCGCGTTCAGATGGGGGGTCGGTGCGTGGCTGCGAAGGAAGAAGCGGTCGATCGGGGTGATGTAGCCAGGAGTGCGGTCCGGCCGAATCCCGTAGTCCAGACCGGTCCCGGCGTCCTCCATAAGCTCGGGGGGAGTCGGCTTGACCACTTTTCGTTCTGTGCCCCCCTCAGGTGAGGGACGATCAGGCTTGCTTCCGTGTAGGGGACCACTCAAGGCGCATCGCCTCCCACGACTGGCTTGAGCCTCTTTCCGAGGCCCTCACCTGGCATAACCACTTGTGTCATCGTGTCATAGCGGATTATGGCTTGCCCTGAACGGGTCGCAATGAGGGCCCAATCGGTCGGACGGGAGTTCCTAATCGGTGAACGAGTCGTCCATCTCAGCCGGCGATCTCCGGATTCGCGAGCGCCTGGCCAACGAGCGCACTTACCTCGCCTGGCTGCGGACGAGCTTGGCCATGATGGCCTTCGGTCTGGGAGCGGCGAAGTTCGGCTCACACAACGAGGTCTACGCATTTTCCGCAGGCGGCGTGCTCGTATGCGCGGCAATCGCTGGCTTCGGCTACGCCACCGTCCGTTACCGTGCGTTGAATCAGGAAGTCACGCGGGGCCGTGTCGTCATCGGATCCAGCACTCATGGCCCGATCGCTGCGGCCATGGTCCTCGTGTTCGCGGCCTTCATCGCATTGATACTGCTCGTTCGCTGATACATCATCCAGCACTGCCTGCGACAGTCAGCAAGGCGAGATATCAGGCTCGGGAAAGCCGGCGTGCAGGGCTGCTCCGCGTCCGTGACGTTGGGCGGCCACTCCCCGGCGGTGGCGCCCCGCGGGTGCGGGTGGTGGAATCCGGCGTCGTAGTGGTCGGTCAGCACGCCGCCGAGGATCGCGCCGGTCGTGAAGCCGGCCGACATCAGCGCGCCGTTGAGGCCGAGCGCCTTGCGGCGCAGCGGCCCCTCGGGGAAGGAGGTGGTCAGGGACGATCAGCGAGCAGGCCGGTGCCAGCCGCTCGTCTGTGCCCGGAGGTCTTGGATGAGGTGGTAGACGGCGACCGCGAGAGCGATCAGCACGCAGACCAGCACCACCAGCAGTCCGTGGCGGAACGCCGTCGGCCATCCGTCCCGCAGGCTGCCGAAGAACATCGAGCCCACCGCTGCGTTCCCCATCGCCGTTCCGAGCCGCTGGCCGGTCTGCAGCACCCCTGACGCGCTGCCTCCACCGGCGGGCGGCACCTCGGACAGTGTGATCACCTGGTTGGATGAGATCACCAGGCCGCTGCCTATGCCCGCGACCAGCAGCGGGAGCGCGGTCACCAGAGCGACTCCGCGGCCGGGCACCAACTCGGTCATGGCCATTGTGGCGACCAGGCCGACGGTCACGATGCTCAGCCCGACGACCACCAGGCGCGGGCCGGCCCGCGCCACGATCCGCCCACCGGCCACGGAGGCGCCGGCCGAGCCGAGCGCGAACGGTGTGATGGACAGTCCCGCCATCAGCGGGCTGTAGTGGAGTCCGCTCTGGAGATAAAGCGTGAAGGTGAAGAAGATGCCCGTGAAACCAGCGAAGTAGAAAAGCGCGATGACGGTGCCCAGGTTGTAGGACGGCCTGCGGAACAACGTCAGGTCCACCAGCGGTTCAAGACGGTAGGTCCGCTCCCAGCCTACGAACACCGCCAACACGACCAACGCGACCGGGATGAGCAGCCACTCGGCGTTGCCCTCCCACTGGTACTGGTGGATGAACGGCACCAGCAGCCCGCCCACGCCGACGCCGAGCAGCCCCACGCCCACCGGATCCATGCTCTCCCGCCGGCGGACGCCCAGTCCGGCAGCGCGCGCCGGCCGCGGTGCCGGCAGCACCCGCCAGGCCACCGGCAGCAGCGCGATCCCGATCGGCACGTTCACCAGGAACACCCAGCGCCACCCATGTTCGGGCCCGAACACGGTCACCAGCACTCCACCGATCAGCGGCCCGGCGGTCGTGGAAATCCCGAGAGCGGCGCCGAGCGCACCGAAGGCCCGGCCCCGTTCCTGCCCCTGGAACAACTGCTGGATCAGCCCTGAGACCTGCGGGGTCAGCAGGCCGGCCGCCAAGCCCTGCACCATCCTGCCCGCGACCACCACCGACATGCTCCAGGCGAGCCCCGACACCGCGCTGGACAGTGAGAACAGCGCCACGCCGGCCAGGAACAGCGCTCGGCGACTCCGGGCGTCGCCCAGTCGCCCGGCGGGGACCAGCACCAGGCCGAAGCTGAGCGCGTATCCGCACAACATCCACTGCAGCCCGACCTCCGTCGCCCGCAACTGCTCGCGGATCGACGGCAGGGCCACGTTGACGATGCTCACGTCTAGGCCCGTTATGAATGCCGCCACCAGGCATGCGGCCAGTGCATGCCTGCGCCTTTCCAACCCGGAAGCTCCCATCCCGACAACCTGTCCGCGCGCCGGCGGCAGCAGACGGTACGGCTGGCACCCGCTCGATCATGATTCCCCGTGGGCCACGAGCTATCGCCTTTCGCGGACCATGAAAGGGAGGTCTCTCCATAGAGCGGAGGTAACGTCCGAGACCACGGACGCGATTGACGGCCTTGTCCGGGCGGCGGTTACGCGGCTCCAAGTGAGCGAGCCGACCACCTCACGGTCGGTGCCATCGCGGCGCCGGCGGCCAGGACCGGGAACAGCCAGGCAGGGCGACGGACCGGCTGTCGTCGAGGGCGTGCTCGCGCGGCAAGGTAGTCGTCGCGAGCTGAGGACGTGAGAAGCTCAATACAGAGGTGGCCCTGGGCACCCAAGGTCATGCTCCTAAACGACCTCGAGGTTGGCCATCATGCCCATGTCCTCGTGTTCGGCGTTGTGGCAGTGGAAGAGGTAGCGGCCGCGGTAGCCGTCGAAACGCGTGATGATCTCCGCCGCTTCGCCTGGGCGAAGGGAGATGGTGTCCTTGAGCCCCGTGTCGTGGGGCAGGGGCGCCCTGCCACCGCGCGAGAGCACCCGGAAGCCGACCAGATGCAGGTGGACGGGGTGGTGAACGTCGGCGATCAGCCGCCACACCTCGACGTCGCCGAGACGGACGGTGACGTCGGTGCGGGCCGGGTCGAACGGCAGCCCGCCGATCAGCCAGCCGTGGCCGCCGTTCATCCGCCCGGCGCGGAAGGAGAACTCGCGCACCCTGACGGCGTCCTGCCTGCGCCAGGTGGGCAGGTCGGTGGACAGGGTACGGGGGATGCGGCTGTCATCGGTGGCCTTGCGGGCGACGCGGAAGGCCATCATGTCGCGGGTACGGCCGATGCCCAGCCGGTTGACCACCCTGACGAGGCTGCCGACGGGGACGCGTGAGAAGTCGACGACCACGTCGTAGCGTTCGGCGGGCGCCATCGGCAGCAGCCGGTGGGTGACCGGCGCGGCGAGCAGTCCCTGGTCGGCGCCGATCTGGATGAGGTCGAGGCGGCGGCCGTCGTCGATGACCGCTTCAAGTGCGTAGTGCCGGGCGTTGGAGGCGTTGAGCAGGCGCAGCCGATAGCGGGCCGCGTCGACCTCGTGCACGGGCCACGGTGCGCCGTTGACCAGGATCACGTCGCCGAGGACCCCGGCGAGGTACGGTTCGCGCACACCGGGCCGTACGCGCAGGGTGGGGTCGAGGGCGGGGTAGGCGAGGGTGCCGTCGGCGGCGAAGGCACGGTCGGCGATCATGAGGGAAAGTTCGCGTGACCCGGAGGGCAGGCCGAGCGCGTCCTCGGCGTCGTCGCGGACGATGTGCAGCCCGGCCAGGCCGCGCCAGATCGCGGGGGCGGTGAAGTCCATCCGGTGGTCGTGGTACCACAGCATCGTCGGCCGCTGGTTCAGCGGGAAGGTGTAGTCCCTCGTCAGTTCGGTCACCACGGCCCGCGGATCGTGCATGCCATGCTCGGAACCGTGCCCCATGTGCATGGAGTGCGACATGTGCATGGAGACCTCCGGCCGGCCTTCGGGCAGCACCAGGTCGGTGGGGTACCCATCGGAGGCTGCCGGGGTCCGCCCGCCGTGCAGGTGCACGACGGTGGGCACGGGCAGCTCGTTGCGATGCGTCACGGTGATCGGCCGGCCGCGGCGCGACTCGATCGTCGGCCCGGGAAAGGTGCCCTGGTATGTCCACATTGGCGTCAGGACACCGGGCAGGATCTCCGCGCTGGCTTCGCGCTGGGTGATTTCGTACCGGTCGGCGCCGCCTGTGGTGCTGACCGGCGCCAGCTTCGCGGGAATCGGCAGCGGGACCTGGAACGGAGGCGGCAGGGGTACGGCGCTGCGCAGTTCGGCACCGGTCATCGGCGGCCGGCGGGCCAGAGCGGCCGAGGTCGTCAGCCCGGTGGCCGCCATCAGCCCGAGCGCCCCGCCGATGCCCAGCATCCGCCGCCTGGTCGGCTCACGCATGCCCGGCCTCCCTCTTCGGCAGGGGCTGCCGCCATACGGCGATGAACAGCACGACCAGCGCTGCGATGGTCATCACGCCCACCGGGATGTGCAGCCACAACGCGCCGTCCAAGCCGGCGAAGTACTGCACGGTCTCGGCCGCCACCACCGCCATCGTGGCCAGGAACGGCCACGGGTGACGCAGCCGTACCCAGACCATGATCGCGGCGATGACCTGCAGGTAGCCGAGGGAGGTGACCACGTCGGCGCCGACCGCGTGCCAGCGCAAGCTGTCGTAGTCACCGGTCAGGTAGACGCCGGCGAACACCGGCTGGCCGACGATCGCCACGACGTGCGCGCTGACGACGGCCCGCAGTATCCATCCCGTGGGTTTCGTCCGATGCTCGGCATCGGGCCCCAGGCCGTTGGCCACGGTGGTCATGACGGATCCCCCTCATTCCGTGCTTGATGCGCGAACGCTCCAACGCTATGACGTATGAGTTATCTAGTCTAAGATCAATATTGCTATGTAGTTATGATGAGGAAGTCATGATGGACTTGAACACGCTCAGGCAGTTCGTGGTGGTGGCGCGGCTGGAGCACCTCAGTCGCGCCGCCGACGAGCTGCGCGTCGCCCAGCCGTCGCTGAGCCGTACCATCAGCCGGTTGGAGAGAGAGCTGGGCACGCCGCTGTTCGATCGGGCCGGCCGGCTCCGGCTGAACGACGCGGGCAGGCTCTTTCTCGGTTACGTCGAACGTTCCCTTGGTGAGCTCGACGCGGGACGGCGGGCCGTCGCTGAGGCCGTCAGCGAGGGTCTGGGAGCCGTACGCCTGGCGTCGGAGACGTTCCTCACGCTCACCGAGCCGCTGGCGGCCTTCAAGCGAGCCCATCCCGCCATCGAGGTCGGGCTCCAGTGGATGCCGGCCGAGGACATGGCCCGCCGCCTGCGAGCCCAGGACGTCGACTTGTGCGTGGCCTCACAGCCGATCCGGGCCGACGGTCTGGAGGCGGTTCAGTTGCTCGATGAGGCGGTGGGGCTGGCCACGCCACTCGATCATCCGCTGGCCGGCCGTGCGTCGGTGAGCATGGACGAACTCGCCGACCAGCCCTTCGTCACCGCCCGCGCGGGGCACTGGCAACGCCGGCTCCTCGATCGGCTCTTCGCCACGAGTGGCCTCACCCCAAATATCGTCTGTGAGGTCGACGAACACAGCGCCATCGCCGGCCTGATCAGCGCAGGGCTCGGCGTCAGTCTCGTCCCCGGTTTCGCCCGGCGTTCCCCCGTGCAGGCCCCGCTGCGCTGGATCGCCGTCGACAACCCTGACTGCCGGCGCACACTCACCCTGTTCTGGGCTGCCGACGGCCACCTGTCGGCAGCCGCCCGCCTGATGCGTTCCACGATCATCGGCTGGGACTGGATCACCAGCGAACCCCAAGAGATACTCGTCCACCACCCAGTGAAGTTGAGCGGGTAGCACGTCGTGGGCGCGGCAGCTGGTGGACATGCCTCTGCCTGAGCGGACCCCTGGGGTGGAAGTCCTCATCCTGAGGTAAGGACATCGGAATAGGGCCCTCATGCGCGAGTGCGGGGCCTGGGATTTCGTGGAGCTGATCGCCCGATTTACCTCCTCGGGGTGGCCGTGGTGGCCGCCCCGAGGAGGCCGATCCGACCGAGGATTTCGTGCTCGCCGGAGCCGTCAACGCAGGTCAGCGTATTGCGAAACGCTGGAACCCGCGTTCTCCTCAGTAGAAGCGGCGGTAGCGGTAGCGGTAACGACGACGGCGGGGGTAGTGGTAGTGGTAATGGTAGTGGTAACGGTAGCGGCGGCGGCGAGGAGGGGGACGGAGTGCACTCATAAGTCCGGCATACATAAGCCTTCTCCTCTCCCGATTCACATTCGCACGCGGCGAATGCGGTACGCATCCATCATTGACATCCGAATCGGAGCGCGTCCAGACAAGGCGGTCTGAACCAGACGATGTGCTGCGGGTTCCCATTCTTGCCGGTAACCAGGCGTTGGCGATGGCGCAGATCAATGGGCTGTCGGATTGCCTCCGAAATACTGATGCATGGGATGTGACTCAATGGCCGGCGTGGAGGGCGCTCCAGGCGTGGCTCCAGCCGACGGGCATTACTCGGCGCATTTGTCCCGTCACCTTTCGCGACTGGCGGCGACGACGGCGACAGCGACGACGCGGGCGGGCCGCGCTGCGTCAGCCCGGTGAGTCCCCGAAGGCGGCTCCTGAAGTAGTGGGGTTGGGTGGTGGTTCGCGGACGAAGGAGGGCATACAGTCTGTAAGCCGTGAGCCCCTAGAAGTCACCCTTCTGTTCGCAACCTTGCCAAGACCGATAATCCCCATCAGGATGAAAAGCCGATGAGATCGGCTAACGGGCGCCCTCGCGCCTTCCCCTTTTACATCGTGTGCGATGTGTCGCACTCGATGCACACCGCCCGCGAGGATGGACGACCCACTCCCTTCGAGGTTCTGTCCAACTGCGTGGGGGAGCTGTTGTTCGAGCTGGAGGCGGGCGATCCCGGCGTCAGTGAGGCCGCGCACGTCGCCGTGGTGTCCTTCTCGGACAAGGTCGAGCTGGTGCTGCCGCTCACCAGGCCGTGTGACGCGATCAGGGTTCCGGCGCTGAGACCCGGCAGGCAGACGGACTACCTGGCGGTCTTCCGGGAGCTCGTGAAGATCATCGAGAAGGACAACCGGAAGCTGTCCAAGCAGTTCGACGTGCGGGCGCCGGTCGTCTTCTTCATCACGGACGGGGAGCCGTACGTCGGTGAGCACCATCAGGACGTCAAGATCTGGGGCCCGGCGCGCGACCGGCTGGCGGGTCTGGAGCCGGCGCCCTACATTGTGGCGCTCGGGTTCGGGACGGTGCGGGAGGAGACCCTGCGGCGGGTCGCCACCAGCCTCAGGGGCGAGGTGCTGGCCTTCGCGGGTGAGATCGCGACCGGGGCGGCCACCGTGCTGCACGGCATCGCGCAGGCCGTCTCCGACAGCATCAGCGCCTCGGTCAACAGGAACACGGCAGTTCTGCGCGGACCCGGCGGGATGCGGCAACTGAGATGATCAGGGCGACACTGGCGGGATTACTTCTGTTCATCGGGACGGGACAGGCGGTGCCCGGTCCGTCGCCGGTGCCGT
Source organism: Nonomuraea sp. B12E4 (assembly GCF_039871825.1). NCBI lineage: Bacteria > Bacillati > Actinomycetota > Actinomycetes > Streptosporangiales > Streptosporangiaceae > Nonomuraea > Nonomuraea sp. B12E4. The sequence goes on along the minus strand of NZ_JBDPME010000043.1, from coordinate 6,033 downwards.
CCGTGATGGTGAGCCCGACGCCCGGCCCGCGACCTCCGATTGTCGGCACCGGCCAGGTGAGAGCCAAGCCCGGTCCGTCGTCCGAGCCGACTGTGACGGTGACCGTGACGCCCGGTCCGCGGCAGGGTGGCGGGACGGGGGTGCTGGGCTGGCCGATGTGGATCCTGTCCGGCCTCGCCGGTGGCGGAGTCGTACTTCTCGGGCAGTTGCTGCTCGGACGCAGGGCCCGCACCTCGGTCGGCGGGAGGGCGCCGCTCGGTCCGCTGCCCCAGCCGCTGCCCGTCCTGCTGGCGGGCGGGGCGGACTCGCGCGCCCCGGGCGTCGCGCTCGACGGCGGCATGCTCGCGCAGACCACCGTCCGCGCCGTGAGCATCCGCGGCCGGCGCCATCGATATCGCGGCGAACCCCTGCAGGACGCCTACGCCGTACGGCTGAGCGCCGACGGACGGTGGGTCATCGCCGCCGTGGCCGACGGGCTGGGGAGCACGCTGCACGCCGAACACGCCGCCGCGGTGGCCGTGCGCGCCGCCACGAAGCTCTCCCTGACCTCCGACCCCGGCTGGCACGCGGCCTTCGCCTCCGTCGCCGGGGAGGTCATGCGCGCCACCGCCCGGTTCCGCGGCCAGCCGGCCGGCAGGCACGGCGCCGGGGCTTCGGATCCGCCCGCCACGACGCTGACCATCGGGGTGGTCCCCGCGGACGGCAGGCGCGGGGTCGCCGCCTGCGCGGCCATCGGGGACTCGCCGGCGCTGTGGCTCCACGACGGGATGTGGACCGAGATCTTCCCACCGGAGGGGCAGCGACCGGGCAACGTCACCTCCGCCCTGCCGGATGACCTCGGTGAGCTGCGCGAACGGCAGATCGATTGGGGGCCGGGTGATGTGCTCATCCTGTGCAGCGACGGGTTCGGGACGGCGATGGGGGGCGGCGGCAGCACGCTCGCCCAGCGGCTCGTCACATCGTGGAGCTCTCCGCCCGCGCTGCGCAGCTTCCTGCGCGATGTGGACTTCCAGCTGTCGACGTACGACGACGACCGGACGGTTCTGGCGTTGTGGGCGGGCCGTCACGACACGGCCGTCCTGTGACAGGAATGCGGCGGAAGCAGGATGAATCCTCCAGATGTGGTCGAGGAAGCGGATCTGACGCCGCCCGCGGACGTCGCCGCCTATTCCCTGCGCCCGGGCGGCCAGGCACGCAGCCTGGCGCCGTGTGAGGTCAGTGGCGTCTCCGGCCGGTTCCTGTTCAAACGGTACGACGAGGAGACGCTGGCGGGGCTGGACGAGGACGCCCTGCTCGCCATGGTGCGCTGGCGGCGCGAACTTCCCCGGGAGGACCGCGCGACGCTCGATCGGCGGTGCGCGTGGCCGGTCGCGGCGGTCCGGAACGACCGGGTCACCGGCATCCTGATCAGGCCCGCCCCCGAGCGGATGTTCGTCGAGCTCCGTACCCGCCTGGTGCCGCGGCACCTGGATGAGCTGACCCGTTCGCCCGAGCGGGCCAACGCCCTGCGCGACCAGTACGGCACGCGCTACTACGAGCCGCCCTACAAGCTGGCCGTCCTCGGCCAGTTGCTCACGACGGTGCAGTGGCTGCACGACCAGGGCTATGTGGTGGGCGACCTGCAACTGCGCAACGCCGTCTTCACCGTCGAGCCGGCACCCGAGGTATACCTGCTGGACTGCGACTCCTGCCTACCGGTCGGAGGCCGCGGTGCCCTGCCCGAGGTCGATCCCGAGCAGTGGAAGCTCCCCGGGGAAGACGGATTCACCCCGGAATCGGACTATTACAAGTTCGCCTGGGCGGTCGTGCGGTGCCTCCAGGAGAGCGCCGAGGCGTGGGATCTCGACGAGGAGGCCCTCGCCAGGGTCCTGCCCTCGCGGCATCTCCGCCTGATCAAGCAGAGCCTGGAGGGCGCGCCGGAATCGGTGGACACCGCGCGATGGCAGGCGGCGGGCGAGTCGTGGCGGTGGCTCGTCACACCCGAACGCATCTACGTCGAGACCGACTCCAACCTGCGCGAGGCGTGGCGGCGGGGGAGGTCCGCGGTCGGGGACGGTTCGCGCGGGCGGCACGGGGGAATCGTGGTGCTGATCGTCGTCCTGGCGGCGATCGCCGTCGTCGTCGCGGTCACGTTGGGAGTCTGAATGGACACCGGCGAGCCTCGGCGCATCGGGCCCTACGAGGTGCTCGGCTGCCTGGGTGCCGGCGGTCAGGGCACGGTCTATCTCGCGCAGGGCGAGGCGGGGCGGGTCGCGATCAAGGTGATCCACGCGCAGGGGGCGGCCGATCCGAAGGCACGCAAGCGGTTCGAGGACGAGGTGGCCATCGCGTCGCGGGTGCCCAGGGCGTACACGGCGATGATCATCGATGCCGCCATCGACCGTGACCAGCCGTACATCGTGAGCGAGTACGTGGAAGGCCCGTCCCTGCAGGAGCTCGTCGACAGGCAGGGGCCGCTGTCGGGGGCCCCGCTAGAACGCCTGGCGACCTACATGGCCACCGCCCTGGCGGCGATCCACGGCGCGGGAGTCATCCACCGGGATCTCAAGCCCGCCAACGTCATCATCGGGCCGGACGGGCCGCGGGTCGTGGACTTCGGGGTCGCACGGGCCCTGGAGGCGACCGCCGCGATCACCACGACCGTGGGAACCCCCGGCTATCTCGCGCCCGAGCAGGTGGCGGGGGTCGACCTCGAAGTGGGTCCCGCCGCCGACGTGCACGCATGGGCGGGAACGGTCTATTTCGCCGCCACCGGCAGGGTGCCGTTCGCGGGGAGCAACGTGGCCGTCATCATCAACCGCGTCCTGACCGAGACCCCCGACGTGCGGGTGATCGCCGAGCCGCTGCGTTCGCTGGTCGCCGACTGCCTCGCCAAGGATCCGGCGCGGCGGCCCACCACCATGGAGCTGCTCGGCCGCCTCGTGGGGTATCCGTCGGAAATCGCGCAGGCGACGGTGCCGCACATCCCGACCCTGCCGGTCACCCTCGGAACGCTGAAGGAGATCACCACGCTGGGCAGCGGTCCCGCGGCCGACATCGTGGTCCACGGGGAGGGGATCGCCCCGGCGCACGCCACCCTCCGCAAGGTGAGCGCGGGCTACCGGCTGCACGATCACAGTAACGGCCTGGGGACGCTCGTCGACGGCCGCCCTGTTCTCTACGCGACCCTGCGGCCGGGTGACCGGTTCACGATCGGTACGGTGGCCCTCCGCCTCACCGCGACGGGGGAGCTGGAGCGCGTACGGCTCAGCCGGATGTCCGCCACGCGCTGGTGGCTGCTGCTGCTCCTCGCCGCGGCGGTGGCGCTGATCGTGATCGTCGTGGTCACGGGATAGTCACGGGTGTGGGCATGGTGACGTTCACCCGTTCCCCGGTCCTGGAGTCCAGGGTGAAGGCGCCGCTGGCGCCGCGGATGACGTTGGTGCCGGTGAACAGGTAGAGCTGCCCGCGCACCGCCGCGGCGGAGGGCAGGGCGAGCTGGGACGGGTCCACGCCGATGGCCGCCTTCTGAACCGCGGTGGCCGCGGCGGTCACCGCGTCGTACGCCAGGATCGCCAGCCCGGTGCCGAGGTGCGCCGCGGGGAAGGTCACCTTGTGGTGGGGCGCCACGAACTCGTTACGGAAGTCGCGGTAGAGCTGGCGGTCCGGATTGGCCTCGTTGTCGAGTCGCGTGGGATCGGCGAGCGGCACGAACATCACCTTGATGGGCGCTTCCGGGTCGTGCAGGGACGGGTCGTTCGGATTCTGGTCCTGGGCGTCGTCCCCGGTGACCACGGTGATGGGCGTGGATCGGCAGGGCCGGCTCCGCAGCAGCTTGAGGAAGGTGGGCATGAACGCCTGGCGGCCAGCGTAGAAGATCATATCGACCTTCGCCCCGCAGATCGTGTCGCTGATGGTCCGCAGGAGCGAGGGACCGCCCCGCGGGTCGAACGGGAAACTGAGCCCCGACCTGTCGACGTACGGCTTGAGCCCGAGCTTCGGGTCGAGGAAGGCGTCCTTCAGCGAACTGGCGTAGAGGTCCTTGGTTCCCTGCGGGGTCACGTCGGCCCACATCAGGGCCGCGTTCCCGCCGACCTTCTTCTTCTTGAACTCCTCGGCGATGGCCTGCAACTGGCCCGCGGTGCTGACCGCGGTGCGGGTGAGACCGGGAATCGGGCCGCCGTCGTCGATCTCACCGGTGGTGTTGAACCCGGCCGCGGTGATGAAGTCGGCGACCATCGGGACCCCGGGATCCTTGGCCAGGGCACGTGCGGCGTCGATGCTCTCCTGCTGGCTCGGGCCCATCCCGGTGACCGCGACGATCTGTCCGGGGCTCCCCGACGCACCCGTGGCGGCGTTCCTGCGTACCGCCTGCACAGTCGTCCGCCACTTGGAGCCGTCGTGACCGGTGTTGGCCAGCAGGAGCCGGATCTTGGGGAACGTCTCCGAACGGTTGGCGCGATACTGGCCGATGAACGCGCCTTCGAGCTGGTGGAGGGCGCGATCGCCGACGAGCCCGCGCGGGCCCGCGCCCATCGGGGCCATGAGCGCGATCGTGCTGTAGCCCTCGCCCTTGGCGACCTCGCGGTTCTCCGCCGCGATGGCCTCCAGGACCGGACGGTACTGCTCGCCCAGGACCAACGTCCCCTCGGCCGGGTCCAACAACCCGACGCATTCGTCGTCCATGGCGACGACGTCCGTGCTTCTGGTCTCGCAGCCGCCCCATGGCCACCAGCCCTGGGTGTAGTTCACGAGCACCACAGTGGATATCAGTACGGCCACAACAACGACGATCACCACCAGACGCCGCCTGAAAAGCGTCCTCACCTGCCGTAACAGGCTCCAGGCACGCGCGGCGAGGGAAGGTGCCGGTGCCGGTTCGTCATACATGTGGACTCCAAGCCGTCACTCGTCCCATGACCGTGCGGGCGCGGTTTCCCCGAATATCTATCGCACGCTTTCCCATCCCTGGGCCGACGGCCGCCTAAACTCATCGTCATTAAAGCGTGATCAATGGCAGCCGGACAACAGTCAGTTGGTCGGTTCGTCTCGGTCGAAACCCGTCGCCAAAGCCCTGTTCAGATCCCTCCTGTCGCGGGAGGCATCATCTGACTACCGGATCTGGACGCCACGGGGGAGGTCTTCGATGCCGCCACCCTCCGGAATCATGCCCCAGAGGAAGGGGATCAGATACCGCGGCGGCGCGCCCAGGAGCCCGGTCAGTTCGTCCTCGGTGAGGCAGAGGGGGAAGGGCGGGCCGGGTTGCCGGGAGTTTCATCCCTGTTCGACGGCCCGCCGGACGCAGCCGCTGACGAGGACGGGCCGGACGGCGATCGTTCGCGCGGCGTGCCCGTTGTCCGGCCGGGCGCAGGGGAGTGTCACCGCGAGAACGCGTCCCGGCGCTTCGGCCCGCTCGGCGGCGAAGCTGAGCGGGGCCGGGCCGTCGCTCTCGTTGTGGGGCGGCGTGCGGTTGACGCGCCAGCGGTAGGCGGTGCCGTCGACGGTGATGAGCCGCGATCCCTTCTTCGGCATCGCCACAGGCGCCTCCAAGGCTCTTGTTCCGTCACTTTCCGTAGCGGGAAATGACAGGTAGGACGCCCGTGAGCGTAATCGCCGCTCATGGAGGTGCTCAAGTCCTTTCGCAGGTGGCTCCGGTCACCTTCCCTTGTGTACGTCACCGAGGGAGACCGCTGCGCCGAGTTTCAGGGAGAGTTCGCCGACGCCGGGACTCGCCTGTTTCGACATTGACCCGGTAATGGCCGAACGAGCCTCCGTCAGGCTCCGGGGCCTCGGCTCTGGGGATGTATTCGTCGGCGTCGAGTCCGCCGTGGCCTGCGCCGTACGCGAGGTTCGGCTGTCGTCCTTCGGCGCGTGGTTCAGGTGCGGTCGCCACTCGCCGCACATGACGAATTTCTGGAACGAATGCGTAGTGAAGTTTTCTCAGCAGGCAAACCGGGTGATAGCGATCGGATGACCATGGATGTGGAGGTGTCGTCGATCGCCTGACAAGAGCATGGAGCCCTCGATAGAAGCGGATGTGCGACCATCCGTGCT
>NZ_JBDPME010000042.1:0-50992 GCF_039871825.1 Nonomuraea sp. B12E4 | reverse complement strand
ACAGGTACAACGCGACGGCGTCCGCCTTGAACTCCGGCGGATACGACTTCATCGCCACGTGGAACTCCTTGTCTCCGGATCTCCATCATCCGGTACTCAAGGTGTCCACGTTTCGGGGCGAGGGCCCCTCGGCTGCCCTCGGCCTGCTTGGCCGGCCAGATCAGTACGTCCGGCGCAACGTCCGGGTCGCGGTCTTCGTGGTTGGGATTGGCGTGGTGCCGGGTGTGCTTGTCCTGCCACCAGCCGTAGCTGAGTCCCGCACACAGGTTGCCCACAAACAGTCCGGCGGCCCGGCTGGTCCGCCGGCTGCGGAATACCTGGCCGTGCGCCAGGTCGTGGGCCAGTAACGTGACCTGGGCCAACGCCACGGCGAGCAGGGCTGCGACGAGGAACTGCCACGAGGAATCGCCGACGGCGGCGAACGCCGCCCAGCTCCCGGCGAACAGGAACGCCACGAGGCTGATTCGTGTCGCGTAGTACCAGGGCCGCCGGTCCAGCAGACCCTCCTGAGTGATGCGGCGCGACAGACTGGCGAAGTCGCTGCCCCGCTGGGCTCGGGTGATGGACGCGGTTGCCAAGAGGCCCTCCGGTACTCGGGTCTGATCAGTCGTCTCGGGTGGGTAGGCGCGGTGCCCGCCCAGGCTGCGCAGCGGCTCGGCGATGAGACCGCGCCGCTCGTAGTAGCGCAGCGTCTGGATGTCGGGGGCGGCAAGTACGCCTGAAAGGGGCACCGAGCTGGCCTTGCGCGGGAAGGATAGCTGTGGGCCGCACTGAACCGGTGGCTCGGCACGATCAGCTCGGCTGGCCGTTTCGGGGCGCGCTGGGTCAGCGGCTGGCGAGCTCGGCGAAGATCTCCACCAGTTCGGGTCGGTCGAATGGGCCGACATGGGGTGCCGCGACGCTTCGAACGTCAGTCGGGTTGTCCGGAGTGAGGCGGTCGGCCTCGTTGATGAATCGGTCCTGCAGCGCCGGCGGAATCAGCCGGTCGAGAGTGAAGCGCACATACGTTCGGGGAATGCGGCCCCAGGTGTGTGCTTTGCCCCGGGCGTCAGCCAGGGGAATGCTGGCGGTCTCGTCTGGCTCGAGCATGCTGAGCAGCCGGCTCACCCCTTCGTCGGTGAAGTCTCCGGCAAGGGCATCCTTGACGCCCTGGAACACCGCCGGGTCGGCCGAGCGCCAGTTGAGCCGGCTCACCCCCAGGACCGCTGGATCGGCAACCATCGCCGCGGTCACTTTGGAGAGCAGGCTGTCGCTGTTCTCCGGCGTTTCGAGATATGCGGCCATGTTCGGCAGGTCCACGCAACAGTACGCCGCGACATAGACAACCCGATCGAGCAGTTCGGGGATGGCGTTGCCGACTCTGCTCACGGTGACGCCGCCCTGGCTCATGCCGACGAGGATCACGGGCCCATGGCGGCGTGCGCGGCGCACCACATCCACAACGCGCTCGACATAGTCGTCGATGGTGATCTTGGCGAGCGGCGACGGTTCGGTTGCCAGCGCCTCGAGGTCCTGCGGGGCCTGGTACGAACGGGGATAGAACGCCTCGCGGCCGTGTCCCGGAAGGTCGATGGCCACGCACCGGTGCCCACGCACGGTGAGTTCGTTGGTCAGCCCCAAAGCCCAGGCCGAGGAGGAGTTGGTGCCGTGGACGAACACCAGGGTCGGAGGTCGCCGATCAGCGTCGCGGGTCCCGGCTTCATGGTTCGTTGTCATTGACGTTCTCCCTTTGTCTGTTGGACGGGTGGTGTGAATTGGTGGTCAACGGTGCGGTGGACGCCACATCGGCCACAGGAGCGGGCTGTCCGCCACGCGAACCGGCTCGCCGAGATCCTCGAATCCGTACCGCTGGTAGAGAGCACGGCTCCGGGGCGAACTCGCCTCCAGATACGCGGCGAGCCCGTCGGCGTCCGCTCGCGCCAGCCGGTGCCGCAACAGGGCCGAGCCGAGTCCGGCTCCTTGCCGCCCGCTGATCACCCCCATGCAGGGGAGGTAGAGGTGCGGTTCGCGATCGGGGTGCCGTGGGGCCAGCGCCTGGCCCAGGGCCAGCAACCGCGCGCCGTTCTCACCGAAGACCGCGTTCTGGCCCGCCTCGGGCGCGTCCGGGTGCTCCTCATAGGGCGTTTGGCCGGCGGCCAGCGCCAGCCATACCGACGCGCCCTCGCAACGGCCGGCCAGATACGCCTCGGCGGCGGGATGGGCGAGCAGGGGGCGGTAGAAGTGCGACTGGAGATGGCCTCGTTGGCCTACCTCGGGGAAGAGCCAGCAGACAAGGGGATCGTTCATGAACGCCTCGGTCAGGACGTCCAGCACCGCCTGCTGGTCTGCGTCCCCCGCCAGCCGCACGAGTGCGTACGGTGTATCTAATGTCATGGGTACATCGTATCGACGACAGTCGCTGAAATGGTCATATTCCCACGTTAGGCGAGCTAAAGTGAACTAGTACTGGAGAGATTGAACTAGTCCACTCTTGGCGGACAGCAATCTCACCAACAGATCGGAGGCCCTATGCCGTCGTCAACGCAGCGACCGGAACCGCCATACCGGCAGATCGTCTCGGAGATCCGTGCCCGGATCCTGACCGGCGACCTGCGGCCCGGCGATCGGATGCCTTCCATCCGGCAGATCGCCCAGCGATGGGGCGTCGCGATCGCGACCGCGACCAAGGTGATGGCCGCTCTCCGCGACGACGGGCTGGTCGAAACGAAGGTCGGCGCCGGCACGGTGGTCAGCACCTGCACGGGCCAGACGCAGCCGGTCGGCCTGACCACTCCCCTGAGACCGCGGCCGGCCGGCGCCCCCAAGCAGGCACTGAACCGCAAGCAGGTCCTCCGCACCGCCATCTCGATCGCCGACATCGAGGGACTCGACGCCGTGTCCATGCGGCGGCTGGCGGCCGAGCTCGGGGTCGGTCCTATGTCGCTGTACCGGCATGTTTCGAACAAGGACGAATTGGTGATGCAGATGACCGACGAGGTCTTCGGCGAACCAGAGCTACCCGTCCCGGGGCCAGAGGGGTGGCGAGCCAAGCTCGAACTGATCTCCCGCCGGCAATGGGAGCTGTGCCGGCGACACCTCTGGCTGCCCAGGGCCGTCTCGTTCATTCGCCCATTGCTGGTGCCCAACATGATGGCGCACACCGAGTGGACCCTGCGCGCACTCGACGGGCTTGGACTGGCCATGACGACCCGGATTCGCGAGGCGCTCACGCTGCACGCACTGGTCCTCACCGCTGCGCTGACCATGGCGAATGAGGTCGAAGCTGAGCAGGAGACCGGTGTGACGCTCGACCGGTGGTGGCTGACACAGCGGCAGCGGGCCGACGAACTCCTCCACTCCGGACGATTTCCGCTGCTGGCCACGGTTACAGGGAAAGAGGTGTCGGACGTGGACGGACTGTTCGAGTACGGCCTTGCCCGCCATCTCGACGGTTTCGCCGCCCTGGTGAAGGATCAGGCCCGAACGCGCCCGTAGTCCTGTCTCGTCAGAAGTCTCCGAGAACCCCTCGAACAAGGCGGCCGGGAGACCGATCGCCTTCACCCGATCCAGCTTCACGATCTCCACTAGCAACGTGTCCAGCTGAAACGACCCCAGGCCCTCCCTCAGCTCCGGCACGCGCGCCGGGCCCCTGGCCATCTGAGGCGGGGTGTACCGCTCGAATATTGAATCTGTGGCCTGAACTGCGGTTAAGCGGCGTGGTGGTATTCGCTGATCGTGCCTGCGACGACAGGTTTTCGGCGGATGGAGCGCGTCGCCTGGCCGGCGACTTGATCGCCTGGACCCAGATGCTCGCCCTGGCCGGCCACCCGCCCACCGCTGGGAACCCAAACGCCTACGCATGTTCTCGATCGCCGCACGCCTGGCCAAAGGCCGCGACCGATCTCGCGAAAGATCGAGGCTAACTGAGCGATCTTCGAGTCAGTACCACGTCGCATGAGGCGACACCATTCAGCACCCGCCGTCAGGGTTTACCACGATGCCGGTACGGCGGTTGCCGCGATGGCGTCCCTGTGGGTGCCGAATATTGTGTCTCCTCATGCGACCTGGGCGTACTCATGCAGGAGGCCGCCGAGCCGGTCTCTTCGGGAAACCTCGATGTCGGCGTCGACTGGATCGGGCAGCGCCCGCAGTGGGCTGGCCTGCTTCAAGGTCTGGTGCGGACGATGCCTATTGAAGTAGGTCTCGTACTCGGCGAGGACCTTGCGCAGGTGGCGTTCATTGATGATGGGGATCCGATCGAGTAGCTCGCGGCGCACGCTGCCCACCCACCGCTCCATGATCGCGTTCATCCGAGGAGCCTGCGGTGCAGTGAGCACTACGCGGATGCCCTCGGTCGTGAATACCTCATCGAACAGCGTGGTGAACTTGTTGTCCCGATCCCTGATCAGGAATCGGAAGTCACCGATTCGATCGCCCAGGTCGAGCATCAGGTTGCGGGCTTGCTGGCCGACCCAGCCAGCGGTTGGGTGCGCCGTAACCCCCAACACGTGCACCCGCCGGGTGGCGTGCTCCACCACGGCGAAGCAGTACAGCCGCGTAAGCATCACCGTCTCCACGCAGAAGAAGTCGCACGCCAAGATCGCGGACGCCTGAGCCTTAAGGAACTGAGCCCAGGTCGGACCGCTGCGCCGGGGCGCTGGATCGAAGCCGGCTCTCTTCAAGATCGCCCACACGGTGGCGGGGGACACCTTCCGGCCCAGGCCAGCGATCTGCCCGGCGATGCGCCGGTGTCCCCAGTCCGGGTTTTCGGCGGCCAGGCGCAGCACCAGGGCGCGGATGGTGGGTCGGATCGGTGGCCGTCCCGGCCCGTGCTTGGGGTAGGTCCAGCGTCGCTTCACCAGGTCGGCGTGCCAGCGTAGGAGCGTCCGCGGTGTGATGAACAGGTCGCATCGGCGGCGTCGGGGCAGGAGTCGCGCGAGCGCGGCGATGATCGCCCGGTCCGCCCACGATGGACGGGGAGCGGCGACCTGACGGCGGAGCACAGCCAACTGATGCCGCAGTACCAGGATCTCTGCATCTTTGGACGCCTGTGATCGGACGAGCAGCGCGATCCAGCCGAATGTTCGTAAGACGATCAAGTACAGCAGCCGCAGAGCCATCCTGCGATCCTGCCGGAGCCGAGCCATCGAGCACAGCAAAACCCCAGATCAAACCCGCTGACACAATATTCGGCACCCACACGTGGCATAGATCGCTGGAGAGCCACGTAGTGGGAAACCAGTCCGCGTGGTTCGGAGGGAGGCCGCGCTGGAAAAGGCCCTGTCAAGCAGGAACCTCGCCGCGCGGCCCACCCTGTTCGGCCACCGTTCAGCCTGGAGTTGCCATCACGGCCGCCGGGCTCGCGGCAATCCCCAGCGCGGCCCCATCGAGGCTCACCGCGACGGGCTCACTGTGCGACGTTGTAGACGATCTCCACTCGGCGGTTCTGGGCTCGGTTCCGGGGGATCGGCTTGCCGTCGACGAGGTTCGGGACCTTGGGGCGGCTCTCGCCGTACCCCTGCGCCTGGAGGGTGACGCCCGCGTCGGTCAGCATCTCCGACATCGCCTGCCGCACCGCTTGCGCGCGCCGCCGCGACAGTGTGAGGTTGTACGCGTCGGCCCCCTGGTCGTCGGTGTGGCCCTCGATCTTGACCACGCCGCCCGCGCCGTCGGCGCTGACTTTCTCCGCGACCTCCTGGAGCCGCTTCCTGGCGGCTGCGGTAAGAACCCACTTGTCCACCGCGAACAGCACGTCGCTGGTCAGCGCGACGGTGACCAGCGAGCCCTGCTGGGTTTCGCTCTCGGTGCCGTCGAGCGACTCGACCGCGCCGATGATGTCCTCCACGGGCATCACCAGGTCTTCGACCGCGCCGGTGGCGTCGGCGGGTGGGGCGGGAGTCGGTGACAGGGCGAGCACCATGGCGACGCTAAGAGATCGGAACATCGGTGAACACACCCACCATAGGCATCTCGATGTTGATCTTCGTGACGTCGGCGGGCGGGGCGGCGAAGACGGCGTAGAGGGTGGTGGCGTCGCTCGATTTGAGGAACTGGCCCTGGGTCCCCGAGCAGACGCATTCGGCGTTGGCGTCGGTGCCGTTGCGGGCGACGCGGTAGCGCTTGGCGTTGACCGGGTCGATCAGGGAGACGGCCGACACGCTGTAGTCGAGCGCGGAGCTGCCCATGCCGTTGTGCAGGTTGACGCTGCCCTCGGTCGCGGTGACTGTCCAGTTGAGGCTGATCGTCTTGCCCTGCCGCTTCAGCGCGGTGATGTCGACGCGGGCCTTGCCGTACTGGCCGCCGGCCGCGACCTTGGTCTCACGGCTGGCGATCACGGTGCCCTGCTGCGGGGGCGCGGTCCGCTGTTCGGCGGGCGCGTTCGTCTCCGCGGCCTGGACGGGCTGCTTGACCGTGGTCTGCTCGCCGGCCTGCTGCTTCTCCTCACCACCGCCGCCCTGCTGACTCGGAACCATACCGCACCCTGCCAGCGCGGCAGCCATGAAGGCCAGCGCGATCGTCTTTCGCATGTTGTGCATCACCTTGCCGGTCGGGGCGAACTCGATGGGCTCGACGGCAATGAGGCGACCTTCAGGATGCGCATGGTCCGCTATATGCGCGGGCCACGCCGCCTGCGGACCTCCTGCGCCAGGCGTTCGGTCTCCGCCCTGCCGTCCTCGTAGCCAAGAACGTCAAACTCTCCCATAGCATTCGCTATCTTCTCAACCGCCCCATCTATCTCATCAAGCTCGATACATGCCTCGAACCTAACAAGCAGGGCGTCAACGTGCGTTCCGGCGGTCGCCGCGCACCATCGGCGATCGACAGCTGCCTGAGCGGTTGCTCAAGTCGTTTTGAGCAACCGCTCAGACGGTAACACTCAAGATCTGCAAGCCTGTCGAGGGCTGCAGGTCAGCGCATAGATCGAATATTTGAGCCCCACAGGCTCGTACGGCGCCCTTCTCATCGACTACACCCGCTCCAAGGCGCTGGCTATGGTGGGCCGACACGAGGAGGCGCAGGCGACGCTGGAGCGGATCAGCGAACAGTTGATGACCGGGAGCCTGCCAGCCAGCATCATGCCCGCCTACCGGCGAGCCTCGTGAGTACGGGCATGATGTTGGCCAGCGCGTCGGTCATGCCCTCCCTGGACTTGGCCGCCGCGTGCGGCCACCAGGCGTGCACGTAGGTCACCGCGAACGAGTACCAGGTACGAGCATCTTTGGCCTTGATCATCGAGGGGGGAAGGCCGGTCTCCAGGTCGAATGCCTCGCCGTTCTTGGCCGCCTGACGCAGGTCGGACAGGAAGCTCTCGGCCAGGCCCTTGGTCTTGAAGGTGGCCGATTTCGCGTGAGGTCCGACCGTCCATCTCACGGTGTGGGAGACGATGCGAGGCTTCTTGCCCTTCTCCGGCTGGCGGGTGTTGGTGCGGATGTTCCAGAACTTGACCTTGTAAGAGGTGTTCATGCTGCTCTCCGGAGGGATGCGAGCCAGGCGTCGAGGTCGCTGCGGTAGATGCGGAGTTCACCGTTGGGCAGGTGGAAGCCCTTCGGCGCCTTGCCGATCTCGCGCCAGCGGTAGAAGGTGCGGCGGGAGGCCTGAGCCGCGGAGCGGGCGTCAGATTCCTGGATGTCATAGGAAGACATGATCGGATACGACATCCTCGCCTGAGAAGAAGATCGTCGTCACATGGGGATCACAGGGCGGGTACGCCCTGTCCGGTGCCGGAAACCGGCAATGAGGGCCGCACCGGACGGCTTGACTGCCATCGACGTCAGGGTTGCAGACCGGCGCGCATGGTCTTCACCCAAGCGGAACTCGACTATCTGGCCACGCAGCACATCGGGCGGCTGGCCACCGTCTCGCCCGGCGGGCAGGTGCAGAACAATCCCACGAACTTCTTCGTCGATGCCGGCGCCGGCCTGATCGTCATCGGCGGGCACGCGCTGGGCGCGTCGAAGAAGTTCCGTAACGTCCGGCAGGGCAGCACGGTCGCGTTCGTCGTGGACGACCTGGCGACGATCGATCCGTGGGCGCCTCGGGGCATCGAGATCCGGGGCACCGCGGTGGCGCTGTCGGACCACGAGCCGCCCCTCCCGTACTTCTCCCGGGAGATCATCAGGATCACCCCCTCCAAGATCATCTCGTGGAACCTGGACGGGCCGCGCGCGAGCCGATCGGTGTGAGAGCTCGGCGGCGGGAGCGAGCACGCGTCCGGGGCTGGAGAATGAGGGTGGGGCGCCTCGCGTGTACAGGGAGAACTGATGGGCAGCCACGCCACTCTGCAGGTGATCGCGGATGAGACCGGCGTCACGCCCTCCACGGTTTCCCGCATTCTGAACTCGAGTTCCGAGGCGTCGGCGCGCCGTTGGGCGTCGGCGGAGACGATCCAGCGGGTACGGAAGTCCGCCGCGTCCCATGGCTACCGGCCCAATCCACAGGCGGTGGGCCTGCGGACACGTCGCTCCAACCTGATCGGCGTGATCGTCCCGAGGCTCCAGGACTACGTTCTGGCCACGATCTACGAGGGGATCGACGAGGCGGCCACCGAGCGGGGTTTCGCCACCTTCGTCACCAACTCGCTGGACAATCCTCGCAAGCAAGCCCTGGCCACCGAGACGCTCCTGTCCCGCAGGGTCGAGGGCCTGATCTTCGGGGACGCCCACTTCGACGGCGAGTTCCTGAAGGGCATCGCCGAGCGCGACGTGAAGTTCGTCCTCGTCTCGCGCCGGGTACGCGACGACCACCCGTCCGTGACCTGCGACGACCACATGGGCGGCAGGTTGGTGGGCGAGCATCTCGTGGCCACGGGCCGCCGGGACGTCGCGATCCTGGCAGGTGAGACCTACGCCTCGACCGGCCTCGACCGTACCCAGGGCGCCGTCGACGCACTCCACGCGGCGGGCGTCGACATCCCGCCGCACCGCATCCTGCACGACGCGTTCGACGCGCAGGGCGGGCGTGCCGCGGCGGAGCGGCTTCTCGCCCGCCGCCCGCTCCCTGACGCCATCTTCGCCACGAACGACTTCGCGGCGATCGGCGCGATGGGGGCGCTGCGCGACCGGGGGCTGTCGGTCCCCGGGGACATCGCCCTCGTCGGCTACAACGACACGGCGCTGGCCGCCGAGCTTCCCACGCCGCTGACCACTGTACGGTCACCGATGCGGGAGATCGGCCGCCGGGGTCTTGAGCTCCTGCTCGACCTGCTCCGGGGAGTCGAGGCGCAATCGCTGCGCCTGCCGCCCACGCTGGTCGTCCGGGAGTCGACGAACCCGGTCTGACCTGGGACGACTCTTGACATCCCGCACCTATGACGTTTAGCGTCCTCAGTGCTACGCAAAGGTTTGAGTTCCCCATTCCGGCTCACCAGTCGGCCGGATATGGCCACGCGCCAGTCGGCACAGGACCACGACTCTCGTCGCCGGTCGCGCGACATCCCCCGAAACCTGTGGCTTGCCGAAATCCCCCCGACGGTCCCAACGGTTTGCCGCTCTCTGCGCAAACGTTTGTTCGGTTACACAAACCTTTGTGTAACCGCGCTCATGCCATGAAGAGGAGCCCTCATGGGAGCTATCCCACCCCGGGAGGCTGACAGCGCGCCCCCACATGCCGACGGGCAACCCTGGAACAGACAGGTGACGAAGAAGACGATCGCCTTCATCGCCGTCGTCGCGTTCCTGGCCTGGGTCGCCTCCGTCTACGACTACACGCTCTTCGGCACCCTCCTGCCGGTGATCGCCGACGACTTCGGCCTCTCGACGAGCCAGTCGACGATGATCAACACCCTCGCGACGGTCGGCGTCTTCATCGTCTCCCTCGTCGTCGGCCCGGTCCTCGACAAGATGGGGCGCAAGAAGGCCCTGGTCCTGCTGATCATCGGAGGGGCGCTGGCCTCCGGATTCACGGGTCTGGCGGCGGGCGCCGTGAGCGTGGTCGTCATCCGCGCGTTCACCGGCCTGTCGCTGTCGGAAGAGGTGGTCAACGCCGTCTACCTCAACGAGATGTTCAAGAGGGTCAAGAACCGCGGATTCGTCTACAGCCTGGTGCAGTCGGGCTGGCCGGTGGGCGCCCTGATCTCGGCGGGACTCACGGCGGTGCTGCTGCCGATCGTCGGTTGGCGCTGGTCGTTCTTCGTCACTCTCATCTTCTCCGTCCCGATCATCCTGCTCGCGCTCAGGCTGCCCGAGTCGCCGACTTTCCTGGCCGTCAAGGAGGTCAAGCGCCGCCAGGAGCTCGGGGACACCGCCGGAGCGAGCGCGCTCGCCGTGGAGCACGACCTCAGCGAGCTCATCGACGGCAAGGCCCGCGGAGGTCTGCGTGCCGTTCTGGCCCCGGGACTGCGCCGCCACACGATCAGCCTGGCGCTCGCCTGGCTCACCAACTGGATGGGCATCCAGGTCTTCTCCGTTCTCGGCACCACCGTCCTCGTCGGGGCGAAGGGCGTCTCGTTCGAGAGCGCGCTGATCGTCCTCGTGCTGTCCAACATCGCCGGCTTCGCCGGCTACCTCTTCCACGGCTGGGTCGGCGACCGGATCGGCCGCAAGCTGACCATCACCGCGGGTTGGGCGGTCGGCGGCGTCATCAGCATCCTCATGCTCGTCCTTCCGACGGGACAGGGCATGACGATCGCGCTCTACGCGCTGACGCTCTTCTTCCTCAACGGCCCCTACGCGGCGATGCTCTTCTACATGGGCGAGTCGTTCCCGCCGCATGTGCGTGGAACGGGCGCGAACGTGGCCCACGTCATGGCGCCGCTGGGCGGGATCGTCGGATCCGCGCTGTTGAGCGTGCTGCTCGCGGCCGGGCTGTCGATGACGGTCGCCGCCGTCTGCGCGGGGTCCGTATTCATGTTGGTGTCGGGCGTCTTGATGCTCTTCACCAAGACCACGAACGGGTTCAGGGAACGTTCCATCACGAAGGAGGCTCTGGCATGAACAGGGACGACGAGCTGGAGGGCAAGGTCGCCGTCATCTCGGGAGGGGCCAGCGGCATCGGCCGGGCCCTGGCCGTGGCCTACGCGCGGGCCGGGGCGCACTCGGTCGTCGGGTACTTTCCCGCGGACCCGCACGACGTGGGAGAGACGGTCGCCGCCGTCGAAGCGGAAGGCGGCAGGTGCGAGGCCGTGGAACTCGACGTCCGATCGTACGAGCAGACCGAGCGGCTCGCCCGGACAGCGCGGGACACGTTCGGGCGTCTCGACATCGCCGTGGCCGCCGCGGGCATCCTGCGGCGCCGATCGCTCGCGGAGATGACCGACAGCGCATGGGACGACATGCTGACGGTCGACCTCAGCGGTGTCGTACGGCTCTTCCGTTCCTGTGCCGCGCGCATGGACGCGGGCGGAGCGATGGTGGCCGTCTCCTCCATCTCGGGCGGCGTCTACGGGTGGCAGGAGCACAGCCACTACGCGGCCGCGAAGGCCGGCGTCCTCGGGCTGTGCCGCTCCCTGGCCGTCGAGCTGGCCGAACGCGGCATCCGGGTCAACGCGGTGATCCCGGGCCTGATCGAGAGCCCCCAGTCGCTCGACGAGGTCAACTCCCTCGGGCCCGACGGCCTGCGGGAGGCGGCGAAGATCATCCCTGCCGGACGCGTCGGCACGGTCGACGAGACCGCCCGGGTGATCCGGTTCCTCACCTCCGGCGACGCCACGTACGTGACCGGCCAGAGCATCGTGGTGGACGGTGGCCTCACCGTTCGCTGGCCGAGCTGACGGGGGCTGCGAAATGGGAAAGCTGGAAGGTCAGGTCGCGGTCATCACGGGAGCGGCGAGCGGAATCGGGGCCGCGACAGCGCGGCTGTTCGCCCGGGAAGGGGCCCGTCTCGCGTTGCTCGACCTGTCTCCCGTACCGGAAGAGCTCCAGAGCCTGGCGGCGGCGACCGCGTACGCCGTGGACGTCACCGACGCCGACGCCGTCAGCGGCACGATGGACAGGATCGTGGATGACCATGGCCGCATGGACGTCCTCGTCAGCGCGGCCGGCATCCTCGACGAGGTCCCGTTCCTGGAGATGACACCGGAGCGCTTCGACAGGACCATCGCGGTCGACCTGCGCGGCGTCTTCCTCGCCGCGCGGTTCGCCGCACCCCACATGGTCGCGGCCGGCGCGGGGCGCATCATCAACATCGCCTCCCAGCTCGGCATCAAGGGCGGTACGAACCTCGCCCACTACGTCGCGGCCAAGGCCGGGGTCATCGGCCTGACGAAGGCGCTCGCCTTCGAGCTCGCGCCGAAGGGGGTCCTGGTCAACGCGATCGCGCCCGGCCCGATCGTCACCCCGCTCATCGACGGACTGTCCGAGGAGTGGAAGCGGGGCAAGTCCGCGGAGCTGCCCCTGGGCCGGTTCGGCCGTCCCGAAGAGGTCGCGCCGACCGCGCTGCTGCTGGCCAGTTCGCCGGACGGCGACATCTACGTCGGCCAGACCCTCGGCCCCAACAGCGGCGACGTCATGCCATGACCGGGTCGTCCGGCACCACGAAAGGTGACTCCTGATGGCACACGTCGTCCTCATCGCCACCGGCGGGACCATCGCCTCCAGCAGCGGCCCCGACCGGGCGGCGGTGGCCCGGAGGACCGCGGGAGAGATCCTCGGCTCCATCGGTCCATGCGACGTCGAGGTGCAGGGGCGCGATCTCCTCAACGTCGGCTCCTACCTCCTGGGGCACCGCGAGCTCCGTGTCATCGCCGAGGCCGTGGCGGAAGAGGTCGCGCGGGACGACGTGACGGGTGTCGTCGTCACCCACGGGACCGACACCATGGAGGAGACGGCGTTCCTCGTGGATCTCCTCCACGACAGCGACAAGCCCGTGGTCCTCACGGGCGCGCAGAAGGCGGCGGACCACCCCGACAGCGACGGGCCGCAGAACCTCCGTGAGGCCATCGTCGTGGCCGCCTCGCCGGAGGCGCGCGGCTGCGGCGCGCTCATCTGCTTCGCCGGTCGGATCTTCGCGCCCCGGCGGACGCGCAAGCACCACACGATCGCGCCGGAGCCGTTCCGGACCGGCGACGGAGGTCCCATCGGGCGGGTCGGCGCCTCGAGTGTCCGGCTCACGGCCCGGCCGGTACGCACGGCGCGGCTCGACCGGCCGGATCACCGTTTCGACGAGACGCGGGTCGACGTCGTGACCCTCCATCCCGGTGCGGACGCCGTGCTCGCCCGCGCCGCCGTCCATGCCGGGGCCCGGGCGGTCGTGCTCGCCGGCACCGGAGCCGGCAACGGCAACCACGCCGTGCTGGAGTGGGTGTCGGAGGCGGTGCGTACGGGAAAGGTTGTCGGCCTGTCCACGCGGGTAGCAGAAGGGCCCGTCGTGCCCATGTACGGCAACGGCGGCGGGGCGGACCTCACGCGCGCCGGGGCGTTGAACCTCGGAGGCCTGCCTCTCTACCACGCGAGGCTGCTGCTGGCCCTGCTGCTTTCACAAGGCGTCTCCGTCACCCAGCAGACCCTCACTCCCTACATCTGAAACCCAATTTCCAGGAAGGACGCGCACTGTGGCCAAGGAAATCTTCGTGGCGTTCGGGATCGATGTCGACGCCGTCGGCGGCTGGCTCGGGTCGTACGGGGGGGAGGACTCCCCTGACGACATCTCGCGCGGCATCTTCGCCGGTGAGGTCGGCGTCCCGCGGCTCAATGACCTGATGAAGAAGTACGACCTGCCGGCGACCTGGTTCTGGCCCGGCCACTCCATCGAGACCTTCCCCCAGCAGTTCGACGAGGTCGTGGCCGCCGGCTACGAGATCGGCGTCCACGGCTACAGCCACGAGAACCCGATCGCGATGAGCCGGGAGCAGGAGTCGACGATCCTCGACTACTGCATCGCCCTCATCGAGCAGCGCACCGGCAAGCGCCCCACCGGGTACGTCGCCCCGTGGTGGGAGTTCTCGCCGGTGACCAACGAGCTCCTGCTCGAACGGGGCATCAAGTACGACCACTCGCTCATGCACCGCGACTTTGAGCCCTACTACGTACGGGTCGGCGACGCCTGGTCGAAGATCGACTACGACAAGGACGCCCGCGAGTGGATGAAGCCGCTCGTACGCGGCCAGGAGACCGACCTCGTCGAGATCCCGGCGAGCTGGTACCTCGACGACCTGCCGCCCATGATGTTCATCAAGACCAGCCCGAACAGCCACGGCTTCGTCAACCCCCGTGACATCGAGCAGATGTGGCGCGACCAGTTCGACTGGGTCTACCGCGAGATGGACTATGCGGTCTTCACCATGACGGTCCATCCGGACGTTTCCGGCCGCCCGCAGGTCCTTCTCATGCTGGAGCGCCTCATCGAGCACATCAGCCGGCACGAGGGTGTCCGATGGTCCACGTTCGACGCCATCGCGGAGGACTTCAAGGCCAGGAAGCCCCGGCGGTAGTCACAGGGCGAGGGGTGCGGCGGCATGTGCGGAGCCTGTGGAGGACTTCCTTCCGACTGGGCCGTACCCCTCGTTTCCGGGCACCGGCGGCGGTCGGCCATCGCGCGCTACGTCGGCGGCGTGTGCACGGGAGTGGCTGTCAGGGCCGTTCCCCAGGGCTGGCTGGTGACCGGGGCCACCGGGGCGGCACGGGTCATGCCGACCCTCGATCGGCTGCTGGACGGCGTGTTCCGCCGGTTGACGGCCACGGGATGGGCAGACCTCGAAGCATCGCTTCGTGACCACGAGAACGGGGCGGCCGCCGAGCCGTACCCCGGCTACCGTCCGCGCGAGGCACCCCACCCGCCGGCAGCCCTCACGGTGATGAGCGTGCCTTCGCACGGCAGCCTGCACGTCCGGCTGGCGGCGTTCGGCCTCGGGATCCGCGCGTTCGACCGCCGCGCGGTCGCCCTGGACGCACGTGAGCGGGAGACGCCGTTCCGTCTGCTCGCCTCCGACGGCCGCATCCTGGGCTCAGCCCCGTGACGACGCCGGCGGGCTCGTCAGGTCTGGGAGATGATCCGGAAGGACGGCCTGTCTTCCTGGACGTTCTCCGCGTCGGGGGCCTTGTCGTTCAGGAAAGAGGCAGTGGTCGGTTCGAGGAACACCCGGACGCCCTCTGATTCGAGTATTTGATCGTCAGGATACGGCCCACCCGAGATCGACAGTTGCAGAGATCTGCCGGAACCGTTGACGGACGACACCGCGATGCGCAGCCCGGTGTCCGGCGGCGTTTCCGGTTGTGAGGTCAGGTCGCGTATTGCCGCGACCGCATCAGTGGTCAGAGTGGGCACGGCGACTCCAGTTGGCGAAACTCCATGGTCCGGCCAGGAGCAGGGGCCCGAAGGCTTGCCTTGAGCGCTTGCCCGAACCGGCCGGCCGATAACACCAGTGAGGGTCGAGCGTCGCTCTACTTCCCTCCTTGCCGCGGGTCCTGTCCGGGCGGACCTCTACCGCAAATGCCCGCTGGCAATCTTCGGCGGGCGTATCGCGGGCTGATCACCACCGGGCCTGGCGCGCGCTGGCCGTGTGCGGCGTCCAGCACGATCCGGACGCGTACGACCTGCTGGTAGGGGGCCGTGTGAGAATGGGCCAGCTTCTTGAACCGCCGTCGCTCGGAGGCGGTTAAGACGATCTGGCGAGCGCGGGGGACGTCCGGAAGCCGGTGAGCACCGTCTTGATGCCGGCTTCGGCGAGGATCTCGTCCATGAGAGCCGGGAACTTCCCATCCCGATCTCGGAGCAGAAAGCGCTCCTGGCAACCCGCATCGTCCAGATGCTCCCGGCCCGCAAACACGTCGTCGAGATGCGCCGCTGCGTGATCGAGCCGGCTCATCGGGGGAAATTTCTGCTCGACGGCTGGGAAAGGGCCCTGGCGAAGGTCAGGGACATGGGCTGTGAGCTCATCGCCATTGACGTACGCGACGATGGGCCCCATGAGCTCTGGCGACGTCTCGGGTTCCAAAGCTATGGCCTGCTGCCCGACTACGCGCGAGTCGCCGGCCGATCGATCAGCGGCCATTACATGTGCGCGCGGCTCGACGAAATCATCGAACACCACGAAAGAACGGGGAGCTGGCTGTTCACCGACGAACAACCGGCCGCACACTGATCAGCGGAGGATCTTTACTATGGCCAAGGTAGCCGTACTCACCAATGACCTTCAGTACGACCTGGTACAGAAGAATCCCGAACGGGTCGCCGCGGTGGCCGCGGCCACCACGAACTTCGTCGAATTCCTCAACGGCATACGGAGCCGCGGCCACTACGTCTTCCATCTCCAGCTCATCAACCAGGCCGACGACCTCAACGCCGAGCGCTACGGCGATTTCCTTCCGGTACAGGAGGGCTCACCCGGTGCGGAGATCATGAAGGAGTTCCTGGCACCAGAGGACATCGTCCTGGTGAAGTATAAGGACAGCGGCTTTTACGAGACTGAGTTGCACGACCGCCTGCAGGAGCTCGGGATCGACACGGTGCTGATCACCGGCATGCAGACGCAGATTTGCGTGCAGACGACCGCGGCCGACGCGTTCTTCCGCGGCTACAACGTCTGGGTGCCCTCGGATTGCGTCGTCTCGGCCCGTCCGGAGGACCGCGAGCGGGCGCTCGAATGGCTGGCCGGCTATTGCGCCACCGTCGTCGACTCGAAGGAAGTCCTGCGCATTCTCGACGCGGAGGGCGCACTCCCGCGAAAGGACATCAAAACGCCCTGAGCGTCACCGGTCTTTCTGAAGGGAGTTGCATGACTACATCGGCGACCGATGCCGACCAGGTTCTTCTCGACCACGGTGCGGGAGCTCTGCTGAGCCATGAACTGGTCGCACGCATCACCGACACCCTCGGGGACGTCTACGTCGGCGAGATGGAGGACAGCGCGATACTGGCGAGGCCGGGTGGGCGGATCGCGATGACCACCGACAGTTTCGTCGTCGATCCCCCGTTCTTCGGCAACGGCGACATCGGCAAGATTGCCGTGTGCGGGACGGTCAACGACCTCGCGGTGTCGGGGGCGACTGCGCCTGCCGAAAACGCCATCCGTGCAGGTCAAGCAGCATGTGAGTACTCGTGGAGGACGCCGCCGAGTCGGTCTCGTCGGCGTATGTTCAGGTCGATGATTCGTTCGGGGTCCGTGATCGGGTCCGGGACGGGACGCAGCGGGGCGGCTTGGTTCAGGGCTTGGTGGGCTCGTTGCTGGTTGTAGAAGTGTTCGTACTCGCGTAGGGCGTGACGTAGGTGGCGTTCGTTCCAGATCAGGCAGCGGTCCAGGAGTTCGTGGCGGCAGGACTGTACCCATCGCTCCATGATCGAGTTCATTCGTGGCATCCGGATGCCGGCGAGCACCGTCTTGATGCCGGCCTCGGCGAGGATCTCGTCCATGAGGGCGGGGAATTTGCCATCCCTGTCTCGGATCAGAAAGCGCGCCCGGCAGCCCGCATCTTCCAGGTCCATCACGAGATTCCTGATTGCCTGGACGACCCAGTCGGCGGTCGGGTGAGCGGTGGTGCCCAGCACGCGAATGCGCCTGCTGGCGTGCTCGATGACGGCCAGGATGTACTGACGCTGCCCGTTCAGGGTGACGATCTCGATGAAATCGCTGGCCAGCAGGGCGTCGGCTTGGGAGCGCAGGAAGTCGGCCCATGTGGTGGATGCCCGCTGGGGTGCCGGGTCAAGGCCTTCTTGTTTGAGGATTTCCCAGACCGTGGACGGTGCGACCTTGATGCCGAGCGTGGTGAGCTCCCCCTGCACCCGCCGATAGCCCCAGCCCGGATTCTCCCGGACCAAGCGCAGAATGAGAGCGCGGATGGAGCGGACCGTGGGCGGGCGGTTAGGCCGCTTCGGTCGGCAGGTACGGGCATGGCGCCGTCGCATCAGGTCGCGGTGCCAGCGCAGGACGGTGTCCGGCCGGACGAGGAGCCGCAGCCGGCGCAGGACCTCGCGGGGCAGCGAGGTCAGCAGGGCGGCGAGAAAAGCCCGGTCTGCCGGAGTGAATCTCACTCTGGTGTCGTCGCTGAGTTGGCGTTCAAGCACGGTGATCTGGTGACGCAGGGCAAGTATTTCCACGTCCTTGTCCCGATCGCTCATGGGCAGCAACCGCAGTGCAGCGAAAGTGTTCGTGACGGCGAGGTAGGCCAGGCGAAGGAGCACGGCCGATCATCATGCCGTACTTGGTCCCTCTCCCGGTGGCCGGAGCTCGCGTCACGCCGCGCTTAGCTCTGCATGGCCATGACCTGGGCGGATGACATTATCGGCAGGCGCAAGGTCGGTCATCGCGTCGAGCATCCGCAGAATCACCGGTCGGATCCGCCCAGCCGCGGCGGGTGGTCGGCGCTCGGACACCCGTGGCCGCGCGGGCCAGGTCGTAGAGGTAGGCCCGCTCGGCATCGTCGAGCTGAAGTGCGTGGGACAAGGAGTCCAGCACCGAGTCCGAGGCGCCGCTCAAGTTCCCGCGCTCGAGGCGGATGTAGTAGTCAATGCTCATCCCGGCCAGCAGTGCCACCTCCTCCCCGGCGCAACCCGGTCACACGTCGATTGACACCGAAGACGGGCAGCCCTGCCTGCTGCGGCGTAATGCGGGCGCGACGAGTACTGAGGAACTCCCGCACCTCGTCGGCTCCTCGCCTTTTTCCACCATCGACCGCCGCTACGAGTGGACGACGTTCGACAGCGTCGCCCGACGGCCATGACCTACCGCGCCCTCGCGCTCAGGGCACGTTCGCCGACCCCGGCGTGCTGGCGCTCAATACCTTGGCAGGACCATTCCGATGCGCAGACTGATCACCATCAAGTCGAACGGCCAACACACATTCGATCTGTGCTCACCCGCCTGGCCAGCGCGAACGGCTGGTGGACCACATCCTCTACACCCGGAAAGCCCATCGCCAGATCGTCACGCGACCGCCACCCTCCTGGAGGGCCGGAGGAGGAAGATACCGATGGCCAAGATCAGTATGAACGGGATGTCGGTCAGGAACTTGCTCCAGTAACGATCCAGGTCCATGGCCGCCTGCGCGACCATGAGCAGCCCGTGGGCGAGGTTGGCCCACATCGTGAAGGACAGGAACGATGTGTGGGCGAGCGGATCCCGGGCCGCCACCAGGAGGAACACGGCCCACACGATGTAGATCGCGAACAGCATGGGCGGCACGTGGGCGTGCTCGTGGCCGGAGACGACGTCGTTCCAGATCGTCCAGTTCAGTGGGCCCCCGGCTTCCGCGAGGAGAGGTGTGCGCACCAGGAAGCCGATGAAGAGCGGCACGAAGATCGCGAGCGACAGCACACCGTAAACGCGAAGGAACACAGCGAGAGCCCGCGGGCTCCTGCCGCGGTCGTGGGAGTCCATGTCGAGCCCTTCTTGTAGCCAATACATGCTCGGACACTACAACTCATCAGTAGGTAAAGACAACTAGAAAGATGGATTAGCAGATCTCCGCTGGTAGGGTATGAGACATGGTCGGCAAGCGGAGATACGGCGACGGGTGCGCGATCGCGCACGCTCTCGAACTGGTAGGAGAGCGCTGGGCACTCCTGGTGGTGCGGGAGCTGATCCTTGGCCCCAAACGTTTCACGGACCTGCGCGCCGGCCTGCCGGGGATCAGCGCGGACATCTTGACCCAGCGCCTGCGCGAACTCGGAAAGTCCGGCATCGTGCGGCGCCGCAAACTCTCCCCGCCCGCAGGCTCCTGGATCTACGAGCTGACCGGCTGGGGTGCCGAGCTGGAGCCCATCGTCACCAACCTCGCCCGTTGGAGCAGCCGCTCTCCCGCGCTGCCGCACGACCTGCCGCTCAGCGCCGACTCCGCCGCCCTGTCACTGAAGGCCCTGTACACGCCCGCCGACGGTAAGCGGGCGGACCTCGTCATCGGCCTGCGGCTCGGCGAGCACCACTTCCTGCTCCGGACGGCCCCCGACCGCCTCCACCTGGCTCGCGTCGACTCCACCCCGGCACAGGCAGACCTGGTCATCCAGACCAGCCCGCAGACCCTGGTCGCCGTGCTCAGCCAGGCCCGCACCCTTGACGAGGCTCTCGCCGGCGGCGACCTCACACTGACCGGGTCACGCGCCACCGCCGAGCGCTTCCTCCACCACTTCCCAGCCCGCGAACCAATCGGGATCACGTAGTCGCCGCAGAACAGTAATGATCGCGGTGGGCCGCCGGCCGCGTGTCCGCCCTGCGGTCGCGGCCGGGCCGGCGACGACGCCCCTGGAACGGAGCCCCGTCATGGCGATCCCAGGAGCGTAGCAAACAGAATGATCAATTAGTGGCAGCGGCAGGCTTAACGAGTCGCTTGGCTGGGCACCCAGCAAAGCGTTTGGCCATGTGGCAGAGACATTCAGGCGTCCCAGATGCGGGCGTACAGGTCCAACACGCGGGCGGCCTTGGCGGCGAACTGGGGGGTCGCGGATGAAGATCCATGACTGGTGCTGCCATGGCTTGAGCGTGTCTTCGGTCAGGATCCGGCGCACGGCCGGCGACTTCGACGCCCTCGTCCAGGTCCTCGACCCCGACGTCGTGGCACGCGCCCACTCCGGTACGGACCTACCGCCAGCCGTCTTCCGTGGTGTGCAGGCGGTGGCCAAGCTGGCTCGCGCCCCGCAGGGCGTTCGAACGCACCCCGCGCTGATCAACGCCATGGTCGGAGCGGTGGTCACTCGCAACGGGCGGCTGTTCGCCATTTTGACCTTCACCGTCGTCAACGACAAGATCGTCGAGATGGAGAGTTTCCTGAACCCCAGTCGCGTCCGCCGCAGCGCCGACCCACCACGCGGGTGGATCCCTGCGGCATCTGGTCCGCGATCGGACGCGGGTCCGGGCTCCACCTCGCAGCGCACGAACCCCACATCCTCATCACCACAGCCGAGTGGGAGGAACAGGAGCGCGGCTCCGTCTAGGTGATGCGGCTGCGGGACCAACTGGGCAGATGGCGTCCCTTGGAGTGGTGTAAATCATGACGATCAGTGACGGATATCTGGCATAAAGTGAGCCATCGTGTGACGGTCGAAGGGAGAGGTCTCACGTCTCCCGGAAGGACCGTTCACGATGGCTCTATCCCAGTCTGACCTGACCCACCTGCTGGAGTCACTACGCGCGGCCGACAGATGGCGTCCCATCGAGTGGTGTAGTTCGTGACGATCAGTCACCGATGTCTAGCAATCTGCTCAAGCTGCTCATCTAGCACGGGCGGGTAGAGGAGGCCATCGCCACGAGCCCGCCGGCCCACGGTCCGTCACTGCCCGGCACGGAGCACCTCGCTGGTCAGTGGGCTGAGCGCGATGGGCTCGTCCTCCGTCACGATCACGGTGCCGCCGACGTGGGCGAGGTGACGACCGAAGGCGTACTGCGGCTCTAGGATGAAACACATCCCGGGCTCCAGCACCAGGTCGGCCATGAAGGTGGGGTGAGCGTGCACAGGCGGGTACGCCTCGGCACCTGGGAGCAGGTTGATGTCTGCGCGGTTCTTGCCGGCCGCGAGGAGAGCGTTGATCGAGTGGGCGGTGATGAGGTACATCTGCCCGTCGTGCGCGTCGAGCGGTGCGTGCATCGCTTCCACGACGTCGCCGAAGGTCCGCCCTGGCCGGAGCGTCGCCAGGCCGGCGTGGTAGGACTGCTGCGCGACGTCGCCCGCGCGCCAGAAGTCTTCGTGCACGTCGCCGACGGCGATCGTGACCTGGTGTTGCGTGTGGCGCCCGCCGAATTGGGAGAACACCTCGGCATAGATGACGTCCCCGTCGGCCAGCACGCGCGGTATCTGGGCGCGGTAGCCCCATGCGGGTATCCCCGAGGCGACGGGGTCGCGGCCTGACCATAGGTGCATGGCGGAGGGGAGCGTCCCGCGCCGATAGCCTTCGGCCATTCCTGAGGCGTAGACCTCCGCCTCGGACACCCCTGGGGCCGCGGTATCGACCATGGCTCGCACCATGGCGTCTCCGATCTCCGCGGAGCGCCGCACGAGGGGAATCTCTTCGTCGCTGAGCCGCATCGTCATCAGGGCGACGGCGACGTCCATCTCCCGGAATTCGACGTCCGGGAGCTTGTCCAGGACCCGGCTCCACAGCGTGTGGGGCAGGATGCCTTCAGGATGCCACGGCAGATGTGCCCCGAGTCCTACGACGCCGATGTTTCCCCTGCTCAGGCCCAGCTCGGCGAGCGTGTCCGTGATCTCGGTGGAGGTGCGTGAGGCGCGCAGGTTCCGCGGCGGGATCCAGGATTGGTCACCACGCCGGCTGGACTCCAGATGGTCCAGGATGAACATCCCTCCCGGCAGGTGCGCGATCGGCTCGCCGTCGCGAGGGAAGACGACGGTCGTTCCGGGGCGCTCGTTGGTGAACCACGTGTCGTAGGCGACCTGGGCAGGCCCTGCGTCCTCGTGCTCGCCGAAAACGAGCAGAGCGTCCAGGTCCTCACGTGCCATGAACGCCCGGGTGAGATCCCAACGGCGGTCGCGCTCGGCCGTTGAAAGGGCCGGCGCAGCGATGTCTTTCATGGTCTCGTCTCCTTGGTGGTGATCTTGGAGCGTCACTTGGGATCGAAGGGGAAATCTCGGTCAGACACGCGTGCCGGTCAGCTCCTGGCTGCCGGACCAGAGCTGCTCGGCGCGCGCGGTGTCGTAGGACTCCTCCGAGGAGCGGGCCTGAGTGCGGCCGTCGAAGTACGTGCCTGTGGTGCCTGCGAGTTCCGGGGCGGTTGCCAGCCAGGCGAGTGCGGCTCCGGACTCGGTGGCCGAGTTGATGTTGGGGGACATCACCCGGCGCAGCAGCCAGGTCAGGCGTGGAAGGACATGCGTGGAGATGAACCGCACCGGGGCGGGCAGTGAGCGGCCCAGGGCGGTTCCGAGCACCATGCCGGGGTTGAAGGCGTTGGCCGTGACACCCTCGGGCAGACGACGGGGCAGAGCGTAGGTGAAGTAGAGGTTCGCGAGCTTGGAGGTGCTGTAACGCCGCTGCCCGGCGACGAACGCGTTGTCCGGCTTCGCCGATGCCGCGAGCTCGCCCCGCGCCAGGGCGTCCGCGCTGCTCCAGGCCGGGGCGGGGCCCAGCTTGAGCGCCGGGTCGTGGGTGTCGCTGGAGGTCACGAGCACACGCGCCGGGGCGCTCAGCACGGGCAGCAGCGCGTTGACCAGTACGAAGTGGCCCAGGTGGTTGATGGCGAAGGTGGACTCGAAGCCATCGGCCGTGTGGGTGAGGTTCGTGCCCATCTGCACGCCTGCGTTGCACACCAGCGCGTGCACCGGCGGGATCGTTTCCGAGGTCACGCGGCTGGTCAGCTCCGCGGCGAAGGTCCGGACGGACTCCAGTGAGGAGAGGTCCATCGTCATCGCCTCGGCCGTGTTGCCGCTCGCTGCGGCGGAGGCCAACGACTCCACAGTCTCCCGTCCGCGGGCGGCGTCACGGACGGGCAGCACCAGGTGCCAGGGCCCGTGCTCGTCCCGGAGGATCGCGGTGGCCGCGGCGAATCCGATGCCGCTGCTGCCACCGGTGAGGATGATCGTACGGGCCTGGCCCGCGGTCTGAGGTGCCATTGTCTTGCCCTTCCTTCGGTCGTCGCCGCGACGACGACCGTCCCGGTGACATTCAGCCTGCCAAGCATGGATGGCACTTTGAATGCTTGTGAGTCCCTATTTCTTGTGCAAGAGTCCCAAATATGGGAGATCAGTTGTCCGAGGTGCTTGACCTTGTGGAGGTCCGCGGCGCGGTGTCCGGCGGATTCGCGGCCCGCGGCCGGTGGGTGGCACACTCGCCGTGCCACGACGCGATGAAGCTCATCGCCATGGTGTCCGGCCACGGCCGGCTGCTGACCGACGGCCTCGACGAGCCGGTCGAACTCTCCGCTGGTGATGTCGCCATCCTCAACAACCGCACATGGCTCGAATACGAGGGCGGCCCGCAGGGGGACGGTCCACGCCACCGGATCAGCCCCGAGGAGAATTTCACCGGTCTCACCGAGGCGGATCCCACCACCGACGACGTCGTGCTCGGCATCGCCGTGGACATCAACCCGGCAGGTCAGGAGCTGTTGCTGCAGACGCTGCCGCCGGTGGGAGTCGTCAGGGCCTCAGCGTCGGCCCCGCTGCGCACCCTCCTCGACCAGGTCTTCGCCGAGGTCGCGGGCCGCCGCACCGGCTCCGCCTTCGCCATCCGGCAGTACGGTCAGCTCCTGTTCCTCGCGGTCCTGCGTGGCTACCTCGACCAGATGGACGCCTCGCCGGGCTGGCTGCGGGTGCTGACCGACGAGCGACTGCGCCCGGCGGTGGCCCTCATGCACAACCAGCCCGCCGCGCCGTGGGGCCTGGAGGAGCTGGCGCGCTCCGCCGCGATGTCCCGATCAACCTTCGCCCGCCACTTCCGCGCTGCGGCGGGCATGCCTCCGCTCACCTACCTCAGCCGCTACCGCATGCTCCTGGCGCAGCGCGCCCTGAGGCAGGATGACACGCGCATCGGCGCCCTCGCCGCCGACCTGGGATATGCCTCCGAGGCGGCCTTCAGCACCGCCTTCAAACGCGAGATCGGCGAATCCCCGCTGCACTACCGGCACCGGGTGCGCCCGGCTTGAGCGGCGCGTAACGCATCGGTCTCGGTGCCCCGATCACACACCCGCTTGAGTCCTTCGCGATGCTCTGCGCCGGAGTCGGCGAGGCTCTTCCGCTGCAAGAAGCACTATGCCGATCTCGCACGTGCGGGCCCCGCAGAGCGGCGCCGCGGGCCTGCGCGCCACGGTGGACCAGCCATTCGACCAGTTGCCCGGCAACCGGATCTGCTCGGCGAGGGTCATCGTCACTGTCTCGATCGTCCTGTCTCGCCCTGCTTCGCTTCAAAAGGACTCGTACGTCCCATGTATCACAGCAGTCTGACAGAGAGGGGCTTCGTTGGGCTCGCGGGTCCCGACCCTCAGCGCGTTCGCTGTTCTTCGTTGACGGTTGTGAGCGGGGGTGCGGATACTGGGGGCGTTGATCGGCTTGACGAGCGTGGAGGCGCGCTGGTGACGCTGCTGGTGCTCAGCTACGCCGACCTCGATAGCCGGCCGATCGGCACCTGGCTGCGCGGGGTAGGGGATCTGCTCCTGGTCACCTCACGGTATGCGCGGGCCGCGTCACCCGAGAGCGAGACCGCGCTCTTCCGAGAGATCATGACCGTTGACGACTACTTCTCCCAGGACGTGCTCATCGCCGCGCACGCGCTGGCCCGGCGCCATCCGCTGGCTGGAGTGATCGCGTCCAATGAGTCCGACCTCCTACGTTCGGCCGTCCTGCGCGAGCGGTACCGGCTGCCCGGCCAGCGCGTCGATGAGGCGATGGCCTTCCGGGACAAGCTGACGATGCGACGGACAGCCGAGGCAGGAGGGATCGCCGTCCCACGCTTCCAGGATGTCCGCAGCCTCGACGACGCGATGTCCTTCGCCGCGCTCCATGGCTTCCCTGTGGTGATGAAACCGCGGCGGGCGACCGGAGCCCAGGGTATCGGTGTGGCCCGCACGCCCGCCGAACTCCGAGGCGCGTTCGCTGGCGCCTCCGCCTTTCCCGGCGGTCTCCTCGTCGAGACGCGGGTTGACGCCCCCATCTACCACATCGACGGCGTCAGCGACCGCGGACGCGTCGTGCACTGTTGGCCTAGCCGGTACAGTGCTGGAGCCCTGGAGACGGTCCAGCGGCACGCCCCCCGGGTCAGCATGTTGATGGGCGCTGCTGATCCGCTGCGCCCGCGACTACAGGAGTTCGCCGTCGCCGTCATCAAGGCATTCCCGTCATCCGGCCCCTTCTCCTTCCACATCGAGGCCTGGGTCGATCGCGGGGTCCCCGTTCTGTGCGAGGTGACCGCCCGGACGGGAGGCAGGCCGATTGCCGAGGCCTACCGGGCAGCGTTCGGCCTCGACCTGTCACGCGAGAGCTTCCTCGCCCAGGCCGGGTTGCCACTCACCATCACCGAGCAGCCTTCCGCGCCGCTGCGCTACGTCGGCTGGATCGGCTTCCTCACTGGCGACGGCCTCTACACGCCGCCCACCCGGGACCGTCCGCCGGTCCTATGGTTCAAGGACGTTCGCGAGCCCGGCAGTTGCTGCCGCCGGGCGACCATGATGTCGGACTTCGCCGCCTATGCATTGGTAGACGGGGCGTCAGCCGAGGAGGCTGAGGCACGTGGAGACGATCTTATCCGGTGGTGGGACGAGGGGTGCCCCTGGCGCTGACCTCGGCCGCTCGGTGCTCGGTGTGCGGACCGCCGCGCTGCTGGGGCGCGGGCCGTCGCCGCTGCCCGGCCTGGTCGCCGGAGTCCGCCTGCTTCGCGACGCCGGGGCGCTCGCGGTGGCGATGCCGTGCAGCACCGCCCACGCCTACCGCGAGGAGCTGATCCTCCGGACCGACGTGGAGATCATCGACATGATCGAGGCAGCGGCCGGGGACGCCCTCGGTACCGGCCGCGTCCGCCTGGGCGTCCTCGCCAGTCGGGGAACCCGCTTCGCCCGCTCCCGCGGTTCTGGCCGCCTCTGGCGCCGACACGATCATCCTCGGCTGCTCGGAGCTGTCGCTCGTCGGGGAGTTCGCCGACGCGCCCGTGCCGTTGATCGACGCGGCCTCGAGCCTGGCGGACGCCGCTCGCCCGGTCGGGCTACAGGCTCTCGGGGTACGGTTCGGCACCCAGGTAGCGGCCCCACTCCTCACGGGTCAGCGAACGGTGCACCTGAGTGGCGGCTTGGGCGAGCAGGTCCTCCGGCCTCAGTGGCCATCCCCGGACGAACCCGTCCGTCGCCCCGGTGACCAGCAGGTGGCCGTCGGGCGTGAAGACCGCGTCGGCGACAGTCGCGGGGTGAGGAAGCCGGCAGCGTTCGGCTCCGCTCTCGGTTTCCCA
This sequence comes from Nonomuraea sp. B12E4, assembly GCF_039871825.1. Lineage (NCBI taxonomy): Bacteria > Bacillati > Actinomycetota > Actinomycetes > Streptosporangiales > Streptosporangiaceae > Nonomuraea > Nonomuraea sp. B12E4. Next base: position 24,271 of record NZ_JBDPME010000042.1, on the reverse strand, counting down.
GACCCGGACGACCGCGTCCTCTCCCACGGTCGCCAGCAGCAGGCCGTCGGCGCTGAAAACCACCCGGGTGACCCATGCCTCGTGGTCGACCTCGCAGCGCCGGTCCTCGGACTTAAGGTCGTGGACCGCGACGGCCCCGCCCCGTCCGATCGTCGCGAGGAGTTCCAGCCGTCCGTCGAAGGCTGCTCCACCCCACCATTCTCCGCCGAACGCTCGCCTTGACAGGACCGTGCCGTCCGCCGCCGAGACGACTGTCGCGTTCCCGGCGTCGTCGACGACGGCCACCTTCGTGCCGTCGGGGGAGAAGCCGGTGACGCCCGCGATGTCCCCGATATCCGCCTCGACCCGGCCTCCGCCGTCGGTGAGGATGAGCACTGACTCGAGGTCGCCGGTAGCGGCGAGCGACCGTCCGTCCGGGGAGAAGGCCAGGGAGCGCAACTCCTCGGCCCCGGTGGCCAGGCCGGGTAGCGGGTCGCCGCCGGGAAGCGACCACCGCCCGACGTCTCCGCCCTCCCCGGTTGCGGCGAGTGTTCCGCCGTCGGGGGAGAGCGCCAGTATGGAGGCGTTCCCGGCGCCGAACGACGTTTCGAGGGCGAGGTCGTCGAGCCGCCAGACCTGCACTGCGCCCTCGTCGGCCAGCACGGCGATCCGGGAGCCCGAGGCGTCCACGGCCAGTGAGACGACGGGGCCTGCGGCCTGAAACCGGTACCGTTCGGCGTGTGCGGTCGTCGACCAGAGCGCGCCCTCGTCGTCCTGGCTGGCCGAGGCTCCCCACGCGCCGTCGGGACTGACCGCGACGGCCCTGACCGCACGCCGGTGGGACACGCGAAGCAACTCTGCTCCGACGGCGCTCCAGATTCGGGCGGTCCCATCGTCGGACCCGGTGAGCAGCCCGCGCCCGGAGGGCTCGAACACCACGTCCCGGACGGCCGCGCCGTGCCGCATCCTAACCAGCTCCGAACCGGTGGAGGCGTCCCAGATGCGTGCGTGGCCGTCGTCGCAGGCGGTGCCGAGCAGCCGCCCGTCGGGGCTGAACGCCACCGCGGTGACCGCGCCCTCGTGCGGAAGGACGAGCACGGGCGCGGCTCCGGCGGCGACCGGCCAGACTGCGACCGCTCCCTCGTCGCTCGCGCTCGCAACGGACGCCCCCGAGGGGGAGAAGACAGCGTCACGCACGGGGGCGTCATGGCCGTGCCGAACACGCTCGCTCCAGTCGGCGACGTTCCAGACGCGGGCGCTCCGGTCGGCGCCACCTGTCAGCAGCAGGGAACCTGCACGATTGAAGGCCACGCTCCGCACCCAGCCCTGGTGCGGGACCGTGAGCCGCGGACGGACGCCGCCGCCCCAGACGCGGACCATCCCGTCGTCGCATCCGCTCGCCAGCAACGAACCGTCCGGGGTGAAGGCCAGCGCGCCTACCCAGCCGCCGTGCATCATTTCGACGAGCATCGCGCCGTCGTCGAGCGACCACATCCGCGCCTCGCCGTTCTCGCAGCCCGTGACCAGGCGGCGGCTGTCGGGACTGAAGGCCACCGCCCGGATCCATCCGCCGTCCCGGTGCCGCAGGCACAACAGCCGCTCACCGGTCCGGACATCCCAGACGCGGGCGCTCGCGTCATCGCCCGCCGTGACGAGGATCCGACCGTCGGGGGAGAACGCAGCGACCTGCACGTCGGAGTCGTGCGGCAGCCTGACGCTGTGCTCGGGCAGCAACGCGAGTCCGCGCCGCAACGCCAGATCGGCTTCGAACGACGACGCCCGCCGCAGCGACTCGGCGGCCAGCAGCACGCTCAGCGGCAGCGCATTGGCCCGCTCGCCCCGGACGAGTTCGGCCTGCGCGACGAGCTGACGGGACAGGGCCTCCTCATACAGCAGCCGGTACCGGGCGTCTTCCTGCTCCTGGCGTTCGCGGCTCAGCCGGACGAACGCCCGCTCCTCGTCGGTGATCTCCGCCTCGCGCTCGACCATCCAGGTCTCCGCCTCGGCCAGTAGCGGGCCCCGCAGCAGGACGCCCTGGTCCTCGCCGAACGCCCGCCAGATCCGGATCTGCTCGCGCACCCGCTCCTGCCAGATCCGGAACGTCCGGTCCAGGCTCACCCACTCGCGCAGCCGCGTCCAGCCCGCGATGAGGGCCTCGTGCACGATCTCGATCGTCTGAGCGCCGGTCGGCCCGGCCCCGGTGACGACCAGCCGGTCGTCGGCGAGCCGCCGCGCGATCTCCCAGTCACCGGGCCGCAGTTCGCTGCGGACGGCGAGGCGCCGCACATCGGCGGTCCCATCACCGGGTGCGACCAGCTGTAGCAGCACCTGCCGGACCCGCACCCGCTCCTGCTCGTCGTAGCCCGCGAGGACGCGTTCGGCGTGGTGGGTCAGCGCACCCTCGACGCCGCCGATCCCATCGTAGGCCGAGTGCGTGATCGTCTGTCGGTGCTGCCGGTCCCACAGCAGCGACAGCGTGAACTCCAACAGCGGCAGGCGTCCCGGCTGGTCACCGACGTCGGCGAGGATCCTGCCGACCAGCCCCGGCTCGAACCGGGCGCGCCGCAGTGCGGCGGGCTCCTTGATCGCGGCCCGCAGCCCGTCCTCCGACAGGGGGCCGATCGGCTCGATCGCCCCGGTCAGCGCCTCGGAGAACACTCGGTCGTCGAGAGCCTGGTTGAGGAAGTCGGCGCGCATGGTCAGCAGCACCCGCACATCGGACTCTGCCGCCGCCTTCAGTAGATCGGCCACGAACCGCTGCGGCACCGACGTGCCCTGGTGGTGGGTGTACAGCTCCTCGAACTGGTCGCCGACAAGCAGCAGCCTCCGCCCGTTCGCCGCGATCTGGCGGACCACGGCGTCGACCCGGCCCTCCTGGAGGAGCTCGGCCATCCGCGGGGTCTCCAGGAGCAGGTCGAGCTCCGACATGTCGGGCTGAAGCAGCCGCATCAGGACGGCCGCGAGTTCCTCGTACGGGTTCTTCCGGGGCCGGAACACCGCGACCGTCCAGGAACGGGACGCCCGCAGCGCGGGGATCAAGCCCGCCTGGACGACCGAGGACTTCCCGCCCCCGGACGGCCCCACGACCGCCGTCAGGGGCCGGGCGGCGACGGCCTCAGCGAGCCGGGCGACCACGTCGTCCCGGCCGAAGAACAGCTCGGCGTCGGCCTCACGGAACGCGGCCAGGCCCTGGTAGGGGCTCGGCGCGATGGTCCGCTCGGTGAGGACGTCCGGCCAGGCCGCCACGAGCGCGTCGGTCGGCACCGCGTAGGCGACCCGGTCGGTGCCCTGCCGGTCGGCGGCGACGACCATGCCGACGACGCCCTGATGCTCCTCGACCCAGACCGGCGCCCCGCTGTAACCGGGCTGGACGCGGCGGCCGGTCTGCCGTTCGTGCTCGATCTGCAGCCACGACGTCGCCTGCACGTCGGCGAGCACCCCCTCGGCCCAATCGCCGCCCGATCGTCCGCCTGGAAACCCGAACGTCCGGAACGGTAGCCCGTACGGTTCGGCGACCGAGATCAGCAGGGCCGGTTCCGTACCCGCCGGAGGGTCCTCGGCCAGTAGCAGGCCCGCGATGTCGCCGCCGCCGTCAGGCCCGACAGGCGTCCACAGCACGATCGACGCGGTGATCCGCGCCGACCCGGACGCCGCCAGCGGGAAGTCGAGCTCGATCGTCCCGGTGGGCGGCTCGGGATCGGTGTCTGGGACGCCCAGCGCCGCCGCGACGACATGGGCGCAGGTCAGGACGTGGTGGCGGCCGACGAGGAACCCGGCGCCGATCACCGAACCGGACGGTTCCCAGATCCGGGCCAAGCTGCCGCGGACGTTCCCGCTCACTCTCCGGAGTCCGCCGGGGGCTCCGCGCCGGGCGCGTTGGTCCAGCGCAGCGCGACCTTGAGGTTGGCCTCGGCGCTGGTGTTGGCGACGACGACCCCTGCCGACGTGCCCACCTTGATCGCGAACTCGACGGTGACCTCGGACGGCGGAACGCTGACCCCGCGCATCGCCGTGCTGACCTGCTCGGCCGCCGATCGCAGCCGTAGCAGCGCCGAGTCGAACGACTCACCGGCCAGGCCTGCGACGTCCCGGATCCGTCCGGCCCGGACGATCTCCCCCTCATCTTCGGGGCTCTGCTGGACGATCAGAGCCATGCCGTTGTCCAGAGGTACCTCGACGAACCTTGTCACGCCTGGGCCTCCTGTTGAGGGGATCGTCCTCCGGCACCGGTAGCCTCTCCCGCCGCGGCCGGCGGCGCAACAGGGTTGAGGATCTCAGCGAGGGCCGTCGCGTGCTCGGCGGCGAGCAGACCGTAGTGGTCGGCGGACAGGCTCAGGTATCGAGTCCGTCCAGTGGTGCGGGCCCGCCAGGCGGCCGGGTCGGTCATCCGCCGGGCGGGAAGCACCGGATGCTCGAGCGACGCTTGCACCAGGACGAGGTCGACGTCCAGCGGCGGGCCCTCGAAGCGGTGGCCGCGGCGGGCGCGCGCGTTGGCGAGCAACGCGCCGACCAGCGTGTCCGCAAGTGCCCCGACCAGGCCCGTGTCCGCGATGATTAGGCGGGCCTCCTCCTCGGTGGTGTCCTCCGTCTCCTCCTCTGGTGAGGTGTCGAGCAGCGCGAGCGTCCGGACACCGCCGGCCGTACCGCCGAGCAGCCGTGCCATCTCGACCGCGACGATCCCGCCGAAGGACCAGCCCGCGAGATCGAAAGATCCCTCGGGACGGATCCTGCGGACGTCGGCCGCGTACCGGGCAGCCAGTTCGGCGACGGTCGCGGGCGGCGAGCCGACGGACTGGAAGCCGTGGACGGGCCGGCCCGGTGGCAGTGCCGCCACGAGGTGCCTGTAGCAGAGCAGGTCGCCCGAGAGCGGGTGGACGAGGAACAGTGGAGGCCCGTCGCCGTCCCGGAGCCGGACGGCGCGGCCGCTGTCCCGCCGGCCGTCGAGGCGCGCGGCCAGCAGCGCGACGGTCGGGTGCGCCAGGACGTCGGCGGGAGTGACGGGCACGCCCCAACGGCGGGCAAGCTGGTCAGCCAGGACCACCGCCGTCAGCGAGTGGCCGCCGAGCGCGAAGAAGTCGGCGTCGGCGGGGATCTCGGTGATGCCGAGCAGCTCCGACCAGACCTCGGCCAGCTCTATCTCGCAGCGGGTCTCCGGGAGCCTGCCCGTGCCTGCGGCGAGCGCGGTCGCGGGCTCCGGCCGCAGCACTCCCCGGTCGATCTTCCCGTTGGGGGTGCGGGGCAAGGCCGGGAGCATGTGGAGCGCCGACGGAAGCATCGCCGGTGGCAGGAGGGTTCGCAGGTGGGCGAGCAGTCCGGTGGCCGTGACGGCAGGGTCGCCGGTGACGTAGGCGGTCAGCGCCCGCTCGCCGGCGGTGACGGCGGCGTCCCGGACACCGGGAGCCGTCCGCAGCGCTGCCTCGATCTCGCCCGGGTCGATCCGGACGCCGTGCCGTTTGACCAGCGAGTCGGTGCGGCCGAGGAAGACGAGGTCACCGCAGGGAAGCAGGCGGACGCGGTCGCCGGTCCGGTAGTAACGGCGGCCGCCAAGGCCCGCGACGAAGCGGGCGGCGGTCAGTGCCGGGTCGTTGGCGTAGCCTCGGGCGAGGCCCGTCCCGCCGAGGTACAGCTCACCGGGCGCCCCGGCAGGTACGGGGCGGAGCCGCCGGTCGAGGATCAGGGCGTCCAGGTGGGGGATGAGCCGTCCCACCGGGACGTCGCCCGTCCCCTCCTCATCGGGCGCGACCTTGCGGAAGGCGGCCGTCATCGTTGTCTCGGTCGGCCCATACTGGTTGACGAACGTCGCCTCCGGGGCGAGCCGCTCGCGAGCTCGGCGAAGGTCGTCCCAGCGCAGCCGCTCCCCGCTGACCAGTACCAGCCGCAACGCCATCGGTTCGCCCGACGCGGCCTCGGCGAGCTCGGCGAGCAGGGTCGGGACGACACTGAGCAGGCACGTCACCCGGTGGGCGCGGATGGCCGCCAGCAGCGCCCTAGGATCACCGGAAGGGACACCGACCACCAGCCGTGCCCCGGCGGCGAGGGTCGCGAAGCTGTCGCGGACGGCCGAGTCGTAGGCGATCGACGGCACCTGTAGCACCACGTCGCCGGGGCCGAGCCCGTACTCCTCGACCACGTACGACAGGTAGTTCACCGCCCCCGCGTGGGTGGTCATCACCCCCTTCGGCAGGCCGCTGGAGCCGGAGGTCTGCACGATGTACGCGAGATCAGCACCGTCCGCCTCGGTCTCCGCCGCCTCAGCCTCTGGCGGGCCTTCGCCGTCCAGCGCGCGCAGCCGCTCCGGCGTGAGGACCAGTGAGACCCCGGCGTGCTCGATCATGCGCCGAGACCGTTCGGCCGGATAGGACGGGTCGACGCCCAGGAACGCGCCTCCGGCCTGCCACACGGCGAGGGCGCCCATCACGAGGTCCACGCCGCGCGGCAGCCGGAGCCCGACCACGCTCCCCGGCCCCACCCCTGCCGCGCGGAGCCCGCCCGCGAGCCGTTCCGACCGCGCGACGAGCTCCGCATAGGTCACTTGCAGGTCCCCGGTCTCCAGCGCGACGTGCGGCGAGCTCCGGACGAGCAGATGGACCCCTCCCGCAGGCCTTTCCGGCGTCACGGGCCCCGCAAGCGGATCTGGGGTGGACGCCCCGGACAGCAGATCCCGGAAGGACTTCAGCAGCTGCTCTGGCACCCCCTCGGCGATCACGTCGACGGCGTGTTCGAGCGTCAGCTCGAGCCGCTCGCCCCGATCGGTGACGAACAGCGACATGTCGAACTTGGCGGTGCCGTTGTGGACGGGAACGGGCGTCACCGTCAGATCACCGAGCCGGTTCAGCTCGACGGGCTCCTCCTCCATCACGAAGGACGCCTGGAACAGCGGGTTGCGGCTGGGGTCACGCGGCGGGTCCAGCGCCCGGACGACCTCGTCGAACGGAATCTCGGCATGCCGGTGGGCGGCGAGGAACAGTTCCCGGACCCGCGACACCAGCCCCGCCGGATCGGCGTCGTCCGGCACCGCGACGCGCAGCGCCACCGTGGTCGCGAACAGCCCGGCCACCCCGTGCAGGTCCTCGTGGTCGCGTCTGCTGACCGGCACCCCGATCACGACCTCGTCCTGGCCCGTCCAGCGGTGCAGCAGCACCGCGAACGCCGACAGCAGCAGGAGGAAGACGGTTGTCCCGGACGCGGCGGCCGTCCGCCGGACCGTCGCGGTGAGCTCCGGCGTCAGCGTGAGCGCCACCTGCGCCCCGGCATGGGTGGCGACCTGGGGGCGCGGCCCGTTCGCGGGCAGGTCGAGGACCGGCAGGGGAGCGGCCAGGTTGCCGATCCAGAACCGTAACCCCTCCGGTGGGGTCGGCCGCCGGGCCGCCCAGCAGGCGGCGTCGGCCGCACCGATCCGCGCGGGAGAGGGCGCCGCGGCCGTGCCGTGCCGCCGTGCCAGGTAGAGCGCCGATAGGTCACCGACCAGGACGCGCAGCGACCAGCCGTCGGCGAGCAGGTGGTGGGCCACGAGGATCAGATGGGTCTGCTCACCGACGAACAACTCTGCCCGGACCTGCGGTGCTCCGGGCGGGAACGGAGCGCGCGCCGCGGCCGCGAGCCGGTCGCCGATCGCCCCGACGGACGTCACCGTCAGCGGGACGCTCCCCGTCTCCGCCACGACCTGCACGACTTCGTCGCCGTCCATCTCGAACGTGGTCCGCAGCGCCTCGTGCCGGAGCGCGAGATCGCCGAGTGCCGCCCGGAGCGCCTCGACGTCCAGGTCCCCGTCGAGCCGCGCTGCCACGTACACGTGGTAGACCGGGCCGCTGCCCGACAGCCGATCGGCGAGCCAGACCCGCCGCTGGGCGGGTAGCAGCGGCACCGCCTCGCCCGGGTCGCGGCGCGGAATCCCGTCTCCGGTCCCTCCGCCGCGCAGCAGCCGTTCGAGCAGCGCGCGCCGGGCGGCGTCGCTCACGCGGGACCGCCGGAGAGCCGGGCATCGACCTCGGAGTCGCTCAACCCGGCGACGGCCGCGTGCACTGCGTCCGTAACGGCCGGAGCCAGGAGTGCGATCGTCGGCCGGTCGTACAGCTCCTGAAGCGCCAGCTCGACGCCGAAACCGGAACGGAGCCGCCCCATCATCCGGGTCGCCTGGATCGACTGCCCGCCGAGTGCGAAGAAGTCGTCGTCCACACCGACCGGCGACACGTCGAGGATCTGCGACCACAGGACGGCCAGGGCCTCCTCGACGGGTGACCCCGGCGCCCGGTACGCGGCCCGCTCGCCGGGCAGGCCGCTCCAGTCGGGCGGGGGCAGCGCCTTCCGGTCGGTCTTGCCGCTGGCCGTCTTCGGCATCTCCGCCAATGGGACGATCAGCGACGGCAGCATGTAGGCGGGCAGTTCCGCTGCGAGGAACGCGGTCAGCTCCGGCGGCGCAGGGGCGGGGCCCGCTACGTAGGCGACCAGGCGGGGTTCGCCGAGCCTGTCGTCGGCGAGCACGACCGCGGCGTTGACCACGGACGGGTGCCGGGCGAGGGCCTCCTCCAGTTCGCTCAGCTCGATGCGGATGCCGCGGAGCTTCACCTGCCGGTCGTGGCGGCCGAGGAAGACCAATTCGCCGTCGGGCCGCCGGTAGCCGCGGTCGCCCGTCCGGTAGAGCCGGTCGCCCGTCCCGGCCGGGTCGGCGACGAACCGCTCCGCCGTCCGTACCGGATCGCCCAGATAACAGCGGGCCAGGCCGACGCCGCCGATGTACAGTTCGCCGACCGTCCCCGCCGGGCAGGGCCTGAGGTCGTCGTCGAGGACCCGGACATCGTTGTTGTCGATGACGTGCCCGATGGGGATCGGTCCGCTCTCCTCGTCGGCGGCGTCGCAGGTGTGGGCGGTCGAGTCGATCGATACCTCGGTGAGCCCCCACAGGTTCCGCAGCTCGCAGCCGGGACCGAACACCTCCCGGAACCTACGCACCAGATCCGGTCGGAGCGGCTCACCGGCCGACACGACCAGGCGCACCGACGCGAGCCCGGGGCTGGGTGGCAGGTCGAGGAACTCCGCCAGCCAGCTCGGCACGAACTGCAGAACCGCCACCCGATGCTCCGCCGCCGCGGCGTGGATCGCCGCTGGGTCGCGGTGCAGGCCAGGACCGAGCATGACGACCGTCCCGCCGCACGTCAGCGGCCAGAAGAACTCCACCGCCGAGTCGTCGAACGTCAGGGTGGTCTTCTGCAGCACCCGCTCGCCCGGAGCCAGGCGGTGGGCGCGCTGCATCCACAGCATCCGGTTGGTCCAGCCCCGGTGGGTGCTGGCCACCGCCTTCGGCAGCCCCGTGGAACCCGACGTGTGGTAGATCGACACGAGATGGTCGGCCGACATCGCCACGTCCGGCCGATGGTCGGGCAGCCCGGACAGATCGCCGGGCAGTACTAGCGCGCCAGGCGGGTCCATGCCGTCCCGGCACACGCACAGCATGCTCCCGGCACGCTCCAGGAGCGCGGCGTTCCGCGCGGCCGGGGCGTCGAGATCGAGCGGCAGGTACGCGCCCCCGGCCTTCAGGATGCCGAGCAGCGTGACCACGAGATTGGCCGAGCGCTCCACCGCCACCCCGACCACTGCGTCCGGTCCGACGCCGCGCTCCCGCAACAGGGACGCGACCCGGTTGGCGTGCCGGTCGAGCTCCCGATAGGTGAGCTCGCCGTCCGCAGCCACCACCGCGACGGCGTCCGGCGTGCGGTCAGCCTGTTCCTCGAAGAGCCGGTGGACCAATGGTTGCAGCGGAAGCGGAGATCGGGGGCCGAGTCCCTCGTTCTCCGACATCGTACCTCCCCGCCGACCTCCGATCAGAGTACGATAACGCCCTGTCCATGCCTAGGGGATCCCCTCCCCGCGAGCTGGGAGACGCCCATGGCTGAGTCCGGTCGGATCTCCGTCGTGGTCGACCCGGCACTGGGCGGACGATGGACGTCGCTCCGCTCCGCCGCGGGACGCGAGTGGCTGTTCTCCCGTACTGAACCCCGCCGTGCGCAGGTCACGCCCGGCGACCGGTTCGTCGACGCGGGCGGCCTCGAGGAGTGCCTGCCGACGCTCGGCGGTCCGCCCGATCACGGCGTCGTCTGGTCGCGTCCCTGGACGGAGACCGGCGGCGGCCACGAGGTCGAGGCTGACGGGTTCCGGCTGCGCCGGGAGATGACGGCCGACGGCGACGTCCTGACCGTCCGCTACCGGCTCGAAGGCGAACCGGGCCGGGCCTTCATCTGGGCCGCGCACGCCCTCCTCGACCTGCCGCCCGGCTCCCGCCTCGTTCTGCCCGAGGGCCTGCCCGCGACCGTTGGCACCGAGACCGGACTGCGATCCTTCCCCTGGCCCGACCTGGACGGCGTCGACCTCGGTGATCTCGGCCCGGACGACGGCAGCACCCTCATGGTCGTGGTCCCCGACGTCGCGACCGCCATCGTCCTGGACGGCCTCGACCGCCTCACCCTGACGGTGTCGGCCCCCGGCCTGCCGACCGGCGTGGCGTTCTGGCGGAACCTCGGAGGCTGGCCCGAAGACGCCCCCTACCGGTCGATCGGCGTCGAACCCCTGCTGGGCCGGACGGGCGACCTCGGCGAGTGCGGCTCCGGCGACGCCGTGACCATCCCAGAGTCCGGCGTCGTCACCTGGACCCTGACGATCACCGCCGACCGCCCCTAGGACCTGCGTAGCATTACGAACCCGGTGGGCGTGCCGCCGCTGACGATCTCGCCGCTGATCGCGTTCTTCGGCCGGGTGAACAGGTACCCGTGCAGGCGCACGTCGCTCAGCCGGGCGTCGCCGGTGAAGCGGAACGCGCAGCCGTGGCCGAAGTCCGCGTCGATCTCGCCCTCGACCGCCAGTTCGTCGTCGAGGTCGGGGTGGCGGTAGACGCCGGTCAGCAGGCGGCCTTCGGCGTGTTCCAGGTTGATCTCCGCGACGTGGCCGTCGTGGAGCATGGTGTAGGAGCCGGTGAAGTCGGTGGGGGTGACCTGGTTGGTCACCTGGCCGGGTACCGCGGGCGGGAGTGCGCCGTCGCCGAACGCGACGAAGCCGAAAGGCTCGGTCTCCCAAGTGGTGGTGCCCGCGATCGTCCGGCCGTCGCCGTGGGTGAACAGGTAGCCGGTGAAGCGCTGCTCGGGCAGCCAGTTGAAGTCGTGGATGACCAGGGTGATCCGGTGCCGGACTTCGAGGTCGATCTGGCCGGTGGCGGTGAACGTCTGGTCGAGGCGGTGGTCGCGGTACTCGCCGCGCAGGTTCCGTCCGGCGGAGACCTGGAGCCTCAGCACCCCCGGCCAGCCGTCGTGGGCGAAAAAGTACTCGCCGACGAAGCGCGCGGGCCTGACAGATCGGTCGCTGGGAAAGAAGATGTCCTTGAGATCCATGCGGGGTCCTGGAGGGCTGAGGGATGGATGTCGGAGAAGGAACCCTGTCGATCGGCGGGGAGCCGGGCCGTCCCCTGAGGGTCGCCGCGATCGGCTCCGACGGTCCGCACCACCACCATCTCTACTCCGTCCTGGGGCGACGGTTCGAGCTGGTCGGGGTCATCGTAGAACAAGGCGATCGGTGGGGTCTCGGGTTGCTGCGCAAACGCCGCTACGTCGACTGGTTCTACCTCCGGGTGCACGAGCGGCGACAGCGCCTGCTAGGCCACCGCCGCTACCGCCGCGGCTTCTTCGCCGCGCTCGGCCCGGACTTGCCGCCCGCCACCGTCGTCAGGGCCCGGTCGGTCAACGATCCCGAGGTCCCCGCCGCCCTCACCGCATGGGCGCCCGACATCACGATCGTCTTCGCCGTCTCCATCCTGCGCGCCGACGTGCTGGCCGCCGCCGGAACCTCGATCAACGTGCATGCGGGCTGCCTGCCGGCCTACCGCGGCAACCAGGGAGTCTTCATGGCCCTCCACCGTCGTGACGAAGCCAACGTCGGTGCGAGCCTCCACCTGGTCGTCCCCAAAGTTGACGCGGGCCCGCTCCTTGCCGTCATCCATTCCCCCGTCCACCCCGACGACAACGAGGAGACCCTCTGGTGCCGCTCCATCCAGCGCGCGATCCGTGAACTCACCGACCTCCTAGCCCGCCTCGAAGCCGGCGACAGCATCCCGTACCGCGGCCAGCCCTCCGGCGCCCCCGCCATCCGCAACCGCGACCGCGGCTTCACCACGGACCTCATCAGCGCCTGGCGCCGCCTCCGCGGGCACCGTCTCCGAGCTCGGCCCCACTGGATCATCGAGCACGGCGACTGCACCCGAACCACCACTGCCGAGTGACGATCAGCCGCTGTTCTCGTTGTTCGCGAGGGCACCTGACCGGTTGGCGATCGGCCTGCCTGATGAGCGTGCTTCGCGAAGACTGCAGCGCGACTGCCAAGAATGTCAACTGCGGGCGCTGCCCGATCCAGTCGACGCCGACATCGAGGTTTCCCGAAGAGACCGGCTCGGCGGCCTCCTGCATGAGTACGCCCAGGTCGCATGAGGAGACACAACATTCGGCACCCACAGGCGATTCCGAGTGCTCGGGGGATCTGCTTGGGCGACTGCCCCTCGTCGCGCAGTTCGCGTACTCGATCAAGCAGGCTGGGGGAATCCATGCCAGAGCATTGTACGCTCGTTCAGGACCGTGAATCCGCGGCCCCGCGATACGGTCTGGGTTATGTCCGAGCAGACCCCCGCGCTCGTTGATCTACCCGCCCCGGCGATGCCACCCGTGACCGGATCCCCGACCCAGGTCGCTCCGGGCAGCGCTGGCAGCGGGCGGTGACCGCGCAGGTCCTCGTACGCGATCTCGCCGTGCTCCGCGATCGAGCACTGGCCGATTTCGACAGTGGCACCTTCATCGAGATCGGCGCGGCGCGATCCGCCTTGAGGTCGCCGAGCACGCGGTCGACCAGGTAGCCGATCGGGAGTTCCAGGTGTCATGGCCGGTCCGGCTCCAGCTCGGCGCTTCGGGCCCTGGCCGTACAGACGCCCGCAAAGCAGCCGACCACATCACCGGAGCGTGGCCGCCGCGTGGAACCACGCGGCCGACCCAGCAGCCCTCTGGCGGTGGGCTCGTACAAGGCCACGGCATCGGCCTTCGACTCCTCCGGGTGCCGACACGCGCTTGGACTCCTCCGGGTGCCGACACGCGTGCTCCCAAGCTGATCACGGGGGTGGAGCGGCGCCGCGGCGCATCGCTCATTCCGGCGGTCTTGGTGGACATCTGGGTCACCCCCCACCAGGTAAAGTCCTGAAGGTCCCTTATTGCGACCCCTCGTGTACCTATGGTAAGCAATACGGGTCTCTAACAGGGGCCCTGAAGAACCCTAAGCGCGCCTCCCATCACGCTGGGCCCGGGCCTTTGGGAGAGGCCGCAGGAAGTCTCCTTCCGGGAGCAACAAACGTCAATCATCATCGGGACTTATACGCATGAAGGTACATCTGTGACGGACGCGGTCGAGGCCGAGATCAGGGCGCTGGCGAGAGAGGTCAACCAGCAGATCGCACACATCCGGGAGATGTACATGGAGCACTCCCCCCCGCCCTACAGCGCACGGCGCATTCCGAGGACGGCCTGGTGATCGTGACAGTCGGTCCGCACGGCCGGTTCCGGCGCATCGAGCTGAGCCCTCGGGTGCACCACAGCCATTCCGCTTCCGAACTGGCCGATGCGGCCATGGCGCTGGCGGAGCGGGCCACTGCCGGGGTCACCGAACAGGGCGAGCAACCCATGACGCCTCACAAGCCGGACGGCGCGCTGCCCGACGATGCCGGGGAGCACGCGGACCCGCCCCTTTCGCAACTTCCCAAGCCGGACCCATGAGCCTAGCTGAAGACCGGCTTATCAAGCGGAAGCTCCGCTGCTCCGCTCGAAGCAGGGAAGCACCAAGTCGAAGAACCCGACAGATCCCTGCGGCTGACATTCGGGCGTCCGTTTCGCTCCCTTGCCAGGGCTTAAGTCGCACCATCGATCGTTACCCAGCGTAATCATTCTGTTCGAAATCCAACAACAGCTAAGGGCCTCAGAGGGTCCTAGCAGGAGCACTCTCGGGGTATCGGCGAAGACGACGGATCCGCACATCGTGCGCACGGCGTGCTGGACGAGACACAGCCGGTTCGATCAGGGCCTTTCCGGCCTGTAGGTCTGCTCGTTATTCAGAACCCCAGAGAGCCCATGCCCTTGAGGAGGGTGCGTGACCGTAAAGCTGGTTCCCCACGATGCCACCAGCACTGAGGATGAGGGTTATTCGAAGGCGCTGAGCAACCGCCATGTGCAGATGATCGCGATCGGGGGAGCGATCGGCGTCGGTCTCTTCCTCGGCGCGGGCGGTAGATTGGCCGCTGCCGGGCCAGGCTTGATCCTTTCGTACGCTCTGTGCGGCATCGCCGCCTTCTTCGTCATGAGAGCCCTGGGTGAGCTCGTCCTGCACCGGCCAACGGCGGGCAGCTTCGTTGCCTACGCCCGCGAGTTCATCGGCCCGTGGGCCGGTTTCGTGAGCGGTTGGCTCTACTGGATCAACTGGGCGATGACCGGCATTGCCGAGATCACCGCTGCCGGGATCTATGTGCACCGGTGGCTTCCTGATGTGCCTCAGTGGCTCACCGCATTGGTCGCGCTGGTCGTGCTGCTCGGCGTGAACCTCCTGTCGGTGAGGCTCTTCGGTGAACTGGAGTTCTGGTTCGCCGTCATCAAGGTGCTGGCCATCATCATCTTCCTATTCGTCGGCATCGGCCTGGTGCTGACCAACGCCGGGATCGGCCAAGACGGCCATGCGAGCGTCTCCAACCTTGTCGCGCACGAGGGCTTCCTCCCGATGGGCGTTCCCGTCGTACTGATGAGCCTCCAGGCCGTCGTGTTCGCGTACTCGGCGATCGAGATGGTCGGCATCGCGGCGGGCGAGACGGCCGACCCGCGCAAGGCGCTGCCCAAGGCGATCAACAGTGTCATCTGGCGAATCGGGATCTTCTACGTCGGCTCCGTCACTCTGCTCGCCATGATCCTTCCGTGGACGCTTTACAGCGCCAGTGAAAGCCCGTTCGTCACGGTCTTCTCGCGCCTCGGCGTGCCGGGAGCCGGCGACGTCATGAACGCCGTCGTACTCACTGCGGCGTTGTCCTCCTGTAACTCCGGGCTCTACACGACCGGCCGGGTGATGCGGGCTCTGGCCCAGAAAGGTGAGGCTCCCTCCTTCACCGCCAAGATGAGCACCCGGCACGTCCCGTACGGCGGCATCCTGTTCACCGCGAGCGTGATGGTGCTGGGCGTCGGGCTCAACTATGTCGTGCCGAAGATGGCGTTCGAGATCGCGACGTCAATCGCCTCCCTCGGCGTCATCGGTGTGTGGGCGACGCTCGTCTACTGCCAGATGCGACTGAAGGCGGCGGCGGAGCGCGGAGAAATCGAACGCCCGTCCTTCCGGATGCCCGGAGCACCCGTCACCAACTGGCTGACGCTGGGGTTCCTGGGACTGGTCGTGGTACTGATGGCGTTCTCTGACGAGGCCAACCAGATCGCCTTCTGGCTGATCCCGGCCTTGGTCGTTGTTCTCGCGGTCGGCTGGGCTCTGATCAAACGCCGCGCGGCCGGCAGCAGCAAGAACCTCCCGGTCTGACACATCCCCCGCTACGCGGCGCGCACCGTCGCGTAGCGGGGAATGCCCCGTCGCCACTTCAAAGCTTTCCACGTCACCGCGGACGCCACCGCCTTGGGCATGCGGAGGGTGCCGGGGTTGCGGACGCTCGGCAGGGACGTCCC
Source organism: Nonomuraea sp. B12E4 (assembly GCF_039871825.1). Classification (NCBI taxonomy): domain Bacteria; kingdom Bacillati; phylum Actinomycetota; class Actinomycetes; order Streptosporangiales; family Streptosporangiaceae; genus Nonomuraea; species Nonomuraea sp. B12E4. The sequence continues at coordinate 8,570 of NZ_JBDPME010000042.1, read as the reverse complement.
GCTGCCGAACGGCTGGCATCTGAACACCGGAAGTGTCGTCCTCCGCGTGGCCGGAACGACTGCCTACTCGGTGTCCGGGACCTGCTGAGCGGCGACAACCCACTACCTGGCACCGAAACCGGTCTGAGCGACGAGGAAATGTACCAGAAACTCGTGGTCCAGGGCTCGCGCGGATTCATCCCGAAGAAATGACGGCCGCCCACCCGGTTGCGGCTACTCCAGGTCGGGGAACGGCCCGGCCACACGAATGGCGTTCCATCATCGTCTGCCTGGCGGCACCCGTGATCGCCTCGGTCAGTTCTGCCCGATGATGTCGGACAGCGGCTGGGCATCCTTTTGAACTCCGCCACGAGGCGGTCGAACTCGGGTCGAGGCTTTTGCCTTCGATCATATGCCTGAGCCTACTAGTATGCATTTGTATTTATCGAGGGACAGCTTTGGACAACAAGGAAGTCGTGCATAACGTGTTGGCCGCGGTCGAGCCGTACATCGGCAAAGGTGAAGTCGCGGGTTATATTCCTGACCTGGCGAGGGTGGATCCCAATCAGTTCGGTTTCGCGTTGGCGACGGCGGGCGGTGATGTGCATTCGGTCGGCGACGCGACCACTCGTTTTTCGTTGCAGAGCATTATCAAGGTGTTCGGTCTGGCGCTGGTGCTGAGCCGGGACAGTGACGACATCTGGAAGCGGGTCAATCGCGAACCGGCCGGCACGCCGTTCAACTCGTTGATCCAGTTGGAAATGGAGCGGGGCATCCCGCGTAACCCGTTCATCAACGCCGGGGCGCTCGTCATCACCGACCAGTTGCTGTCGGACAAGGGCGACGCCTTCGAGGCGGTGCGCTCGTTGCTGCGCACCGAATCGGGCAACCCGGAGGTGCAGGCGGACACAGTGACAGCGACCTCCGAGGCCACCCACGGGTTCCGCAACGCCGCGATGGCCAACCTGATCGCCGACTTCGGCAACCTGACCAACCCGGTGGGCCAGGTGCTGGACCACTACTTCCGGCAGTGCGCGCTGACACTGAACTGCGTCGAACTGGCCCGCGCCGCACTGTTCCTGGCCCGCGACGGGATTCGGCAGGACGGCTCACGACTGCTGTCAGCGCGGGACGCCAAGCGGATCAACGCGATCATGCTGACCTGTGGCACCTACGACGCCGCCGGGGACTTCGCCTACCGGATCGGGCTGCCGTGCAAGAGCGGGGTCGGCGGCGGCATCCTGGCCATCGTGCCCGGCCGGTACGCGGTGGCCGCCTGGGGGGCGGGGCTGGACTCGAAGGGCAGTTCGGTGGCGGCAGCGGCGGCTCTGGAGGCGTTCATCTCGCTGACCGGCTGTTCGATCTTCTGACCGGCTGGCCCGGCCGTACAGCAGACGAACCGGCACAAGCCACGATCGTGCCGGTACCGCTACTGCAGATCAAAACCGCAGATCAACCACCCTGCGATGCGTTATGAAGCGGCACAGGTTGCACCGCCGGGTCAACGGCACCGCGCTGGACCTCGCCCGGATGATCAATCCGGTGGTGCGGGGCTGGATGGCCTATTACGGAGCCTTCTACCGCCATGCGCTGTATCCCCTGCTCCATCGCATCAACTCCTACCTGATGCGATGGAGCATGAACAAGTACAAGAGGCTGAGCAACTGGATGAAGGCCACCCAGGCGATGCGCGACGCGGTGGTCCGGCAGCCTCGGTACTTCGCACACTGGGCCTGGGCGAAACCGGCCGTCAGATGACCAGAACGACAAGAGCCGTGTAACGGGAGACTGTTATGCACGGATCTGTGGGAGCCCGGAGGTGAGATCCCTCCGGGCTACCCGACCATGTCCGATGGCGCAACGCCCGGGCCCGACCGAAGACCAGCTTCGCCGCCAGCTCACCCATCCGAAGCTGGACCAGTTACCCGGTCAAGGTTGCGTGACGGGGCCACTAGCGCTCGCCGGCGTGTCCTTCATCGCCGGCGCCTCCGCGCAGAGCCCGACGCTGTTCAACGCGGCCAGCTACGCCATCCCGGGCGGCATCTTCTTCCTCATCTCGGCCCTCCGCCTCGGCCGCGCCGCGCGGGCGGGCGACACCTGAGCCGTCAGCAACCGGTGGCGGCGTGAATCGAAGACGCCGGGCGGCAAGGGTCACGGATTCGCCCGGTGAATGTCCGGAGAATGCCCGGTCGGTGACCTGGGCGAACGCCCTTCCACGGGTGAAGACTCAGCAATAACGCCTCTCAGCGGCACAAGAAAAGCCGGAGTGCCCGTGACGCTGCGGCACGGGTTCTCCCGCGGTTCGGAGCCGCTGATTCCTGTTACCGGGTCCGTGCACGTCGCGGGCCCGCGACAACAAGAAGGGAAATCACATGGAAATGACGTCGCACAACGAATTCGACCGGCACGAAGGGCGGGGCCCCGTTCTCGTCGACATCGCGGACATCATCGTGTCGGAGGAGTCGGTCGCCGCTCTGCAGGACCGGCAGCTCTGGATGCGGCCGCAGCGGGACGTCGGTCACTGATCCGCAGGCCGGTGGGCGCGGGACTTCTCTGAGCACAGGACGGGTTCCCGCGTCCACCGGGCTGGTCAGGCGGCTTGACGGGACCATTCACCGCACGATTCCGGAGGTCTGAGATTTGCTGGACGAAGGCACCTGGCGGAAACTCTGCGAGCGGGACGGGCCGCATTTCGCCGAACGCGTGCACATTCCCGGCATGATCCGCGAACCGGACGTTCTCGCGGAGCTCGTTCTCGGCGCTCTCCGGGCCGCCACCACCAGAGTGGACGGCGACGACACGGATCTGCCCGCCATGAGAGCGTTCCGTGACACCTGCCTCGACTATGACGCCTCGGAAAAACTGGTATCGGGGGCGTTTTCCGGGCGGCCCGCGGTACATTCCTGGCTTTCCGCCCGCACCGGAAAGGACGACATCTGCCTGGCGATCAACGGCCTGGACTCCTGGGACGCCGAGCTCGCTGAGCTTCTCTACACCGGCTTCGTCCTCCCGCTCGAATCGGCGGGCGTTCCGCTGACGAGAGGGGTGGACTGGTACTGCTTCGTGGCCAGTTCCGGCACCACCCCGTTCGGCGTGCACACCGACCCGGAGCCCTCCTTCATCTTCCACCTCGGCCCGGCGGCGAAGACAGCGTGGACCTGGCCAGGGCTGAGCCTGCCAGCACTCGGCCAGGGGCGCCCGCACACGCTGGACGCGGAGCCTCTTCTGCCGTCGGCGGACAGCGTCCGCCTCGCGCCCGGTGACTTCCTGCTGATCCCCGCGGGGATGTACCACCTCTTCCGCAATGACGGCCCGTCGCTGTTCCTGGGGCTCACGGTGTATCCGGAAGATCCCGGGCAGACCGCCACGGACGCGCTGTTCCACCAGATGCGCCGCCGGAACGCCCAGTACCCGGAACAGGCCGACGGGGATCCGGTCGCCGGCGCGATCGACGCCTTCAGGGACGCCCTCGGCGACGACGGCGTCGAGCGGGCCGTGCGGCGGCAGGCGATGCTCCGCCGGTCGTGCGGGTACGGCTCGCCGCCCCGGTTCCCCGGCAGAACCAGCGATCAAGGTCCACCCTATACAGTCACCCGCCTGCCGGTCGTGATCGCCGACCACAGCGTCTTCGCCCTGGGAAGAGAGCTCTCCGTCGATCTCGGTGAGCTGGCCCGCCTGCTGAAGCCCGGCGCCCTCGTCGGCGCCGACGAGCTGCGCGACGCGGCCACCACGCCAGAGCTGCGAGCCGCTGTGCGGGCCCTGGTCCGCGTGGGCGTCCTTCGGAGCGTTGGGACACAGTCATGACACTGTCGTGGGAGAACATCGTCGACGCGCTCGGCGGGGAGTCTGTCTGGCGCAAGTCGTTCGGGAACGAGCTTCTGGCCGGCCGGGTCCCGCAGGGATCGTGGCGCGCATCGCTCGGATGGGGCGTCATCGACCACATCATGAGGACGACCACGATCGAACCGCTGATGATCCGCTTGTCGTCCGAACCCATGGCCTATCCCGGCACCTACATCAGCACGCGGATCGACGGCGGCGACATCGTGCACCGCAACTGGCGTTACGGCGCCATGGTCGAGTACCTCCGCTCCGGCGCGACCCTCGTCGCCAACAGGGCCGACCGCATCCACGTGGGCCCTGCTCGCCTGCGGGAGGAGTTCGAGTACTTCGCCGACGACCCGGCCTGGGTGAACTGCTACGCCTGCTGGACGACGCAGTCAGCGTTCGGCCGCCACGCGGACGGCCACGCCACGGTGATCTTCCAGGCGGAGGGCAGCAAGCGCTGGCGGATCTGGGAGGGCTCCGGGCCCGGCGCGCGGCTGATCGAGGAGGCGGACATGCACGCCGGCGACGTGTGGCACATCCCCCGGGGATGGGACCACGAGGCCACCGGCATCGGGCCGAGCCTGCACTGGACCTTCGGCCTGCACGCGTCCACCCCCGAGGACCTCGCGCGGACCGCGCTGGACGCCTGGTCCAACCGGCCCAGGACCGAGGGGACGCCCGATGACGGCGGCGAGCTCGACTCCCTCATGACCGCCCTGGCCTCGGACGTGCACCGGGCGCGGGAGGTGCGTTCCGCGCAGTCGCTCGAAAGGCGCGAGGGCCTGTCGCTGCCGTGGTCGGTGGAGAGCGTCCCGTACACCGGTACCCGGCTCAGGTGGGCGTCCCGGTTCCCGCCGCTGGTCGAGGCCGGGGACGGCCTGATGGCGATCGAGAGCCTCGGCGTGCGGCTCAGGATCGACGGCCGTCTCGCACCCTGGATGAACGAGTGGTCGGCGGGGCGAACCACGCTGCGCGATGACACGGCGGCCATCGCCCTGACCGACGCGGAGATCGACCAGGCGCTTGACTCGCTGGTCCGCGCCGGGCTCCTCCTGGTCGAGCAGGCCCGGTGAGCCTCGCCATGACGAGCGTGGACCAGTCCGGGGCCCCGTGGGTCCTCAACCCGGCGTTCCGGATCCAGGGCGGCGACCTCGTCAACGAGGCCGAGGGCACGCGGCTCACCCTGACCCCGCCCCTGCGAGAGCTGTGGGAGCTGGGGGAACGCCGTGACGGCGCGCCAGCGGTGCGGCTCACTGAGGAGGCGGAAAAGGCCCTGCGCAGGATCCGCCTGATCGTGCCGCCGGACGCCTCGGCGGCGGCGACCGGCGGGCTCGCGCGGACGGCCGGGACCCCGCTGTCCCTGCCCGCGGGCACCAGGGCCGCCGCGGCCGTATGGGGACTGATCGGAGCGCCGGTGGACCTGGGAGGCCCTCCCGGCCCCCGGCCCAAGGACGCCGTCCCCGTGATCCGCCAGGCCCTCGCGGGCAGGTTCCGGCTTCTGGCCCAGCCGGGCACCTGGTCGTGGACGCTGCGGGCCCGGCCGGCCGAGGGACTGCCCGGCCTCGTGGATCACGGTGACCTCGCGGTCCATCCGCAGACCGACACGGGGGCGGCGGCCCACGAGCGGCTGCGGGCCCTCGTCGGCACCGTCCTGGCGCAGGGCCACCGGCCTCTGGTGATCGGCGGGGACCACTCGATCGGCTACCCGGTGATCAGCGCGGTCGCGGGCAGGCATCCGGCGCTGCGCGTCGTCCACTTCGACGCGCACGCCGACCGCCGCCCGGCCGGGAACGCGGTCACCGCGGACTGCGGGAACTTCGTCAGCTGGGTGCTCTCCGAGCATCCCCACGTCGAATGGCTCACCATCGGCGTGCGCGGCGTCGACACGAACCTGGACCAGGCCACGAACGGGCGCGTCTCCTACCTGACGGCCGACGAGGCCCGCGCGCCGGAGGCGGCGGACACGATCGCGCGGTTCTGCGCCGGCGCGCCCGTGCACCTCACGGTGGACATCGACGTGCTGGACCCGGCGTACGCTCCCGATGTCGTCTATCCCGCCGGTGGCGGTCTCGACCCCGCGACTCTGACGGCCCTGGTACGGAGCGTCGCCGCAGCGGGCCGCTTGGTCGCGAGCGACCTGGTGGAGGCGTGCCCCTCCCCGTCCGGCCGCCACCTGACGGCCGCCCATCTGGCCGATCTCGTGGAGACCGTCCAGCTCGCGGAGGCGGGGCAGGTGGTGGGGCGGGGCTCGCCGGTGAACAATTTCGCCGGAGAAGACGCATGACCGACGCTCCCGCCGTACCCGGCTCGCCCCTGTCGTCGCCGCTCTACAGGGTCTACCTGGCGGGGCAGGCGGTCTCACAGCTGGGGGACGGGGTCGTCTCGGTCACCTTCGCGTTCGCCGCCCTGGCCGTCGCGCCCGACGGGCGGGGCATCCCGATGGTGCTGCTGGCCCTGTGGCTGGCGAGGTTCGTCTTCATCGCGTACGGAGGCAGCCTGCCGGACCGGGTCGGGCGGTTGCCGGTCATGTTCGGCGCGGACGCCGTCCGCCTGGCCGCCCAGGTGTTCCCGGCGATCACCTTCGCCCTCGGGAACCCGGAGCTCTGGCACCTCGTCGTGTCCGCGGCCGTCTATGGCGCGGCGACGGCCTTCTTCACGCCGGGCGCCGTCGGGCTGCTCCCCGAGCTGGTCCGCCCCGCCCAGCTGCAGAAGGCCAACTCCTGGCTCGACGTCGCCGGGGACACCGGACGGCTGGCCGGGCCCGCGCTCGCGTCGCTGCTGGTGGTGGTGGGAGGCGTGCCGCTGGCGCTCTTCTTCGATGCCGCCACCTTCGTCGTCTCCCTCGTCTCGCTCGCCTGGCTGAGGCGGCTGATCCGGGCCCGGCCGCCGGAGCGCGGACCCGCCGAGGACGATGACGGCGGCGCGGGGGAGCGCGTGCGGTTCCTCGACGCGGTGCGCGTCATGCCCCGCCTGCCGCTGGTCCTGGGCGCGATCCTCGTCTGGGTTCCGGTGCAGGTCGGGCTGGCCTCGGTGAGCGTGCTCGGACCGATCACCGTGCAGGACAGGTTCGGGAGCATCGAGCAGTGGGGCGTCATCGTGACGTTCCTGGCCGCGGGCGGGCTGTTGGGAGCGCTGGTGAGCGGGCACGTGCGCGTCGAGTGGCGCGGGGTGCTCACCGTCGCCCTGCTGGTCGTCTCGATGCCGGTGCAGCTCCTGGCTCTCGCGTACGGCCGGCATCTGGTCGTGGTCGCGGGCGCCCTGTTCCTGGCGGCTCTGGCGGCGGGGGTCGCCGGGGTCGTCTTCGACACCCTCGTGCAGCTCACGGTCCCCAAGCCGATGTTGTCGCGGGTCGGATCGTTCGAGACGACCATGACCACGGCGATGGTGCCGCTGGGCTTCGTGATCGCGCTGCCGCTCGCGAACCTGGTGGGCCGGACGGCGTACCTGGCCGGGCTGGCGGCCGTCATCGTCGCCACGGCGGCGGCGGTGCTCGTCTGGGCGGTCCCGCGTTCGGGGCTGCGGGACCGCGCTCTTGAGGACGGCGCCGGTGACTCGGCGTGGCAGGGGGTGCCCTCGTCGACCTCCCCGGGATCCGGTCGCGAGGGCGGCCGAGAAGGAGAGGCGGAAGGCCATGTCCAAGGAGATCAGGAGGCGCGAGCGTGGCAGCTCATGACGGACGGACCGCCGAGGCCGTGACCCTCGTACAGGGGCGGCGGTTCGTGGTGGTCGACAACGCCCTGTCCCCGGACGCCCTGGCCGCCTGGCGGGAGGAGGAGCGGGCCGTGCAGCACCGGCCCACCTTCAGCTCGGTCGATCCGATGTTCGACGGAGTGGCGTTCTACGCCGACGCGTCGTACGCCTCCGCGAAAGCCGGCGAGGAGCACGCCGGAGAGGTGATGTCGGCCGTCAGGAGGGGCCTCGACGCGCTCGGCGTGACGGCGGCGGACAACGACCGGTTCAAGTTTTGGCGGTACGGCCGGGGGTCCGGGCTGGACTGGCACGACGACGGGAGCGGCCGGGGGGCGGCGTACACGCTCTACCTGTCGGGCGAGTGGCGGGCGACGTGGGGCGGCGAGCTGGAGCTGTTCGACTGCCCGGTCGGCGAGGTGCCGTGTGCCGAGTTCGACGTCCCCAAGGACCTGATGAACGCTCCCGTGCCGGCCACGTCCATCGCGCCCCGGCCGAACCGGCTCGTGGTGATGGTGGCCGGCACGTTCCACCGGGTGAGGAAGGTAGAGGCGGGCGCGGGCGACAACCTTCGGCGCTCCATCACCGGCTTCCTGACTCCCTGACGCGCCCCGCCAGGAATGGCGGCGGCGCGGCCGGTGTCAGGCCCTGGGCATGTCCGACGACAACGTAGAGTTGCGCCAGTACATCGAGCAGCAGAACCGGCCGCTCTGAGCCGGGTGGACGCCGGTTCGCCTGCGCTCCGCGCGGATCCGGTGGTTCCTCGGCGGATCCGTCTGTACGCGGGCAGTTGGCCAGGACCGTCGCGGGGCCTCGCCTATCGTCAGCCTCGCGGACACGGATGTTGCGCCGGGCATCGTTCGTTGCGCCGCCGGGCCGAACTCCGCCCGATCGTTCGGACATGCAGGCTCAACATCATCGTTCATAACAGACACTGATGCCCCGAGGAGCTAGTACTACTCCGCTAGATCTGTAGGACCTGGAGGCGCAGGCGCTGGATGAAGTGGTGCCTGCGCGCTCGGGATTGCTTCCTGCGGCGCTGCTCCGACCAGTAAAGGCCCAGCTCAACGACGTGA
>NZ_JBDPME010000041.1:0-59597 GCF_039871825.1 Nonomuraea sp. B12E4 | reverse complement strand
GCACGGATGGTCGCACATCCGCTTCTATCGAGGGCTCCATGCTCTTGTCAGGCGATCGACGACACCTCCACATCCATGGTCATCCGATCGCTATCACCCGGTTTGCCTGCTGAGAAAACTTCATTGCGCCATCTTCGTGTGCCTCGGTTTTGGGTGGACGGGCGAAGCTCGTTTGTTCTGGCGGCCTGTTTTGCATTGTAAAAGCTCAGTGCCTTTACAATGTAGATTTCCTGCGAAACCCCCGCGGCGCCGACGAACATCGGCTGCCGGAACAGTTCCAGGTCGATCAGCGGAGCCTGAAGCCGCTGCTCCACCAGCACGAACGCCACCACCGGTACGGCCGCCGCGCCGAATGCCCACAGCATGACCTCATGGCGCCGCACGGTAGAACGGTTCAATGAATGAACTAAAATGGGGTCATGGCACTAGGCAAGAACTACACCGCCCAGGACTGCTCACTGGCCAAGGCCCTGGAGGTGATCGGCGAACGATGGACGCTGCTGGTCGTCCGCGACGCGATGTACGGCGTGCGCCGCTACAGCGACTTCCTGGCCCGCCTCGACATCCCCCGCGCGGTACTCTCGCAGCGGCTGGCCACGCTCGTCGATGCCGGAGTGCTCGCCAAGCATCGCTACCAGGACTCCCCTCCGCGCGACGAGTACATGATGACCCCGATGGGGGCCGAGCTGTTCCCCGTCATCGTGACCCTGTCCCGGTGGGGTGAGCGGCACCTGACCACGTCCGGCCCCTCCCGCTACTTCCTCCACCGTCAGTGCGGCACCCAGCTGGAGCCGTCGGCCCGATGCCCGGCCTGCGACGTCCAAGTGCCGGCCCGCGACGTCGAGATGCTGCCCGGCCCCGGCCTCTCGGGCCTCAGGAGCGACCCGGTCAGCAAGGCGCTGCAGAAACCCCATCGCCTGCTCGACCCCATCGGCTGACAGGAGGGGACTCCCCGAACCAGATCACATGAGATTGGTTGAAGCCGGGTCGGAGGCTGACGTACGAGACCCTGCTGGGTGAGTTGCTGGAAGAAATCCCGTGAGACGATGCGCGGTTCCGCTCCCTGAATGAGCAGGTCCGCGCGCATCGCGATGCCGAACGGCCGATGACCAGCGTGGACACCAAGAAGGCCCAGCACTCGGGTCGCCGTCACCAGGGGTGAGGTAGCTCTGCGTAATCGTGGTTCGAGTGGCTCGCGGGGATGGAAGCCAGCTTGAGATAGGGCAATGTAACTGAACATTGCGTCTCAGGTCCGCTATGTCGCGATCACGACTCGGCCATACCGGTCGGTAGTCGAGTGGCCACAAACCATGTTTCTCCTGGCCCTCCAGCGGAGATCGGGAGAAAGGTGCGGGCATGCGACGTGACTGGGAGTTAGAGGACCTGATCGAGTGCTGGACGCTGGATGAGGAGGGTGAAGATCATCGACACGCGGAGCTCGGCTCCTTCTCCTCTTCGCCACCGGCGACGTGGGCGCCCGGTGGCTCGGAAGCGGGCCAGCGTGTTGGCCACTGCACAGCAGCATAAACGCGGCCCCCGACAAAACACGGGCCTTCCCCGGCCTTCCCCGGTCGCGAGTCAGCGGCTCTCGGCCGTCACCGGGGCACTTTGAGCATCCGAACGAAAAGTCCCGTTAGCGAGTGGCCACAGCTAACTATTTGATCTTCCGCTCGTCCTGCTTACCGCAGGAGGGACCCGGCGTGGTACTCCTTGATGATGTGGCCTGTGTCGAGAGTTCCCGGCCCGCCTTCGGGGTGCTTGGCCCGCTGCGGGTGTGGGTAGACGGCCGGGAGCGTGCGGTGTCCCGACCGGCCGTGCGTCGGCTGCTGGGCGCGTTGCTGCTCACGCCGGGCCGCTTGGTGGATCGGGCGCGGTTGATCGCGTTCGTCTGGGGGCCGTCGGGATGTGAGCCAGCGGCGTTGCACAGCGCGGTGTACCGGCTTCGGGAGTGGCTGAGGCCGACCGGCATCGAGATAGTGCGGGAAGGCAACAGCTACGGCATCGAGGTGCCCCTGGAGGAGGTGGACGCGTCCCGTTTCCGCACTGCCATCGCCGGCGCGCGGGCCGAGCCGGATCCGGGCCGCCGAACGGATCTGCTATCCGCGGCACTGGATTTGTGGCGGGGGCCGGTGCTGGCCGAGGACTTGGAGTGGCCCCACGCCCTGCCCGCGGTCATGGAACTGCAGCAGGCCAGGATCGACAGTGCCCGAAACTTGGCGGAGTCCGCCGTCCGTTGCGGCCGCGCCGCCGATGCCGTCGAACCTCTGGAGCGTCTGGCCGAGGCGTTGCCCTACGACGAGACCGTCCACACCCAGCTGATCATCCTGCTCGGACACGCTGACCGGCGTGCCGAAGGGCTGCGCCGCTATGAGCTGATCCGGCGTCACTTGGCCGACGATCTCGGGATGGACCCGGGCCCGGGGCTGCGTCGGGCGCATCTGGCCCTGCTCGGCGACGATCTACCGGTGCCCGGCCCGTCCCCCTCGCCCATCTGCCTGCTGCCCTACGACCTGCCCGACTTCACCGGCCGCGAGGCGGAGCTGGAGCGCATCACCACGGCGTTGTCGGCCGATGCCGGCACCCCGTCCATGGTGGCGATCTGCGGCATGCCCGGAATCGGCAAGACCGCGCTGGCCGTCCGGGCCGGACACCGGCTCCGCGGCCGGTTCCCGGACGGGCAGCTGTTCGCCGATCTGAACGGGCCCGACGGCCGCCCCGCCGACGTGGCCCAGGTGCTGGGACGCTGGCTGCGGGTGCTGGGCGAGCAGCCGAACGCCATCCCCGACGACCCTGCCGAGCGGGCCGAGCTGCTGCGTGCGCGGCTGGTCGGCCGCCGGGTGCTGGTCGTGCTGGACAACGTCGCCGACACGGTCCAGATCCAGCCGCTGCTGCCCACCGGGACCTCCTGCGCGGCCTTGCTGACCAGCCGGTCCGATCTGGCGGCGCTGTACGGCATGACCCGCCTCCGATTACGGGTCATGCCGCCACCGGATGCTGTCGCGCTGCTGAGGCGGCTGATCGGTGGCGCCCGTACGGAGGCCGAGCCCGAACCGGTGCGGCGGCTCATCACAGCCTGCGGCCGGCTGCCGTTGGCGTTGCGGATCGCTGGGGCGCGGCTGGCGGCACGCCCGCACTGGACGGTGACGCGCCTGGCCGACCAGCTTGAGCAAGCGCGCCGCCCGCTCGATCACCTGGCCCTGGGAGCGATGGAGGTCCGCGCCGTCCTGGCCGTCGGCTACAGCGCGCTCGATGCGCCCGCGCGCCGGCTGTTCCGGCTGCTCGGCCTACTGGAGGCGCCTGATGTCGCGGCCCGGGTCGCCGCCGCGCTGCTGGACAGCCCGCTGGCCGAGGCCGAGGAGCTGATGGAGCGGCTGGCCGATGCGCACCTGCTGGAGGCGGTGCGGCCCCAGGCGGGCGAGCAGGTCCGCTACCGCCCGCACGACCTGGTACGGGCCTTCGCCCGGGAACGCGCCGAGGCCGAGGAGACGCCAGCGGACCGGGCCGCGGCCCTGGCGCGGGCGCTGGGCGGCTGGCTGGCGTTGACCGAGCACGCCAACGACGCGCTGTGGGGTGGCGACTACCTCTTGCTGCACGGACAGGCCGCCCGGTGGCGGGCACGGGAGGGCGCCGAGCACCTGATGGCTGACCCGCTGAGCTGGTACGAGAGCGAGCGGGCCAACATTGTGGCGGCGGTGGGACAGGCCGCACGTATCGGCGCGAGCGAGCTGTGCTGGGATCTGGTCGGCTCGGCGCTGCACCTCTTCGAGGCCAAAGGTCACTACGACGAGTGGCGGCAGGCGCATGCCCTGGCCTTGGCGGCGGCGCGGCAGGCCAGTGATGTCAAGGGGGTGGCGGTGATGAGCGCGGCGGCCGCGGTGCTGAACAGCCAGCAGTACCGCTACGACAGCGCCCTCGCCGAGCTCGCCACGGCCATGACGCTGTACGAACGCATCGGCGAGCAACGCGGTCTGGCTTTGGCCACCGTCACCGGCACGAGGATCGATCTCATGCGCGGAACCTTCCATGACGTCCGACCCCGGTTTGAGAAAGCGCTGGCCGTGTTACGAGAGGCCGGGGACCGGGCCGGCGAGTTCCTGGTGCTGGCCTGCATCGGCTCACTGCACCTCCACCTCGGCCGCCCGGATCTGGCGTTGCCGTTCAGGGCCAGCCGTCGCCGCGGATCGGGACGGTGGGGACGACTGGCGGCTGCTGGCCGCCGCCGTCGCCGGCGGTCGCGCTGGTGTCGGGGGTGGGTTGCTCATCGGTGTCCATGTGCCGGATGGGTGCCTTTCAGATGGTGAGCAAAGGGTCAGCGGCAGCGGTGGGGGTCGCGTCGGGCTTGCCAGCGGGCGAGGGCGTCGGGTGAGACCCGGGTGTAGCGGGCCAGGGACGCGACGGAGGTGTGGCCGGAGAAGGCGAGCAGGGTGGAGGTGTTGGCGCCGGCCTCGGCGGCGTGGGTGAGCGCGGAGTGCCGAAGGTCGTGCAGGGTCCACCCAGGCGCGGCGGCGAGCTGGTGGGGGTCGGTGATGTCGGGGTGGGCCAGCGGCTTGGTCAGCTCGTTGAAGATCTCTTCGGCGCGCCGGTAGGACAGGCGGGCTCGCCCGGAGACCGGATCGAGGTCGGCGGGGGCGAGCGCGACGCGGGCCCGCCGTTCGGTGAGGAACACCGGCCCCTTGGCGCGGCCGTTCAGCAGCTTGGGCAACAGGCGGGCGGTGCCGGTCTGCCAGACGACGACGTCGACCGCGCTGCCCTTGCGGGTGACCTTGGCGCGCCGGTTGCGGCGGTCAAGGTCCTCGACATTCAGGGCGAGCACCTCCGACGATCTGGCGGCGGTCTCGTACAGCATCTGCCAGAGGGTCTTCTCTCGAATCGGCACGTCCAGGTCGAAGATCGCCTCGATATCGGCAACGGCCAGCGCGCGGGTCCGGTCGGGGGCGCGGCCGCGACGGCGGAGCCGGCGGGTGGGGTCTGTGGTCAGCCAGCCCTGGTCGGTCCAGAAGGCGACCGCAGAGCGCAGCGCGTCCAGGTGCCGGTTGAACGTGGCGGCGGCCTTGGTGCTCCATCGGCCGGTGAACCATTCGGTCAGCGCTGCGACGTTCGCCTCGGTGTCGAGCTCGGCGACGGTGAACAGCGTGCCGGGTGGGGAGAACTCGGCGGCTAGGGCGCGCAGGGTGGAGCGGTAGGCGCGCTGGGTCTGGCGCTGCTCGGGGCCGTTCAGGGTGGCGAGGTAGGCGGCGACCGCGGCGGGCAAGGGTCGTGATCCGCCGCGATCGAGACGATGAAGTTCGCCCACGCCGCCCCCTCGCATCTCTATCGCAGATAAGCATGCCGAGTCGGACCAGGCCTCGCGCGGTGTTCGGCCTGCTCGACTTCTCCAGTATCGCAGATAATGATGTATTATACGCGGTAGCTCGATCACGCGCGCGACTTTCCTCTGGATAGCACAGGCCCGAGCGGACGGCCCCTTCTGGCGTGCGTCGCAGCTGTCGTGACCACACAGGATGACGAGCCCGAACGTCGACTGAACGGACGGAGACCGATGCCCAAGGACCTGGACCGGGTGGACCGGGAGATCGTCAGGCTGGTCTCCGCTCAGGGGAGGATCAGTCATGAGGAGATCGCGCGGCGGGTGCACGTGTCCCGTCCGGCAGTGCACGAGCGGGTCAAGCGGCTTGAGCGAGATGGTGTGATCCGCGGGTACCGGGCGGTGGTGGACTGGTCCGCCGTCGACCTCGGGCTGTGCGCCTTCGTGTCAGTACAGGCCGACCACGACCAGCTGGCCAAGGTTATCGACCGACTGTTCGAGGTGCCCACCCCTGAGGCGATGGTTGAGGAGTGTCATCGGGTGACCGGCCAGTGGTGCGTGCTGCTGAAGGTCCGGGCCGCTTCCACGCTGGCCCTGCAGCAGTTGCTCGACGACGTCATGTCGATCGAGGGCGTCCGGCAGGTTGTCACCACCATCGTGCTCACCTCGGTCGAGGCCGCTCGCCCGGCCTGACCGCCCCGACGATTCGTCGGGGCGGCATGGGGCGTCCAGGCCGGCGCGGTATCGACAGGCCGACGGAACGTCGCTGTTTCCTTCGCACTGCTGCTGCCGGCAACCGCGCCGCTTAGGGTTCGGGACGACTGATGCGGCTGGACCTAGGGAGGATGCATCATGACCAACACTCGAGCCATCGAGATACCGGACGCCACGGGCGATCCTGACGCCTACGTCAGGTCGTTGTTGGAGGCACTCGGCGATCGGAGCCCGATCGGCCAGCTCGCCGAGACTCCGGCAGAGGTACGTCGGCTGGTCGCCGGCCTACGCGAAGAGCAGTGGAGCGCCCAGCCGGACGGTGAGTGGTCCGTTGAGCAGAACGTCGGCCACCTGTTCGACGTGGACATCTGCTACGGCTTCCGGATCCGGCTGATCCTCACCGAGGACCAGCCGAGCTACCCGGCCTACGACGAGAAGCGGTTGGTGGCACTGCCGAAGCCGCCCTTCCCGGAACTGCTCGACGCGTGGGAGGCCCTGCGCCGGGCCAACGTCGTGCTCTACCGCTCGATGGATCTGGCGCAACAGGCCCGCACCGGCATCCACCCGGAGCAGGGCGAGGAGCCGGCCATCCGGCTGCCACAGAAGATGGCCGGTCATGACATCGCCCATCTCAACCAGATCGTCCGCACCATCGAAGCCGTCGGCTGAGCAGACAGGAGATCGGTGATGCTGCCCTGGTCCGCCGACCTGGCCGGACGTTTCGACCATGTCGTGATCGACAGCGTGCTGCTGCGGGGCAACCCGCTCAAAGATCCGCATCAGCGGCCGCTGCTGGTGTACCTGCCGCCCGGGTACGACGAGGAACGCGGCCGCCGCTACCCGGTGATCTACGTGACGCCGGGATACAGCGGGCATGCCGGCATGTGGTTCAACCGGGCCCCGTTCCGGCAGCCGTACCCGGAGCTGGTCGATGCGCTGTTCGCGAGCGGCGAGGTGCCGCCCGCGATCGTGGTCTTCGCCGACGGCTGGACCGCCTACGGCGGCAGCCAGTTCCTGAACTCGCCAGCCACCGGCAGGTACCACTCCTACCTCTGCGAGGAGGTCGTGCCGTGGATTGATGCCCGCTACCGCACGCTCGCCGATCGCGACCACCGGGCGCTGGCCGGGAAGAGCACCGGCGGCTACTGCGCGATGGTCACCTCGATGCTGCGGCCGGACCTGTTCGGCGCGCTGGCCACCCACGCGGGAGATGCGCTGTTCGAGGTCGGCTACCGGAGCGAGCTGACCCGGCGGGCCCGGTTGTTGCGTGACCTGTACGGCGGGTCCTACGCGCGATTCCTCGCCGACTTCCGGACCAGGCTCCCCGGGACGAAGGCGGGTGACCTCGAGCTGATCGAGGTGTACGCCTATGCGTCGGCGTACTCCGCGGACGAGGACGGTACGGTGCAGATCCCCTTCGACGACACCGGCGCGATGGTGCCGCAGGTGTGGAATCGCTGGTTGGCCTGGGATCCGGTGGTGATGGCGAGCCAGCCGGTGTACGCCGAGGCGCTGCGCTCGCTACGGGCGATCTGGATCGACGCCGGGAACAAGGACGAGTACTACCTGGACTTCGGCGCGACCGCTTTCCGGCGAGCGCTGCAGACGGCCGGGGTATCGCAGGAGCGGATCTTCTTCGAGCTCTTCGACGGCGGCCACGGCGGCATCGAGTACCGTTACCCTCTTGCCCTGGCCTGGCTCAGCGAACGGATGGCCGACTGATGGCGCACCACGTCCCGCTCGCGGCTCACACCCAGGACCGCCGGATCCCGGGCCACCGGCTCGGCGAGAAGGACATGCTGTGGGCCTGGCTGCGCTTCGCCAGGGCGACGGTGGTGGCGAAGGCGACCGGCCTGTCCCCATCGCAACTGCGCGCCAAGCCGATCTCGTCCCAGATCAGCCTGGGCGGGCTCCTGACCCACCTCGTCACGGTGGAACAACACTGGTTCGGCATCGTGCTCGGCGGCCAGGAACACGCGATGCCGTTCGGAGCCGAGAATCCGGACGGCGACTGGCAGGTCGCCGAGGATGACGACCTCGACAGCCTGCTCGGTCGTTACCACGCAGCCTGCGGCGCCAGTGACGAGGTCATCGGATCCCTTGAGCTTGACAGTACCGGTGCCCAGACGACCGGCGACTACACCCTGCGGTGGGCGATGGTGCACGTGACGATGGACACCAGCCGGCATGCCGGGCACGCGGATCTGCTGCGCGAACTCCTGGACGGAGAGCGGGGCTGGTAGTGTCTGACACCCTCTCAACCAGGACTTATTCCTCGTCGTGGTCGGGGGCGCTGGGGTCGCGGAGGTCGCGGAGCCCTTCGCCCAGGTCAGGGCGGTGGAACGGGTAGAACCCGTGGAAGTTGACGTGCTCGAATACCAAAGGGCTGAGCCGGGCCTTAATCTCGGGGCTGATCTGCCCGCCCGTGATGCCCAGCGCGCCGGCCTCCAACTGCTTCACCGCCGCGTCAATGTAGAGACTGTTCCAGTAGGTGATCGCGTTCAAACCCAGACCCAGCGCCCCCACCTGGTCCTCCATACCGCGCTCATAGCCGCGGCGCAGTTGGCCGAGGTTGCCGAAAAACACCCGGCGGCCAGGTTGTGGCGGGACTCGCCGACGTTGAGCTGGGCCCCGATCATCCGCCGGTACTCCTCGACGTGGAGGACCTGAAGCAGGTGGAGCGACTTGAAGATCCGCCCATAGTGGGCGAAGGCGTTGCCCAGGCCGGTCAGGCGGCCGTCGGTCATCATGCGGATCAGGTCGTGGGCGCGGACCTGGTTGGTGGCCAGCGACCCTTCGACCCGCACCATGTCGTCCCACTGCTGCAAGATGGCCGGGATCGACACCCGACGCAGCCCCAGGGTGTTGAAGTCGCCCCAGGCGTTGGTGGACTTGTGGTTACGGGCGAGAGTGCCCTCCAGCATCGCGGTGTCGATCCACCACAACTGGGTGTCGGTGATGTCGGCGTGCCGGGGCGCGAACTGATACCCACAGATCGCGAACATGCCATACACGACGTCGCTATACGACGCCGTATCTATGACGATCACCTCCGGCTGCTCCATAGCGTCGAGGCGGTGGATGGCGTCCAGGATGAACAGCGAGTCACGTAGCGTTCCGGGCACCAGCAAGCCCCCGAGCCCCATCACCTTGTCCGAGACGGTGTTCAGCCAGGTCGCACCCCTTGATCGTTTCCCGATCCCGTAGTACAGCGGCGAGGGCCGGGTATACAGAGACAGGACGGGCACCACGAACCGCATCCCGTCCACCGAAGCCACCAAGCCGCCGCCCCAGTCGCCGGTGATGTCGATGACCGCCTGCGCCTCGACCAGGCGGGCCGAGGACGCGGCGATGCCCTCGTGGTGGAAGTAGCCCTTCTCCACCCCCAGCAGCCGATGCTCGGTCAACGCCGGCGTCCCAGGTTTGATGACCGGCACCAACCCCACGTTGCACGAGCGGGCCACGGTGAGCGCCGCCAGAGTGATATCGAGGTCGTCACGGCGCAGGTGCGATCCGGAGATGTGCTCCATCCCGTCGAACATGCCGGTCTTGCCGTGCACCTCCAGCAGCAACTCGGGATAGTCGATGCGCGGCAACATGGCCTGCACGGCGTCGTGAACCGCCTTGAACCCCTCCGGCTCCGGAGCGGCCCCCAGCCGCTGCATGTGCAGCTTGCCACCCTTGATCTGCACCGACTGATTCGCGCCCAGGCCAGCCGCGACCTGGGTATAGGCCTCGCTGAGGAGGTCGGCCAGCTCCCGCAGATGCGCCCGCGGGTCGGCCTCCAACCCCAGCGCGGTCAACACACTCGCCCGTTCGCGTACCCACAGCCGCTCCTCGATCAACCGCACCCGGGGGTTGCCCCACTTGTCGGCGCCGACCGCGTACACATCGCGGCGCCGCAGCGCCGACCACAGGGCCTCCAAGACGCAGAACACATAGGCGGGACGGTCGATCAACGGCGGATCCAGCTTTGGGTTATCGAACACCAGCCGCCGCCACGACCCGCTCACTAGGTCCTCGAACCCCCTGATGTGCTCCAGACCCGGCTTGCGAGCCGCCGTCACCTTGGGCAGGGCTTTCACCGCGGCGACGATCCGCGACCCGGCAGCGGTCGCCCCCCCCACGGGACCACCGCCGCCAGCTGCTCCAGGAACGGCCGCACCGTGGCGTACCGGTCGACCAGCTCCACCCGCCACTCCAGATCCCAGTCGTCCTCCTCCGACGGCAGCGGCAACAGCTCGGCGACCGTCTCCAGCGCGGCCTCCAACTGCTCGCGGCTCACCACCTGCACGACCGCCTCCACCACCTCCGTCGCCGTGGTGTCCTTCGGCTTGCCGTCTCCGCCGGCCTGGACCGGCGGAGTGTCACGCACGATCGCCCACGCGGCCGCCAGCCTCGCCGCCGCCACCCGCAGCTTGGGCAGGTTCTTCAGCTTCTCCTTGTCCCCCGCCCGGCCTGCCCGCGACAGCAGCTTGGCCGACATCAGCAGGTCAAACAGCAGCAGCGCGTCGTCGACCGAGACGCCCTCCAGATGGCGCACGGTCGCCAGCAGCGTCGCCGCGCGCCGCTCCTGCTCCAGCGCCTTGATCTTCGGGGCCTTGGCGGTCATCCCGTACCGGGCCAGCTCAGCCATCTTCACCGGCGCCACCGCGCCGCAATCCACCGCCCCGGTGCCCAGCCCCAGCACGAATCCCGACCGATCGAACGCCTCCACCATCCCCGTGCCCGACAGCTTGGTCACCGCGGTGCGCATCCACTCCAGCACCGAGACCCTCTTGCCGTCCGGCACCCGCAAGGTGGCCACCAACTCCCGGTGCATGTGCGGCGGCGCCGCCTCCACCAGCGCTCGGTAGACGGTGGCCAGCTCAACCCGCCGCACCTCGGCGACCAGCCGCGACAGCGTGCTGATCCCCGGCAGCAGCACCCGGTTCTCGACCAGCCACAACGCCGCCCGGTCGAACAGTTCCCGCTTGGAGTCGCGGGTCTTGCCGACCCGGGAGGCAATGAAGGCGGCCACCTCGCCCTCGGCCGCGGCGAACTCCCGGTAGCCCAGCTAGTCCCGGATCTCCCACGCGTGCTCGTAAGGGGTCTGCTGCCGGTCACCGTACTGCTCTGCCGCCGTCCAGTCGTTGGTTCCCAGCTGCTCAGCGACGTACTGGACCACCACTTCCGGCACCCCGGCCAGGCCGACATCGGTCAGGAACGTGCCGAGCATCCGAACGGTGCCCCACTGGACCGACCAGCCGAGCCGGTTGTTCCACCCGCGCTTCTTGCGCGCCAACTCCAGCGCGGGCCCGTCCAGGAAGAAGAACTTCTCCAGTTCCTCAGGCGTCGGGTCCGTCACGAACCGGCCGTACCGGCCCACCTGCTCGTCAGACAAGTAATCATGCGGCACGAATCGTCACCGTACGAGAACTGCTTACCGCTACCAGTAAGTACGCCCAAATTGAGACAAGATCATTCCACTACCGCACCAACACGCACGCTGACCTGCGACTCAACGCTTAGCGCTAATTTCGGAGAGATAGTCCCGGGACCCGTGCTCATCGAAGATCGCGTTCGGATACTTGATCGGCATCCAGGCCGTATCGTTGATGGCCGTGATCGCTGTTTTGATTTTCGGACCCATCTTGGTGGTGACCGAGAAGCGCACGTCGTGGGCGCGGCAAGCACCGATGACGTCGGCGCTGTAGAAGGCCGAATCGCCGCGCATGATCAGGGTGCCGCTCGCCCCCGCCGATCGCGCCGCGCCGATCGACTCGCGCACGAAGGAGACGGCGCCACGGGCAGAATTGGCCGTCCCACCACGCAGCCGGCTCCCGGCGATCACCGGGGCCGCCAGCGGGGTGGACACCGTGGCCAGCAGCACGTTCAACCCGCGTACCAGCACGCTCTTACCTTGGATCTTGGTGTGGCCGAAGCCCGAAGCCTTGCTTGGCGTACCCGTAAGTGCGCCGCTGCATCGAGTCGAGGTCCACGAAGGTCAGCACGTCCGCGCCGGGCAGCAGCAGCGTATGGGAGGCCAGCCGGGCCGGCAGACGGCGGCCGACTTTCTCGATCTGCCGGACGTTTCCCCAGGCCAGACCACGCAGGAACGAGCCCAGAGTGGACGGCGCCCGGATTCCATCGAACACCTTGTCCATACCACCGTGCCGCAGCGCGCCCAGATCCTCGATGGAGTCGGCCCCGCACGCCATCCCGGCCACGATCGAGCCGATCTTCGCGGACGCGTTCACCCCGAGGCCGCCGGCGACGGTCACATGCTCACCCACCAGGGCGCCCAGACCGCATCACCGGCTCCAGCCCGGCATAGGCGATCACGTACTCGTCATCGAAGCGCGCATGGGTCTTGGGAGAGACGTGGGAGAATCGCACGTACGAGGTGTCCTTTGACCGCGGCTGCTGGAAGCGTAGGAACTCCCATCATCCCAGCTCGAAGGGCACCTCATCGCATTTCACAACATCCACATCAGAGTTGGCTCGGTGGATTCGGGCT
The DNA here is from genome assembly GCF_039871825.1 of Nonomuraea sp. B12E4. Classification (NCBI taxonomy): domain Bacteria; kingdom Bacillati; phylum Actinomycetota; class Actinomycetes; order Streptosporangiales; family Streptosporangiaceae; genus Nonomuraea; species Nonomuraea sp. B12E4. The sequence goes on along the minus strand of NZ_JBDPME010000041.1, from coordinate 47,079 downwards.
CAGACGGGAAGTTCGGTGATGCTGAGGGCAAAATCCAAGTTCCCCACCCCGTGGTTGGCGAGGCCCACCGTGACCACGCCCGCTCCTTCCAGCCAATGCGCCATTTTCAGGCCGCCGACGTCCAGCGGGCGCAGCCCGAGGCTCTCGATGAACGCCTCCACACTTGCCTTGGCCTGCGCATTATCGCCGGCGATGAAGACGTCGGGCCGACCCTTCTCCAGGACATGACGGAAGATGGTGTTGAACGCCTTCACCACGCTGGCGCCGGCCGGGGCCGCCTTGGCGACTTCCTGCGCGATCGAGGTCTCCTCGCGGTGGGCCAGCCCGTCGAACGTGGAATTGAAGGGATTGCTGATGTCGACGATGACCTTGCCCGCGAGAGCGTCTCCGTACTGGGCGACGACCGGCACGACACCGTCGTACAACAGGGCCACGATGACGATGTCGCCGGCTGGGGCGGTGCCCCATTCTCCCGTCGTGGCGCCGCCGCCGAGAGCCTTGGCCAGGTCAGCGGCCTTGGACTGATCGCGGCCCATGACCTCGACTGTGTTGCCGCCCGCTACCGCCCGAGCGCCGATGGTGCGGGCCATGTTCCCGGTGCCGATGATGCTGATGTTGCTCATGAGATGTCCTGCCCTGGTTGTGGGTTGTTCGGTTTAGATGGCGGTGGTGCCGCCGTCGGCGACGAGTTCCATGCCGTTGACGTAGCTGGAGTCGTCGGAGGCGAGGAAGAGGGCGGCGGTGGCGATTTCGTCGGGGCGGCCCATCTGGCCGCGGGGGATGAGGGACTCGAACTGGCGCTTGGTGGCCTCGTCGAAGAGTTCTTCCTGCTTGGCGGTGGCGACCTGGCCGGGGGTCAGGACGTTGACGCGGATGCGGCGGTCCTTGAGCTCGTTGAGCCAGACGCGGGCCCAGGCCTGCTGGACGGCCTTGCTGCCGGCGTAGACGCTCCAGCCGGGGAAGGCGCCAAGGGAGGCGTTGGAGCCGGTCATGAGGATGGAGCCGCCGTCGTTGAAGAGCGGGAGGGCCTTCTGGACGGTGAACAGGGTGCCGCGGGCATTGAGCCCGAACCAGGTGTCGAACTGGGCCTCGGTGATCTCGCCGAGCGGGGCGGGCTCGCCCCCGCCGGCGCTGGCCCACAGCACGTCGAGGCTTCCCTTCTCCCGCTTGACAGTGTCGTAGAGGCGGTCCAGGTCGTCCAGGTCGGCGGCGTCGCCCTGGACGCCGGTGACGTTGCGGCCGATCTGCTTCACGGCCTCGTCCAGGGCGTCCTGGCGGCGGCCGGTGATGAAGACGTGCGCTCCCTCGTCGACGAACAGCTTCGCGCCGGCCAGCGCCATGCCGGTGGTGCCGCCGGTGATGACCGCTACCTTGCCGTCGAGCTTTCCCATGTTGCTCCTTTAGGTCGGTGGTGCCGTGCGCACCTGGGATGACGGCGTTATGTACACCGTTCCGTGTGCTTACGGTACGGGGCGCGCGGCCTGGACGCAAACTATGTACACCGACCGTTACCCAGCTGGGGTAGCATGGACCCATGACGGAGTTGGAGAAGGGCCCCAAGGGCCGCCGCCGCGGCCGGGGCGCCCGCGAGCGCATCCTCAGCGCGTCCCAGCAGCTGTTCCGCGAGCAGGGCATCAACAGCACCGGCATGGACCAGCTTTGCGCGGCGGCCCAGGTGTCCAAGCGCACGGCCTACCAGCACTTCACCGGCAAGGACCAACTCGTCGCCGAGTACCTGCGCCGGTTCGACCCCTCCGTTCTGTCCGGCGTGTTCGACCGCACCGACCTCACGCCCCGCGAACGGCTCCTCGCCGCCTTCGACATCCCCCCCACCACCCCCCTGTGCCCCTACATCGCCGCCGCCGTCGAACTCCACGACCCCCAGCACCCCGCATCCCAGTACGCACGCGACTACAAGAAAGCCGTCGCCGCGCGGCTCGCCGACACCGCCCGCGAAGCCGGCGCCGCCGACCCTGAACAGCTCGGCGAGCAGCTCGCGCTGCTCATCGACGGCGCCGCGGCCCGCACCCGGGTCCTCAACGCCGACGCCTTCCCCACCGCCGCCGCCATCGCCGCCGTCCTCATCGACAACGCCATCCCCGCGTCATCTCCTCGGCAGCCCAGCGATGACCGCGGAACCACCGGGTCTGCTCCCGTTCCGGTGGGAGGCCAATGACGGCCCGATCACGCCTCGTCGGCCGGAAGGCGACGCCGAGTTCGGCGCGGCCGGAGCGGTAGATCACGCCGTACAAGGGCAAGAACAAACCCGACTCGGGGAAGGACGCCAACCGGGCCCACGCCCGGCTTCGCGGGCCCGGCGAACGTGCCAACGCCCAGCTCACGTACTGGCGCATCCCGCGCAAGTCCGCGTCAGCCCACGCGGGGGTCGGTCGAACTGATCAACCGTGTTGTGCAGCGGCACCGCTTGCCAGCTGCCACATTTCATCGTTCCCGCATTCTGCGGTGATCTCGGCCGTCGCGTGAGCTGCGGCGAGGAAGTCGTTGACCAGCGGTGAGGTACGCGATGCCACCACCGCGAGGCACACCTGGTCGGGCGCCAGATCTGTGACGGGCACATAGCTGACTTCCGGGTGTGAGTAGAACACGGCTGTCGAACGGGCCAGGAACGAGATGCCCCGGCCGGCCGCGACATGTTCGAGCGTCTCGTCCACCCCGCGCACCAGGTATCCGGCGTTGGGGTGCGGGCGCTTGGTGGGCTGTGTGCTTGTGTCGGGATGCCAGAGCAGCGGCTCGCCGGCCAGGTCGGCCTCGGTGATCTGTTCCTTGCCGGCGAATCGGTGGCCGGTGGGCAGCACCGCCACCCGCGGCTCGTGGTACAGCGGGGTGACGCGCAGGCCGGTCTCGTCGATGGGCAGCCGCACATAGCCGACGTCGATGCGGCCGTCGAGCAGCATCGCGGCCTGGTCGTCGGACTCGATCCGCTGCACGTCCACGATCACGTCCGGGTGCCGGATGGCGAACTCCCGCACCGCCGCGGTGGCCGTGATGCCCGCGCGGAAGCCGACCATCAGCCGCTGGCTGCCGCGCGCGGCCACGGTCACCCGGCGGCGAGCCGCGTCTGCGGAGGCCAGCAGCGGGCCGGCGTCGGTCAGCAACTGCCTGCCGGCGTCGGTCAGCGCCACGCCGTGGCTGTCCCTGATCAGCAGCGGGGTGCCAAGATCCTGTTCCAGCGCGCGGATCTGCCGGCTGAGCACCGGCTGTGCGATGTGCAGGTCATCGGCGGCGCGGCCGAAGTGCAGCCGGTCGGCGACGGCGACGAAGTAGCGCAACTTGCGCAGGTCCAGATCCATGGAGTCCCCCGGTACGGCGATGCCTCCAGGGTATCGCAATCGCTGAAATAGGTCTTGGACACCCGCTCAGACTAATGAAATCCTCAATAGGTACCCGGGGGGCGGAGCGAATCCGAAACAAGGATTCGACATCGGGACTCGATAGAAGGTCCCCAGAATTTGAATCAGCACGCCCTGAATTGGTCCAGGCCCGTCGTGTCATTCGATGGCATCGACGACACAACCGTTAACAACAACGGGGTGGGCGTGGCGTTCTGTCCAGATATTCCACTCCAGAAAGCAGGCACTCCATGAGCAGCATCAGCATTATCGGCCTTGGGGGTATGGGCCGCGCCATTGGCGCCCGCGCGGTCGAGGGCGGCCACGCCGTCGAGGTCGTCGGTCGCGACGCGGCCAAGACCAAGGACCTGGCCGCCGCGCTCGGCGGTGGCGCCACGGCCGGGACATTCGGCACCGCCCCAGCCGGCGACATCGTCATCCTCGCCGTGCCGAACGCCAGCGCCGTGCCGGTCGTCGCCCAGTACGGGGACACGCTGGCCAGCAAGATCATCATCGACATCACCAACCCCGTGAAAGCCGACGCCACCGGGCTGACCACCCCTGACGGCACTTCCGCCGCGCAGGAGATCGCCAAGGCCGCCCCGGCGAGCGCGCACGTCGTGAAGGCGTTCAACACCGTCTTCGGCCACGCCCTGGCCCCGGGGCGCCCATTGGACGTGCTCTTCGCCGGCGACGACGCGCGGGCCAAGGCAAGCGTGTCGGCGTTCATCGAGAGCCTCGGGTTGCGCCCCCTGGATGCCGGAGGCCTGGAGATGGCGCACTGGCTGGAAGGGACGGGCCTGCTGATGATCAACCTGGCCCGCCACGGCGTGGGGGACTTCAACTTCTCCCTCGGCGTCAGCGATCTCAGCTGAGCACAGCCGCGCCACCAATTCTCGCGCCACCTCACTCATAAGGAACAGCAGAATGCGCGTTTTCGTCACTGGCGGGACCGGCCATTCCGGTTCGTACATCGTCCCCGAGCTCATCGCCGCCGGGCACGAGGTCACCGGCCTGGCCCGGTCGGACACGGCTGCGGCGGCGCTGTCCGCGCTCGGCGCGAAGGTGCGTCGCGGCGACCTCGGGGATCTCGACGGGCTCAAGGAGGCGGCTGCGGACTCCGACGGCGTCATCCACGTCGCGCACCGGCAAGACCTGCTTTTCTCCGGCGGGATCCACGCCGTGGCCGCCGCCGAGCTCCCGATCATGCTCGCCTACGGCGAGGCACTGGCGGGAACCGGAAAGCCGCTGGTCGCGGCGGGGAGCATCGGCTCGCCCGGGCAGGGATTCCTGGGCCGGACGGCCACCGAGGAGGACCCGGCCCTTCCCAGTGGCGATGAGCACAAGGGCACCCTGCGGGCTCGTAACGTCGTGGAAACCACCGTGATCGGCCTCGCCGAGCAGGACGTGCGGTCTTCGGTCGTGCGGATCGCCAACATCGCGCACAGCACGACCGATCGTGCCGGCTTCCTCCCGACGCTGATCGCGCTCGCGAAGGAGAAGGGCTTCATCGGCTACCCCGGAGACGGCGCGAACCTGTGGAACGCCGTGCACATCCGCGATGTCGCCTCCTTGTTCCGCCTGGCGCTGGAGAAGAGCCCGGCCGGCAAATACTGGCACGCGGTCGACGACGGGGGCATCCCGTTCCGCGAGATCGCCGAGGCCATCGGCAGCCGTCTGGGCCTGCCCGTCGTGAGCGTTCCCGTGGACGAACTGGTGCTGCCGGGATACTTCGGGTTCCTCGCGAACATCGTCACGCAGAGTTACCCGGCGTCCAACCTCGTCACCCGCCGGACCCTCGGCTGGGAACCCGCTCAGCCCCGCCTGCTCGCCGATCTGGACAACGGCCACTACTTCCCCGCCAGCTGACGGCAAGGACCCTAGTCTCAACGAGTCCGGCACATGGCAAGGAGGGCGGCTCAGAATATGACGACTGTGGGATTCATCGGCAGCGGCACCATCGCGCGGCTCGCCGTCGAGGCCGGACATCAGGTCGTGCTCGGCAACTCACGCGGTCCCGACGCTCGCGGACATGGCCGCGGAACTGGGGCCGCGGGCGTCCGCGGCGACCAGCGGGGAAGCCGCGGCAGCCGGTGACATCGTCGTGATCACGGTGCCGGTCAACGCCTTCCCCCACGTGCCCGCCGCGCCACTGGCCGGGAAGACGGTCATCGACACGTGCAACTACGGCCCCGAGCGTGACGGGCCCATCCCCGAGCTCGACAGCAAATCGCTCATCTCAAGCGAGCTGTTGCCCGCGCCGCCGCCGGCTACGACCGTTCGGCGTTCACCATCGACTGGGACGCCGAGCAGGTCATCTGCCCGCAACGGCGGGCGAGTTCCTCGTGGGTGGGGCCGGTGCACCCAGCGCGACACCGAGGCGATCGTGGTCAAGTTCAGCGGCGAGGTCTGCCGGCCGTGCCCGGTGCGCTCCTGGTGCGCCTCGGCCAAGAAGGGTGGACGCCGGCTCACCATCCGCGCCTGCCCCCTTCAACCACCTTGGCCGCCCTGATCATCTGGCTCCGCACCTGATCCAGGAAACCGCTCTTAACCGGAAACCATCACCTCAGCATCGAAATCCGATCGACAGGCGAGCCCGCGGTGCGCTGTGATGAGTCCCCAGCCGCCTGCTACACGGAGCGGGCCGACGGCAGGAGCCGCTCTTGGCAACCGCGAGAAGCGCAGAGACCCGCCCCAAGATCAATGCCGCGCTGGCCAGGAACCTGGTCGATACGCAGTTCCCCCAGTGGGCCGCATTGCCCTTGGAGTTGCTCGAGCCCGCCGGCTTGGACCATGTGATCTACCGGCTGGGCGAGGAGCTGTCCGTCCGGCTGCCCCGCCACACCGGCGCCATCGGACAGGCCGAGAAGGAGTATGAGTGGCTGCCCCGGCTCGCCCCACAACTGCCCCTGGCCATCCCGGTACCGGTAGGGGTGGGCGAGCCCGACTTCGGCTATCCGTGGCGGTGGGCGGTGTCCCGCTGGCTGGAGGGCGAGGTGGCGACCGTCGAGGCACTGGCGGACTCGTCCCCGGCCGCCGTCGAACTGGCGGAGTTTCTGACCGCCCTTCAGCGGTTCGCGCCCGAGGACATCCCGGCGGAGGAGACCCGCGACGGACTTACGGCGCGACCGTTGGCTGACCGGGACCAGGCGACACGAGCCGCCATCGCGGAGGTCGGCGGCGTGTTCGACACCGCGGCGATGACCGAACTGTGGAACGCGGCGTTGAGCGCCCCCGGATGGGATCGTCCTCCGGTCTGGTTCCATGGCGACTTCCACACCGGCAATCTGCTGACCGTCGACGGCCGCCTCAGTGCGGTCATCGACTTCGGTGGACTCGGCATCGGTGACCCGGCATGTGACCTGACCATCGCGTTCACCCTGATGTCGGCCGAGAGCCGGGCCGCCTTCCGCGCCGCGCTCGGCGTGGACGACGCCACCTGGACCCGGGGCCGCGGTTGGGCGCTGGCCACCGGCCTGAACGCTTACCTCTCCTACGCCGCCGTCAATCCCCAGATCGCCGCGCAGACCACCCGTCAGATCACCGAGGCCATCGTCGGCTAGACGAGAAGTCCTGGTCCACGGGTCAGGGCTGTTCAGACGTTCGTGGGAACGATCGCCCTCGGTTGAACGCTCGGTAACGGCGGCGGCGCTCGCTCGCCCGCGTCCTCCTCCCCGACGCTTGCCCCCGGTGGACAAATCAGCCTCCGCGTCGGCACGTCTTGATGCCGGTCAGCCGGACTGGGGGGCTTCGATGGCCAGGGCGTGCCGGAACACGTCGCGCGGGTCCCACCGGGCCTTCACCTGTTGCAGGCGGGGGTAGTTGTCCTTGTAGTAGAGCCGGTGCGCGGGCACACCTGAGGTGTTCCACGCCGGGTCCGCCAGGTCGGCATCCGGGTAGTTGATGTAGGAGCCGTCGTTGACCTCGCCGGGTACGGGCACGCCGCCGGTGTCGGCGTACATGTCGCGGTAGAACTCGCGGACCCAGGTGAGGCAGGCCGCGTCGTCCGCCTCGTCCATCCAGGTCGTCGAGTAGACCGCTTTCATGATCACGTCTCGCTGGGCCATCGCGGTGGCCTCCGGGGCTGTGGCGCCGACCTGGCCGCCGTAGCCGATGAGCAGCATGTCGGCGTCCGGCCCGCTCAAGGAATTCGTCAGGTTGCGGTAGACGGCCTCGAGTTGCGTCTCGGTGAGCGAGCGTCGCAGGTAGGCGGCCTTGATCTTGTACCGCCGGGCGAGCACGTCACCCGACTCGCCGGTGCCGGGCCAGGTCATCCGGTGCAGCCACGGCATCGTCCGCCGGACATGCATCGGTGTGAGGTCGACGCCGGCGCTCACAGCGGACACGAAGTCGGTCACCATGCGGTCGGCGCCGGGCAGGTCCGCGTCGATCTGCGCGACCAGCATGACGGTCCCGGCGGCGCGGTGCGAGGGCTGGAGGATGCCGTACAGCCCGGCGGATCGGGAGCCGGGCGCGCTGTTGCGCTCGTGCCAGGTCCCGAAGTTGCGCAGCAGCCGGGTGAGTGCCTGTTTGCTCATGTGCTCCCAGGACCAGAAGACCGCGTGCTGCAGCATCTCCCGCGGCGACGTCGGCAGCAGCCGGGAAGGGTCGGTGCCGGTGGCACCCGGCGAGCGCAGCCAGTACCGGGTGACGACGCCGAAGTTGCCGCCGCCACCGCCGGTGTGCGCCCACCACAGGTCGTGGTTCGGGTCGTCCGGCTCGCGGGTGGCGACCACCGCGCGGGCGGTGCCGTCGCGGTCGACCACCACGACCTCCACGCCGTACAGGTGATCCACCACCGAGCCGTACCGCCGGGACAGCGGCCCGTACCCGCCGCCCGCGATGTGCCCGCCCGCACCCACACCCGGGCACGCGCCCCCCGGGATCGTCACACCCCAGCCCTTGAACAGCGTCCGGTACACGTGACCGAGAGTCGCTCCGGGCCGCACCGAGAACGCCCGCCGCGCGGGGTCGTAGCCGACCGCCTCCATCGGAGAAAGATCCAGCAGCACCTTCACCGCTGGATCGGCGGTGAAGCTCTCGTAGCAGTGCCCGCCGCTGCGCACCGCGACCCGCCGGCCGGACCGCACCGCCTCCGACACCGCGCGCACCACCTGATCGGTCGACCCGACCACGCGGATCTCGTCCGGCCGCCCGGCGAACCGGAAGTTGTTGCCCCGCAGCAGGTTGTCATAGCGAACATCGCCCGGCCGTACCGTCACCGGCCCGAATATCGCCGCATCCGATTCCGCCCACGTGGTATCGGCACCCCACGTGCCGGTCGCCCCGGTACACGCCACGGTGCCCGCCATGGTGACCGCCGCGGCCCCCGCACCGGCGAGCAGCCCGCGACGACTCACCGCCCCGCCGTCCGGCAGGCTCGTACTTCTGTCGCTCACTTCCGGCATGAGTCTCGCTCCTTTCCGTCTTCAGGTCGTCAGCGTTTCAATCCGGTAGCAAGGCGCACATCAACCCATGTCATGAATCGACGGCTGAACCGCCGGCCCACCGGACGGATGATCCGCCCCACTGAACGGATGACCGGCGGCTGATGGCTCAGCCGCCGGTGGACAAAAGGTCGAACCATCGCACCGGCAAGACCACCATCGTCACCATCCACGCCGTCACCAGCCTCCCGCCAGGACGGATCACCCACGCACGCATGGGCCCGATGGGGTATCACTCTAGGTGTGGAAACATTCACTTTTGGTAAGTGATCGAAAGTAAAGATCAACCACACAGCATTCGGGGGAATGTGATCATGCCTACCACACGGGCAGCCGCCGCTGTGGCCGCCACGCGCGGATCGGCTCCAGAGGGCAATCATGGCCTGAGAGTGGCCGCCGCCGCTCATCATGGCGGGGAAAACCCCTCTCGCGGCGCCGGCGGCGCTCGCGCGGGTCGGCCGGCAGCCCGAGCGCGGTCAGCACCGTGCCCCACTCGCGCACCCACACCCGAGGCGCGATCAGCTGGACCCGCGGATCACCCCACGCCTGGCTTGCCAAGCCTTGTACGCCGCATCGGCCAAGATCATCACGGGGATCGCCAGCGCGGCCAGCACCCACCCGGCCGCCGGCGGGAAGGCGCCGCCGAGCAGCCTCGCGACGGCCGGGACACCGAGGAAGAGCAGGAGCATGACCGCTTCGAAGGCGATCGCCCACAGCAGCAGCCGGTTGGTAGGCCAGCGGATCCTGCCGATCCAGCGGGACTCGCTGCGGCAGGCGAAGGCGTTGGCGAACTGGCCGAGCACGACGGCGGCGAACGCGGCCCCCGATGCGGCCGCGAGCAGGCCCAGATCAGGCGCGGTGCCGAACTGCCAGCCGCCCAGCAGCAGCACGCCGACGAACGCGCCCATCTCGGCCACGGCCTGGGCTGGGCCCAGCACGCCGAACACGCGCACGAGCAGGCGGCGGTCGATGAGGTTACCGGTGCGGGCGGGGCCGTGCATGGTACGCGGGTTGGCCGGTTCAGCGCCCAGGGCGAGGGCGGGCAGCAGGTCCGTGCCGATGTCCAGGGCCAGCACCTGCAGCACGCTCAGCGCCAGCGGGATCGTGCCGCCGGACAGCGCCCAGACGGCGAACGGGGTGAGTTCGGCGACGTTGTCGGTCAGGTGGTAGGTGAGGAAGCGGCGCACGTTGGCGTAGGTGGCGCGGCCCAGTTCGACGGCCGCCACGATGGTGGCGAAGCGGTCGTCGAGCAGAACGAGGTCGGCGGCCTCGCGGGCGACGTCGGTGCCGGAGGCGCCCATGGCGATGCCGATGTCGGCCTCGCGCAGGGCGGGGCCATCGTTGACGCCGTCGCCGGTCATCGCCACGACGTGCCCGCGTGAGCGCAGGGCGCGGGCGATGCGCAGCTTGTCCTCGGGTGTCACCCGTGCGACGACAACGCCGTCGTGATCCAGGAGCTCGCCCAGTGCAGCCTCGTCCTCCGGCAGGTCCGCCCCGGTGACGACGAGCTCCTCCTCCCCCAGCAGGCCGACCTCGGCCGCGATGGCGCGGGCCGTGCGCGGGTGGTCGCCGGTGACCATGGCCAGCTTGATCCCGGCGATCCGGCACTTCCAGATCGCCTCGGCCACGTCGTCGCGCGGCGGGTCGTACAGCCCGATCAGGCCGAGGAACTCCAGCTCCCGCTCCTCGGCCGTGCCGCCGCGGGCGACCGCCAGCACGCGCAGGCCTCGATCACTCATCCTGGCCAGCGCCTCCTCCACGCCGGGCACGGCGTGGCAGAGGGGCAGCACCGCGTCCGGGGCTCCCTTCAGGTGTAAGCGGCCGCCGCTCACCACGGAGGCGCAGCGGCGTACCGGGTCGAAGGGAAAGCGTGCGGTGATCTGGCCGGTCAGGTCGGCCCGCAACCGCAGCGCTTCGACGTGCAGGGCGACCTCCATGGGGTCGCCCACCGGCTTGCCGCCGCTCATCCGCCCGGTCGAGCTGAGCACGGCGGTACGCAGCACGTCGGCCGGCGGGCACGACGGCGCCCACAGGTCGGCCACGGTCATCTCGTTGCGGGTCAGCGTGCCGGTCTTGTCGGTGCAGATGAACGTGGCCGAGCCGAGCGTCTCCACCGCCTCCAGATGGCGCACCAGCGCGTTGCGGGCGGCCATCCGCTGCGCGGCCCGCGCCAGCGACAACGTGACCGTGGGCAGCAGTCCCTCGGGGACGAGCGCCACGGTGACGCCGAGCGCGAACAGGAAGCCTTGCCCCGGTTCCATGCCCAGGAGCAACGCGAGCCCGTAAAAGACGACCCCGACCGCGAGCGCGATCCCCGCGACGATCTTGACGACCTTGCCGATCTGCACCGACAGCGGGCTGGGCGGCCGGGACGCCTCCTGGGTCAGCTTGGCGATGCCGGCCAGCCGGGTACGCCCGCCGGTGGCCACCACCACGGCCTCTGCCTCCCCCTCGACCACGAACGTGCCCGCGAAGGCCGGCTCACCGCACGCCGGGCGCACCAGGCGGCTCTCCCCGGTCAGCATCGACTCGTTGACGCCCAGCCCGTGCACCTCGGCCAGTTCCAGGTCCGCCGAGATCCGGTCGCCCGCCTCCAGGAGCACCACGTCCCCGGTCACCAGCCCGGCGGCCTCGATCACCTGACGCCTGCCGTCGCGGCGCACCACCACGTTGGCCGGGATGAGCTCGCGCAGCCGCTGGGAGGCTCGGTCGGCGCGGTACTCCTGGGCGAACGCGAAGGCGCCGTTGAGCAGCACGACGATGACGATCGCCACGGCGAGCTGCGGCATCCCGGCCAGCAACGCCAGCACGGACGCGCCCCACAGCAGCAGCGCGAAGAAGTGCACCATCTGGCGCAGCAGCAGTACGACCGCCGGTGTGCGGCGGGCGGATGGCAGGATGTTCGGCCCTTCTTGGGCTAATCGGACCGCCGCCTCGGCGGCGGTGAGCCCTTGGCCGAGCTGGGACACAGTGGTCATGTCCCCACTGTGGTCACACGGTCGCGCCACCCGGCAGGGACCTTCGGCACCCAAGCGCGGGCCGTCCGGCACTCACCGGCGGGCGGCGTCGACGCACCGCGCGAGCACTACCCGTTCGGCCCGAGCCGGGCCGACACCGCCGTCCGCCTGGCCGAGAACATCGGCGGTGTCGTGGCCATGCGCGACGAGCTCGGCTGGAATCCAGGAGAGCCGGATGGCGGCTTCGGAGCGGTAAGAGGCGCCGGGGCGGATCTTGTGGGCACGAGGCGCCGGGCGGTTCCGTGCGCGGCCCGCCAGATTCGCTGCCTCACATGGAGTCCGCGTTCAGGCGCTGTTCGGTGCCGTTCGGCGGTGAGACGCGGGACGTTCGCCGGTGTTCCGGACCGGGTGGGGTCGCGCACGATGCGTGTCCGGAGACCAGTGGAGGTGAACCGATCATGATCGGTGGAAGAATGATCATGGGGTCGTCGGCGCTCGAGTCAGAGATGCTCGCTCTGCGCAAGAGGGTGGATGACCTGGAGGAGCAGGTGCGTACGCTGACCGCTGCGAACCTCGCCCTCGTACGGAGCATGGAGAACCTGCACCACACCGCACGATCAGCCATGCACCCGGATGACCGGCTATTCCGCCACGAGGCGCCCATCAGTTCATCTCTCGATGAATCTCCCACACCTGTGACCGCCTGACGCGACCAAGACCAAGGGCTGTCCTGCTCGGGACTTCCGTCCCTACTTCCGGTGTCGTCGAGGAGATGTGATGAAGGCGGCCGAAGGAGGCATCGAGGCCCGCGGCATCCGACGCCCCCGCCCCCACCACCGCACAGCCGTCATCGATTTCATGACCCGAACAAACGGCCGCCCACCTCCGGGATGCCGGAGGTGGGCGCCTGATCGTCGGCACTACTTCAGCCAGGCGTTGCGCCGGACGATCGGCAGGTTGCCGAGCCCGAACGTGGCGCCCGCGCCCGCGAGAGCGAGGCCGATGAGGACGATGGAGTAGATGATGTGGTCGTCCATGAACGGGTTGGTCTCCAGGGGCAGCTCAGCCGCCCACATCAGGACCAGCATCAGGCTGCCGGCACCGGCGGCGATCCGGGTGCCGACGCCCAGGATCAGCGCCAGGCCGACGCCCAGCAGGCCGGCCATGAACAACCAGTCCACCCACGCCTGCCCGGCCAGCGAGCTGAAGAACCCGCCGAGCGCGTGCTCGCCCGTGCCCTTGAGGAACCCGGTCGTCGGACTGCCGCCCTCGATCCAGGCGCGGTTGGCCGGAGTGGCGAAACCCCAGCCGAAGGTCTTGTCCAGGAACGCCCACAGGAAGACCCAGCCGATCGCGATCCGGGCGGCTGCCCAGACGTAATCGACCGGACGGCGGGTTTGGGCGGCGCCGGTCTCCGTGGCGGGCCTGCTGATGGTGGCGGCCATGACGGCCCCCTTTCCAAGGGTGTTTCGCCGTTTCTTTGTCACCTCAAGCACACCGTCCGCGGGGCTTCCGTAGCAGTGCCGTACGACCCGCAGCGCCGGGACCTTCGTCCCCTGCCGCTCAGGACTGCTGTGTGCGCGGCCGTACCACCGCGACACCGGCGGTTCCAGCGTCGTGCGCACTCGCCGGGCCGGGCAGGGCCCGAAAGGCCCTTCTACGGGGCCGTTATATGGGAGCGCGTTCGGCGGGCTCGACCTCGGTGAGGTGGACGCTCCTGCGCCGGCCTTGGCGCAGCACCGCAAGACCGCCGGCCGCGTGCAGGTTGAGCACCCAGTTGGTGTGCCGGCCCAGCATCGCCACCAGGTAGCGCTCCCCCTGGTGGTCGGCGACCACCAGGGGGAAGGCGATGATCCGGCCCGTGCGGCGACCGGGGACCTCCAAGGTCACCAGACGGGGCGCAAGACCGCTGGAGTGCACCACGACCCAGGTCCGGTTCATAGCCCGGGCCACGCGATTGGGCCGGCCGCCTCGGTACAACCACCGGAGCCGGCGCCCAGCAGTGTGTCTCATGGTCGTTCTCCTGTCCTGGATCGCAGGTCAGCTGGCCCACGCGCGCAAGCCGTACGATCGTCCGTGGCTGCGCATCCGGGTGAGCGATTCCCTCTCGAGCTGCCGGACCCATTGCGGGGTCAGCCCGAGCTGTTCGGCGATCTGCCGGGGCGTGTGCCGGTCGTGCCCGTCCAAGCCGAACCTCAGCCGCACGATCAGCGCCTGGCGCGGGGCCAGCTCGTCCACCAGTTCGTGGAGGACCTTCTCGAGGACCTGTCGCTCGACCGACTCCTCGGTAGAGGGAACGCGGTCGTCTTCCACCACATCGCCGAGGGTGGACTGGTGCCGCTCCTCCCCCGCCGGAGCGTCCAGGCTGGCGCAGGTGCCGGGCAGTCCCCGCAGGAAGGCGAGTCTCGCGGGCTTCTGCTGCGCCTCCTCGGCCCATTCCCGCTCGGTCGGCACGCGGCCCAGCCGGTGCAGCGCCCGTCCCTCGGCACGGGCGACCTTGACGAGCTCGTCCTGGATCGCGATGGGCAGCCGCACCGGGTGCGCGTACTCCAGCCCGCGCTGGATCGCCTTGCGGATCCACCAGGTGGCGACGGTGGAGAAGCGGGTGCCGCGCTTGTGGTCGAACCGCTCGACGGCCTCGATCAGGCCGAGGTTGCCGTCCTGGATCACGTCCGCCAGTGACATGCCGCGGGCCGCGTAGCGCTTGGCGATGGACACCACCAGCCGCAGATTCGCCTCGATCAGCTGCTTTCTTGCCTTCCGGCCGTCGGCGACGACGTCCTCCAGTCCGGGTTTCGCGGTCTCTTGCTCGATCAGACGGGCGGCGTGGGCGGCCGCCTCCATCCGGCCGGCGAGTTCGACCTCTTGGTCGGCGGTCAGCAACGGCGTGCGGCCGATCCGGGCCAGGTAATCGGTGACGGGGTCACGCGGGCCGGCGTTCACCGTGCGCTCCTGACCACGGCGAGCGGGCACGCGGCATGGTGCAGCAACGCGTGGCTGACCGAGCCCAGAACCGTCCCGGCCAGGACCCCGTGCCCGTGCGACCCCACGACCAGGAGGTCCGCCCCCGCGGACGCCTGCCGCAGCACCTCAGCGGGATGGCCGTGGATCACGTCCTCGACGACCGACACGTCGGGATACCGCTCGGCGAGCTTGCGCCGCACCGCCGGAAGGTCGTCGACTCGGCCGCCGTCGGGGGCGAACCCGTGCGGCCACGGATGGGACTGGGCTCGCACCAGATGGAGCCGGAGCTCTCGCAGCCGCGCCTCCGCGAAGGCGAACTCCAGCACCCTGGACGAGGCCGGCGAGCCGTCGACTCCGGCGACGACCTCACCCCGCGGCGACAAGGCTTGCTCGCGTACCACCACGACATCGCACGAGGCGTGCCCGGCGACGCCGTAGGCAACCGATCCGACCAGCATCCCTCGTACGCCCCCGAACCCGTGGCTGCCCACGACCAGTAGCTCGGCATCCTCCGCCGCGCCGATCAGCGCCGCGCGGGGGTCGCCGGGCAACAGAGTGCTCCGCACGCTGATCTGAGGGTCGCCCCTGCGCGCCCGTTCCTCCGCCGCCGCCAAGACGGACTCGCCGCCCTGGCGCATCCACGCGGCCACCTCGGCAAGGCGCCCTGATTCGGTCGCGCACGCCCAACCCGGGATGGCGTGCGCGACCGTCAGCGGCACCCCGCGCAAGGATGCCTCGCGCGCCGCCCAGCCGGCGGCTTCGAGGCCGGCCCTGGAGCCGTCCACACCAACGAGAATCATGTTTCCTCCTCCGTGTCCTCTTCCAGGACACCCGGGAGATCGCCGACCGCCCAGCGCCATCCGACCCCACAGCGCGGGACCTTCTCCTGCAGGACTTGAGGACTTTCGTCCTTCCGGTCATCCCGCCCCTTCTGTAGCGTCGCAAGCATGATTCGGGTGTTCCTCCTCGACGATCACGAGGTCGTCCGCCGTGGTGTCGCGGCCCTGCTGGACTCTGAGGACGACATCGAGGTGATCGGCGAGGCGGGCACCGCGGAGTCCGCGATCGCGCGCATCCCGGCGCTCATGCCCGACGTGGCCGTGCTGGACGTGCGATGTGCCATGCCGTGTCCACGACGGCGCTCCTACGTCAGCGGCGGGACGACGATAACGTCGTCGTCCTCGGCGACCAGCTCGCACACGACGTCCACCACGCCCGCGTCGATCTCGACCGTGAACGGGCCAGGCTCCGGCAGCAGGGCGCGGATGTCCGCCACCCGTCCCATGACGTCCTTGACTTCGATCGACATGATCCGCACCTCGCCCTCAGGCTCTCGTACGGCGGCTGGCGTGCTCAGCGGCGAACGTCCCGCGTGACCACGCCGAAGGTCCCTGGCCTTCAGGCGCGGACGACGGCCACCGGGCAGTGTGCGTGATGCAGCACGCCCCGGCTGACCGATCCGAGCAGCGCCGACCCGACAGCGCCGCGCCCGTGCGAGCCCACGACCAGCAGGTCAGCCCGTTCGGCCGCCGCGGTGAGCGCGTCCACCGGATGCGCGCACGGCACGTCCTCGATGACCGTCACCCGCGGATAGTCGGGGCCGAGGGTCTTGAGCCGGTCGCGCACGACCTGGTGCTGCGCCGTACGGACCTCGTCCAGGTCGTAGACGGCCTCCGGCGCGAAGGCGTGCACCGGCAGCTGCCAGGCGTGCACCACCCGGAGTGTCGCCCCGCGCAGCTTGGCCTGCTCGAAGGCGTAGGCCAGGGCCGGCTCGCACTCCGGTGAGTCGTCCACCCCGGCCACGACCTCGCCGTGCGGGGGCCGGTGCTCGGCGCGTACCACCACGACGGGACAGCGGACGTGCCCGGCCACGTGCATGCTCACCGAGCCCAGCAGCGCGCCGGCGAACCCTCCCAGCCCTCGGCTGCCCACGACCAGCCCATCGGCGTCCTTCGCCTGCTCGCGCAGCACCGTGGCGGGCTCGCCCTCCAACTCCTGTGTGCTGACCTCGACGGATGGCCGACGCTCACGGACGAGCGCGTCCGCTTCCCGCAGCACTCGCTCGCCTTCGCGCAGCACCCTCTCGGACAGGACCGCCGTGGGAGGCTTTCCGACCAGGTACCACGAGGTGTCCACCACGTGCACGACCCGCAACGGCAGCCTCCTGCGGTCGGCCTCGGTGGCCGCCCATTCCACGGCGGCCCGTGACGGCACGGATCCGTCCACTCCTACAATGATCATGATGTCCTCCTTCGTCTTCATCTGACCTCGCCCGCGTGGGCCGGCCTCACGCCGTGGGCGTTGACCGCCACGAGGAAATCGTCGAGCCGCTCACCGTCCAGCCCGAGTGCCCGCGCGCGTGTGCCGGAGCACGCGGCGCGTGCGCTTCAGGCAGTGTTCGTCGAAGCGCAGAGTGGACACCATGAGGGGCTGCGCGGACATCAGGCCATCCCCTGGGCCATCTCGACGAGGCGGTTGGCGTAGCCCCACTCGTTGTCGTACCACCCGAAGACCTTGACCAGGTCGCCGCTCGCCTGGGTGAGGGCGGAGTCGAAGACGCAGGAGGCGGCGTCGCCGATGATGTCGCGGGAGACGAGCGGGTCGGTGCTGTAGCGCAGGATGCCGTGCAACTCGTTCGCGGCGGCTGCGGCGAAGGCGTCGTTGATCTCCTGCACGGTGACCGGACGGGTGAGCTGGGCGGACAGGTCGGTGATGGAGCCGTCCTCGACCGGCACGCGGATGGCGATGCCGTCCAGGCGGCCGTTCAGCTCGGGCAGGACCTGGCCGACCATGCGGGCGGCGCCGGTGGTGGTGGGCACGATGTTGACGGCGGCCGAGCGGGCGCGGCGCGGGTCCTTCTGCGGGGCGTCGAGCAGCATCTGGTCGCCGGTGTAGGCGTGGATGGTGGTCATGAATCCGCGTACGAGGCCGAAGCGCTCGTGCAGCACCTTGACCATGGGGGCGACGCAGTTGGTGGTGCAGGAGGCGAGCGAGATGATCTCGTGCCGGGCCGGGTCGTAGGCGGCGTCGTTGACGCCGGGGACGATGGTGGCGTCCAGGCCCTTGCCGGGGGCCGACAGCAGGACCTTGCGGGCGCCGGCCTTCAGGTGGCTCGCCAGGGCGTCCCTGGTGCGGAAGCGGCCGGTGGCGTCGATGACGAGCTCGACGTCGTGGGCCCGCCAGTCGATCTGGGCGGGGTCGGCGCAGCCGCTGACGCCGATCTTCCGGCCGTTGACCTCGAGCAGACCGGGGGCGGCGGTGACGGGCAGATCGAGCGGCCCGTACGTGGAGTCGTGCTTGAGCAGGTGGGCCAGCGCGGCCGCGTCGGTGATGTCGTTGACGGCGACGATGTCCAGGTCGGTGCGGAGCGCGCGGCGCAGGACGGCCCTGCCGATCCTGCCGAATCCGTTGATTCCGATTCTCATGCCTTCATCGTCCGGTGCCCCGGGCTGAGGGGTCAGAGGCCACGGTCCCGATAACGATGGACCTTCGGCCCCTTTTCAGCGGCGATCCGCGAAGACACCCGCCGAGTGGGGATGGACGGCCCCGTGCCCGGATGGCCTCGCCATGGTGACTGCCGGTCACTGCCACGATCCGCTGCCGGACCGGGGCCGCCACGGGGATGGGGATATCTCTCGCACCTCGGCGGGTGTCTGCTTCCATGATCGCCGCGCGAGTCGCCGGGCGGATAGGGCCGAAGGTCCCCGGCCTAGCGGGACGTCCGGCCCCAGCCCCGCACCAGGTCGCACAGAGGTGGGGTGAGCAGGGCGGCGCCTGCGGCCATGGCCCAGCCGAGCGGCGGGATCGGCGCCAGGGCGAGCAGCACGCCCAGCGGCGGCACCAGTGTGACCAGCGCCTGCAGCGCGGCCGTGCCCGTGACGGCGAGCAGCACCGCCCGGCCGCGCCACCAGCCGCACTCGAACGTCCACCGCCGCGCCCTGGCCACATAGGCGAGGGTGAGCCGGGCGAACACGAGGGTCAGCACGGCCTGGGTCCTGACCATGGTGTCGTCCCAGCCGAGCCGGCGGGCGACCTCGACGGCCGCGACGACCAGCAGGCCCACGATCAGCGAGCGCACCGCTATCCTGGCCAGCACCCGCCGCGACAGCAGGCCGTCCCCGGCGGGCCTGGTCGCCAAGGGGTCCCCGGGCGCGCGGTCGACGCCCAGGGCGATGGCGGGGATGCCGTCGAGCACCAGGTTGATCCAGAGCAGTTGCACCGGCAGCAGCGGGATGACCAGGTCGGGCCAGAGGAACAGGCCGACGAGCACGAGGAAGATCTCCGCCAGGTTGCCGGCCAGCAGGTAGCCGATCATCGAGGCGACGTTGTGGTGCAGGCGTCGGCCCTCGCGCACGCCGGTGACGATGGTGCCCAGCTCGCCGTTCGTGACGATCACCGCGGCGGCCTCGCGGGCCACGTCGGTGCCCTCCTCCCCCGCCATCGCCACCCCGACGTCGGCGTGCCGCAGCGCGGGTGCGTCGTTGACGCCGTCGCCGGTCATCGCGACGATCTCGCCGCCCTCGCGCAGGGCGTGGACGAGGTCCAGCTTGGTCGCCGGATCGACGCGCGCCAGCACGCCCGCCTCGCGAAGCCGGGCCGCGCGGTCCGCACCGTCCAGGCCCGCCCCGGTCACCACCGGCTCGGGCTCGATGCCGACCTCCTCGGCCACGGCGCGGGCGGTGTCGGCGTGGTCGCCGGTCACCATGATCACCCGGATGCCGCCCTGGCGTGAGTCGGCCACCGCCTGCCGGGCCGACGGGCGGATCTCGTCGCTCAGCCCGACCAGGCCGACTGGCCGCAGCCCGATCGCGTCGAGGTCGGCGGTGTCGCCCTCGGCCAGCGCCAGCACCCGCAGCCCTTTTCTGGCCAGCTCGGGAACGGCGGCGGCCAGCCGGTCGATCTCCTCCCCCGGCGCGCAGCGGGCCAGCACGACCTCGGGGGCGCCCTTCACGGTCAGCACGGGTCCTTCGGTGACGACGGCCATCGACCGGGTGTCGGCCTCGAACGGCCGCGTGGCCAGCCGCGGTTCGTCCTGGCGCACGCCGTGATCGGCGGCGGCGATCGCCAGCGCGACGTCCACCGCGTCGCCGAGCCCGTCGCGGGCGTCATTGCACCGTACGGCGGCGCGCCACAGGTCCGCGCCGGCCACGGCGACGTGGTCCTGCACGGCCAGCCGGCCGGTCGTGAGCGTGCCGGTCTTGTCCGAGGCGATCACCGTGGTCGCGCCCAGCGCCTGGATCGCCGACAACCGCCGGACGATCACGCCCAGCCTGGCCATGCGCTGGGAGCCGAGCGCCAGCGCGGTGGTAACAGCCGCCGCCATGCTCTCCGGCACCGCCGCGATCGCCAGCGCCACTCCGGCCAGCACCAGCTCGAACGGCGCGATCCCGCCCCTGGCGAACCCGAGCACCACCATGACCACGCCCGCCACGACGGCCAGCACGCCGATACGCCTGGACACCGCGGCCAGCTCCGCCTCCAGCGGCCCCTTCACCTGCCCCTGCAAGGCCGAGGCGATCGCGCCCATCTGCGTCCCCGCACCGGTGGCGGTGACCACCGCCACCCCCGAACCCCGCACGATCATGGTCCCGGAGAACAGCTCGCCGTCCCGATCGCCCAGCGGCCCGCCGGTGTGCCCGCCGGCGCGCTTGGCCGCTGAGCGGGACTCCCCCGTCAGCATCGACTCGTTGGCCGCCAGCGAGGCCGCCTCCACCACCCGTCCGTCCGCGGGCACCCGGTCACCGGCCGCCACCTCGATCACGTCTCCCGGCACCACCTCGGCCGCCGGAATCCGCCGCACGGCACCGCCACGCCGGACCTTGGCCATCGGCGCGGTCAGCGTCCGCAGGGCATGGACCGCCTGCTCGGCCCTGGCCTCCTGCGTCACCCCGATGGTCACGTTGACCAGCAGGATGGCCAGGATCGCCGACCCTTCCGGCACCTCGCGCAGGACGGCGAGGGTGACCGCGCCGGCGATCAGCAGCAGGATCGACAGCGGGTCGGCCAGCTGCCGGGCCGCCCGAGCAGGCAGGGACGGCCGTTCGGCTTCGGGCAGTTCGTTGCGCCCGTGCTGCGCCAGCAACCGGGTGGCATCGTCAGCGGCCAGCCCGGTCAGGGCATGCGTGGAAGCTTCCATGGCTTCAATAGATCACTCGGGGCAACGTGCGCGGGGGAGCCGAAGGCCCTCACTCGCAGGGACCTTCGGCCCATAGCCGATGGTCAGGGGGCAGCGACGGGGAACGCCGCCGCCAGGCTCTCGCCCCACTGCCTGGCCCGCTCCAGCTCCCCCTCCGCCAGCGGCCCTTCCGTCCCGGCGACGTAGAAGCTCTGCGCCGGGGCCACCGCCCTGATGCCGAGGCGGCGCAGCCGCTTGGCGACGCCGCGGGCGGCGGAGCCGGGCAGGCGCGGCTTGGCGACACGGGTGTCGAACGCGGCCGAGCCGAGCGTGGCCGAGGCCGTGCCGAGGGCTGCCAGCCATTCACGCACGCCGTCCCCACTCGAGAGCAGCGGCGCGGTGGCCTGCTGGGCGGCGGAACGGCGGGTGGAGGCCCGGCTCATGGCGAAGGCGTGCGTCGGCCCGCCCACCACGAGCAGCACCACCTCCGGCCCGACCCTGCCTGGCGCGGAGCCCACCTCGACCACCTCGGTACGCAGCCGGGTCGCCAGCCCTTCGGCCACCGCCTCGGCGATCCGCTTGGTGTTGCCGAACATCGATTCGTACACAACCAGCGCGTCCATCGCGCGCCTCCTATTGCTTCTCGTGGGGCAGGACGGGTTCCAGGTGGAACATCCCGGTCATCACTTCGTCACTTCGCCCGGCTCCTCGGCTGGCTTGACCGCCACCAGGACCCGGCTCATCACCTGCCCGGCGGTCAGCGACCCGATGTTCATGACGCCTCCCCGCGGGCTCGGGCCTGGTCGACGGCGTACCGCATCGCTGCCTCGGAATGCCCCGACCCGTCATACCCGACCACCACCCGATCGTGCTGGATCTCCGGAAGACGACGGACGATCACCACCGGCTCAGCGGCGTGGCCGGCGACGCCCAGTCCAACCGAACCGACGACCATCCCGGCGAAACCGCCGAGCCCCCGGCATCCCAGCACCACGCTGTCCGCGCCCGCCGACTCACCGATCAGGATGTCGATCACGTTCCCGGACAACAGCGCCGTGTTCACCTCGACATCGCCCGCCAGTTCACGCGCGCGGGCACCGGCCGAGGCCAGGATGCGCGAGCCGTACTCCATCGTGTCCCGGCCGTACGGCCGCTGCTCGCAGACGTGCACGATCCGCAGTCCCAGCCTTCTGCGGCGGGCGTCGGCGGCGGCCCACTCCACGGCTGCCGTCGCCGGTGCGGACCCGTCCACGCCGACCATGATGTACCTGGCCATCACGTGCCTCCCCTACGCTCTCCTTCCACCGTCGCTCCACGTCCGCGAGGCCACCCGGGCCCGAGGTCCTCATCGACGCGCCATTGGACCTGAAGCGCAGTTCGGGCTGGCGCGTGTCGCGTACCTGACCCAGCCGAGACACGACGCCACGCTCGTACTGCCGCACATTGGCGATGCCGAGATCGGGCCTGCCGGGCCGATCGGCGAGAAACCCGCGACCTTCGCCCCTGACCCCGGCTTGGACATAGCGGTTGAGTGAGATGAAAGGACATGCTCTCGGGCCCTACAAGTGCCCTTGGAGGCAATCATGTATCGCATCGTCACGGCGATGCTGTCCGGTGCCGTGGCCGTCGTCCTGGCCACGGGCACGGCCCTCGCCGCAACCCCGGCGCCGAGCCCGTCCTCGACGCCCCCCACCAGCCCGACGGTCACCAACAGCGAGCCGACCACCCAACCGCCTACGGATGAGCCGACCGACGAGCCGACGACGCCGGCACCCAAAGCGGCGATCTCCGTGTCGCCACGGGTCGTCAGCACCCGCGGTGACTGGGTCAAGATCACGGTCAATCTGCCGGGTGGCACCGACGCGACCGTGGTGCAGTCAAGGGCGTTCGGCCGACACCCGCTGGAGGGCAAGACCGAGCTGACCGTACGCACCCACGCGGGCCTGCCCGCAGGCCCCTACCAGGTGTCGCTGTTCGGCAACGGCATCGACCTCGATGCCCAGACCTGGTTGCGAGTCGGCTACCCCAAGCCGATCGGACCCGCCAAGACAGGCGACGGCGCCACACAGGCCGATCCCGTGCCGTACGCCGCCGGCCTCGGATTGATCGCCGCGGGCGGGCTCGCCGCGACGGCAGCGGCGCTGCGCCGCCGGGACGATGTCTGAGCGCCGGGCAGGCCGCCGCCCGTGGGTGGCGGCGGCCTGGGCCACCGTGGCGGTCGTGCTCGTCACCGCGGGTGTGGTCGTGCTTCTGACCACCAGGCAGAGCCCGCCACCGGCCGCAGAACCGCCATCGGCCGTCACGAGCGCTTCCGCGTCCACCGGTGCGGCACGGCCGCTGCCCCGATCCGCACCCACTCGTATCCTCATCCCCTCCCTCAACGTGGACGCGCCGGTGGTGGCGATGGGGCTGAAGGCCGACGGCAGCGCCGGAGAGCCGCCGCTCAGCAAGCCGTATCTGGTGAGCTGGTTCGCCGACGGCGCGTCCCCCGGCGAAATCGGCCCCGCCGCCTTCTACGGACACGTGGACTCCCGCCGCAGCGGTCCCGCCGTCTTCTACCGGGTCGCCCGACTTCAGCCCGGCGCGCTCGTTCAGGTACCGCGCCAGGACGGCCGGACGGCCACCTTCCGCATCTACACCGTCGAGCGCTATCCCAAGAGCGCCTTCCCCACCGACCACGTCTACGCCGACACCGACAGGCCGGAGATCAGGCTCATCACGTGCGGCGGATCCTTCGACCGCACTGCGGGCTCCTACCGCGACAACATCGTCGCCTTCGGCGCGCTCGCCGAACCCGAGACCTGACCATGCCCTGTCCCTGTCACCATCCCTGAGAGGGCTCCCCCAAACCAGACGCGAGAGAAGCGTCCGATGACCGAGACACGCGATGAAGTGCTCGCCCAACTGCTCGTCTTACCAGGGATCGTCGACATGAGCGCGGCCGGAACAGGCCCGGAAGCGGTCGCCGACGGTGGACCATACGGCACCCGGTGCCGGGCCGTTCGGCCCTGTTGTCCCTTCCCGCCGCGCGTGACGCTTAGGTCAAGGAGCACTCACGGGAAAGAAGATGATCAATCATGCTCCCGATCCGTCCCCTCATCGCCGGAACGGCCATGGCCACGGTGGTGACCCTCCCGCTGGCTCTCCCCGCGCAGGCGGCCCAGCTCGCCCCGGTGCCCACGCTGACCGGCGTGCGCGCCACCCACCACCCCGGCTTCGACCGGCTGGTGTTCGAGTTCCGCGGTCGCCTCCCGCACACGGTGCGGACCCGCTACGTCAACCGGAACGTCGACCAGACCACCGGCCGCACCGTCGGCGTGGTGGGAGACGCGCTGCTGCGGATCCGCTTCGAGGAAGCCGGCACCACATCAGGTCCCACCCGCACCGCCTACCCGCTGCCCGGCGTCATCCAGGTCGTGTCCGCCACCCCCTACAACTCCGAACTGACCTACGGAGTCGGGCTGGCCAAGCACGCCTCGTACCGGGTCTACAAGCTGACCCGGCCCAGCCGGGTGGTCGTCGACATCGCCACCCCGTACCGAACGGTCCCGGTACGTGACTACTTTCTCAACACGGCCAACTACAACGCCGGCCGACAGCCGTACACCACGGCGGTGCCGCGGCCCGCGATCCCGCCGTCCACCGCCTACGGCGCGCTGCAGCGGCTGTTCGCCGGGCCTACGCAGGCCGAGAAGGCACGAGGGCTGCGCTTCGTCAGCTCCAAGACCACCGGCTTCAGCAAGTTGACCGTCAAGCGGGGAGTCGCCAGGGTCTACCTGACCGGCCGGCTCACCGGCGCGGGATCGACCTTCACCATCGCCGACGAGATCAATCCGACGCTCAAGCAGTTCCCGTCCATCGAATGGGTGAAGATCTACGATGCCCGCGGGCACACCCAGCAGCCCTATGGCCCATCTGACTCCGTCCCGAGGAGCCTGGAACCGTAGCCGGCACGCTCACGGCCCGGACGGCGACCAGCCGCCCGGGCCCTGGCCTTTTGAGGACGGTCACCGCCGCTTGCTCGACCGGCTGCCGTACCGCATCCGGGCGATGGCCCGTATGGTCAGCAGGGCGACGACGGCGACCGTCTGAGCGCCCAGGATGACCTTGTTGATGTCGATCACGGGCCGCCACCGGACATCGCCGTTCTTGACGACGAACACACCCGCGGGCGCGGCGCCCAGCCCGAAGCCCCCGCCGGAGCCCTCGCCGGGCCGCTCTCCCTCTTGTTTGCCGCTGCCGCCGCCACCGCCGCCGCCGATCCGGGCGACTGGAATGATCGTGACTCCGTCCTGCGTGGCCGGTTCGCCGAAGACCCGGTCGACCCGGGCGACCTCCTTGACCGTGCCGCTCACGTCGATGCTGTCCATCATCGCTCCTCGCTTCTGAAGGTGGGTGACAGGCGGCGATGACGAAGTGGTGGCGCGCCGCTGGCAAGACCGGATGACACACGGTCGTCTCCAGGTTCACGCGCCGACTTCGGCCGGTTCTGCGGCCGCGAACCTTGCGCTCCGTCCATCCGAGCCCCCAATCGCAGGCCACGTCCATCGACGGCCGCCTGCCTCTCATCGTGGGCGACACCACCGCGGATGCGGCAGGGACCAACGTCCTGCGGACGGCGGACAAGGACCTGATCAGGAAAAGGTCAGCGCCGGATAGACGAGCAGCGTCGCCGTGCCGAAGCCGGGTTTCATCATCGCGTCGATCACTCCGGGCACCGGCAGCGGAGCCGTGGTGCGCAATCCTGCGAGCGCGCTTCGGCAACGGACGACCCGGCGAGCCCGGCAAGCCGCACGACCGATGGGCCGCCGCTGGATGTCTTCGCCGCTGTGACCGCTCACATCCGCGCGGATGAGGAACGCGCCTTTGGCCGCGTTGCTTCGACGCCGGCCCAAGTCCTGGGCGGGAAACGTGAAAGCTTGCGGGGCGGGGCGCATATCGCACGGCGATCCTGCCAAGAGTGGACAAGTGGAGACATTTGGCGTGGTCGTCGGCTATGACGGCTCCGACCACTCGATGCAGGCGCTGGACTGGTCGATGGACGAGGCCGAACTGAGGAGGCTTCCGCTCACCGTCTGTCACGCGTGGCAGTGGCCCTACGGCGGGGGAGATCAATCGGCGCGCGAGTCGTTGCGGAGAGCTGCCGAGCATGTGCTCTGGCACGGTGCCGACTGTGCGCGAGCGAGTTCCTCGGGACTGGACGTGCGCTCCGACCTGTACGAAGGGTCGGCGACCGAGCGGCTGGAGGCGCTGTCAGGCGATGCCGACCTGCTCGTGGTCGGCTGCCGCGGACTGGGCGCGGTGGCTCGGGCGGTCGTCGGTTCGGTGGCCGCTCATGTGGCCGCTCACGCGTCCTGCCCGGTCATCGTGGTCCGTGGTAAGGGTTCGCTGCCGCGGCCTTCTCACCCGGGGCCGATCGTGGCGGGTGTGGCGGATGACGGCAAGGCCGAGGCGGTGCTTGCCTTCGCCTGTACCGAAGCGGCCATGCGCGGGCTGCCCCTGGTGGTCATCCATGCGTGGGATCTGCCGGCGGCCTCCTGGAGAGGAGTGACCATCCCGGCCTTCGACCCGATGGCGGCTCGGAATGCGGCTGAAGACTGGCTGGCAGACCTCCTCACACCGTGGAGGAAGAAGGCGCCGAACGTCACGATCGAGGCCCGTACGACATTGTCAGGAGCGGGCGACGCACTCGCCGCCGTGGCCGACACGACCCTGATGGTCGTCGGGAGCCCGCACGGACGGTTCGGCTCCGTGGCGGCGGCCATGGTGCGACAAGCCAGGTGTCCCGTCGCCATCGTCCGTCAGGGCGGCAGGACCTTCTGAGAGCCCTGGCCCCTGACGTGGACGTCCAGCCACGCTTGACGAACGGAACCGCCTCGATGGCGCTCCCGCAGGCGGCGCGCGAGGCCGAGATGACCGTGCTCGGCCGCCGGCGGCCGGAATGCGGGGCACCGAAGGTGGCCAGACGGTTCGGACTGACCGCGGCGGCCGGGCTCGGTCCCCCGGCCTTCTACCCGGATCTGGCAGCCCCGCGCGGGCGTCGCCACGTGCGCGTCTGCGGCGCGACGGCCTGCTTCGCGGCTCAGGTGGGCCGGCATCTGCCTGCCATCGAGGACATCCTCGGCGTCACCGAGCACCTGCACGGCATGCTGGCACGCCGTCGTTCCCCCGCCAGAGGAACACGTCCTGCTCTGAGGTGAAAGAAGATGACCATGGTGTCCGCGAGGACCGCCGTTGTCCGGCCGGAGAACACGCCCGCTCCGCTGCTTGTCCCCGAAGCCGTCCCGATCATCGTCTCGTCAGCCGGAGGCTTGACAGCCACCAGCCGGGGTTCTCGCCAATCTGCCATCTCGCTTCCCCGCGGCGATCATCGTCCTGCAACACGCCTCCTCGAATCAGTGATCGACCTCCGTTCGTAGGCGAGAACGATCTCTGACCCGCCCCAACCGCGGGGTGTTTGAGAATCGCCTGTCGCTCTTGGTTGCTCCCGTGGCGGGAACTGTCCGCGCCTCAAGATGCTTGCGCGTAGTGCGTGATGACAGGTGGGGTGGCGAAGAACTCGCCGACCGCTTCGCGCCACAGCTGGAACAGTTCGGACTGGCGGAAGTCAACCGTATGTGCCTCCACGGTCTCCCAGCCAACCAGCAGGAGATAGTTGTGAGGATTTTCGATCTGGCGGATGAGACGGGCCCAGCGGTAGCCGGCAGCCTGCGCGACAGCTTGGCGACCACGGGCGAAAGCCTCTTCGAACTCGGCCTCCCGGCCGAGGGCGATCACCAGTTCGGCATGTTCGATGACCACGGGTGTTGCTCCGCACGGAAGGGACGTCAGGTGTGTCTGCCCGGTTCGGCTTGGGGCGCCCAGTCAGCGGAAGGTCTCGCGGTGGTCGCGTGCCCACTGCTGGAAGCTGCGCGGTGGTTTCCCGGTGAGGTCCGTGACGGTCGAGGTGACCAGGGTCGAGGACGAGCGGTTCTCGGCCGCCGACAGTAGCGCGTCCACGAGGGCGGGCGGACGGCCGTCGGCCAGCATTTGCGCCCGCGCGTCCTGGACGGGGACTTCTTCGAAGCGGAGCTCGCGGCCGATCGCCGCACCGATTGCCTGGACCTGTTCGGGGCGGCTGATCGTCTGGGGCCCGGTCAGCCGGTAGGTCGCGCCCAGATGAGTGTCGTCGGTGAGCGTGCGGGCGGCGACGGCCGCGATGTCACGCGGGTCGATGACCGCCGTCGCCGCGGTCAGCGGGCCACGCACCACTCCGGTGGTCCGGATCTGCTCGGCCCAGCCCAGGGTGTTGCTGGCGATGGTGTCCACCCGCAGGATGGTCCGTGGCAGGCCGGACTCCTCGATCAGGCCTTCCATGCCGGCGTGCAGTTTGAAGATGGGGTCGTCGCGTTCCTCGGGGCGGCCGTCCACGCCGACCGAGGACAGGTAGACCAGGCGCTGGGCGTGCCGGGCGATCGCTTCCAGCACAGCGGGCGCGCCTTGGGTGGTGAGGAACGGCCACACCAGGAAGACCGTCTTGATCCCGGTCAGTGCCTCGGCCAGTCCTTCTGGGGCGTCGAGGCTTCCGGTCGCGACGCTGATGCCGTGGGGCACTCGGGTGGCTGCGGCCTCGCTCGGAAGCACCAGGGCGCGGACATCGGCCGTGCCCGTCGCGTGGAGTTGGGAGATCACGTGTCGCCCCACGTTTCCCGTGGCCCCGATCACCAAAATCATTGCCTCATCCCTTTCGGAGGTCTCATTTTCCGACGATCGTGCGATCTGGTGCCCCCTTGTGGCGACTCAGAAGCGGCCGTACGAGCCGAATTCGACACTGAATAGTCTGTGACGGTGGAAACCGACATGGCGGACGAGCTTGACCGACGGCTGATCCACGCGCTCCAGCTCGACGCGCGCGCTCCGTTCAGCCGCATCGCTGAGGTTCTGGGCGTCTCTGACCAGACGGTCGCGCGTCGCTACCGGCGGTTGCGTTCGGCCGATCTGCTGCGGGTCGTGGCGGTGCCGCCCGCCAACTTCTACGGGCACGGACGCTGGATGCTGCGGCTGCGCTGCGTCCCGGGGGCGGCCGATGCGATCGCCTCCGCGCTGGCCCGCCGTCCCGACACGGCGTGGGTGCAATTGGTCTCAGAAGGCACCGAGGTGCAGTGCATCATCCGCGCCCGGGTTCCCGGTGAGAGCGAGCGGCTTCTTCTGGAACGTCTGCCCCGCCATGGGCGGGTGGTGGACATCACCGCCTACTCGCTGCTGCACACCTTTTATGGCTCACCCGGACGCGTTCGGCTGCTCAACGCCCTCACGCCGGAGGAGGCAGGCCGACTCGGCCCGGGACCCGACGCGGTGACGGGCGCCGACCTGCCGCACTGCGATGCCGATGACCTACGCCTGTTCAACGTCCTCGCCCGCGACGGCCGTACGGGACTGGCCGATCTTGCGGCCGCCACCGGCTGGTCTCAGTCGACCGTGCGGCGGCGGATGGACGAGCTCCGAGCCAGCGGCGCGCTCCACTTCTACGCCGAGTTCGATCTCCCCTACCTCGGCTACCGCGCGGGCACGCGGCTGTGGGCCTCGGCCCCGCCCGCCGAACTGGCCGCCGCCGGGCAGGCTCTGGCCTCTCATCCCGAAATAGTCTTCGCCGCCGCCACCACCGGGCCCACCAACCTGGTCGCCACGGTGATCTGCACTGACGCGCACGACGTGTACCGGTACCTCACCGAACGCCTCGCTGCCCTGCCCGCCATCACCCACGTAGAGACGACCCCGGTCATCCAGACCCGTAAACGCGTCGGCCGCCACCTGCAGGCGGCCCTCGACGGGTGAATCTTGCGATCGCCTCGGCGCACGCGGTCAATGGTGTCTTGTTGCGGCGCGGGGCTCAGGGGGTTGGTAAGAGCCGTGACACCGGGCGCCTAATAGTTAATCTTGACCGATCGCGGTGGGTGGTCAGAAGTCTGTGCCGGTGTCCCGTAAGGGGATCCTCCACCGGAACACCCGCCAGCCGAGACAGCGCCCCAGGTCGAGGTGTTCCGTCTAGGGTGTTCCGCGAACTGTTCCGGTGAAGGCCCCCCTATTCGGAACACTTGGAGCCGTGAACGGAACCCGCGTCGGCTACACCCGCTGCTCGACCGACGAGCAAGACGTCACCATCCAGACCGAGCACCTCCTGACCCTCGGCGTACCCGAGGACCGGATCTACATCGACCGCGGCTTCTCCGGCACCACCCGCCGCAACCGCGCCGGCCTCGACCAGGCCCTCGCCGCCGTGTGGGACGGCAGCGTCTTCACCGTGACCAAGTTCGACCGGTTCGCCCGCAACACGGCCGAGGCCAACGAGATCCTCACCGGCCTCTCAGGACGCGGCGTCCTGTTCGGCCTGGGCGCATCCGTCTACGACTGGAACGACCCGTTCGGGCGACTGTTCCTGCAAACCCTCGCCATGGTCGCCGAGTTCGAAGCCAACGTCGGGCACATGCGCACCCGCGAAGGCATGGCCCTGGCCAAGAAGAACGGCAAGCTCAAGGGCAAGCAACCCAAACTGCCCGAACCCGCCCGTCGCTCCATCCGCCGGCGCTACGCCGAGGGCGCGGTGTCCCTGGCCGACCTGGCCACCGAGTACAGCGTCGGACGTTCCACCATCCACCGCATCATCCACGGGC
Source organism: Nonomuraea sp. B12E4 (assembly GCF_039871825.1). Lineage (NCBI taxonomy): Bacteria > Bacillati > Actinomycetota > Actinomycetes > Streptosporangiales > Streptosporangiaceae > Nonomuraea > Nonomuraea sp. B12E4. The sequence continues at coordinate 16,596 of NZ_JBDPME010000041.1, read as the reverse complement.
CAGAAACCTTTACATATCGGCACGGACCTCACCGGTCAGCAGATGCCCCACCAGCTGCGAGGTCAGATCCGAGGCCGCCTTGCGGGCCGTGCCGACCATCTTGGCCAAGATGAGCACGCCGGGCCGGATCACTTCATCGCCTGACTGCCTGCCGGAGCCGTCTGCCACTCCAGATACTTGGCGACCTGGCCCAGATGATCCGAGCGAGTCTGATCGCGCTTGCCATACAACCGCAGCGCCGCCGGGGTCACCCCGAGCCGCTCCGCGACCCGTGCCACGGCCGCGGGCGGCGCTGCGGTCACGTCGTCGGGTACGAATCCGAGCCACGGCAGCGTACAGAGCTGGACCAGCATGCCCAGCTGGTCGACCGGCCCCCGCCCCTTCCCCGGATCGACGAACGCCACGTCCGCCGCCGCCGGCGTGAAATACCTGATCAACTCATCGCTGGCGATCTCCGGGTACGAGCGCAGCTGTTCCAGCTGCTCCTCGGAGAACATCTTCTCGGACAACGCACCACCTCTACCTGCCGTACCGGATGAAACCGGAACGAACGTAGCGGCAGTGATCATCACCCGCCACAGGTGGTCAAGCGTCTCCGTTTATGCAGGTCAGATGCTATTTCGTGGGAAATTTCTTCATTGCTACCGGGACCCCTGTCAGTCGCGGCGCGTTGTTCACGGCCGGGTCATCGGTAAATGTCGGCGTTCGGCAGCAGGCATCGGCTACCGTGCCTCCATGTTGGATGCGTACGAGCGATTTGTGGCCTCCGGGCCGCTGCGGATTTGGACTGAGCGGTTCGGGGATCCTGGGCTTCCCGCTGTTTTGATGGTCATGGGGTCGGCTGCACAGGGTGTCAGCTGCCCCGATGCACTGGTTCGTCGGCTTGTTGAGCGTGGGGTGCAGGTGATCCGGTTCGATCATCGGGACACCGGTCGGTCCAGCGTTGTCGACTTCGATGCCCATCCGTACACGATCGTGGACATGGCTCGCGACTGCCTGGCTGTGCTGGACGGTTATGGCCTGAGCTCCGCTCATGTGGCTGGGACTTCCCTGGGCGGCATGATCGCGCAATGGCTGGGTGTGCACGCGCCGGACCGGGTCCGGTCTTTGACGGTGATGTCCAGCTCGCCGATGGGTCATGATCCCCGCCCGGCGTGGGCACGCGCGCGGGCCGGGGGGCCGGCCGACCCGGATGATCTGCCGCCGCCCTCGCCGGCGTTTCTCGCGCATCTGGCCGCCGGGCTGCCGCCGGGAGTGGAGTCCGACGTGGCCTTGTTCCGGGTCTTCAACGGGCCGGTTCGGCCGTTCGACGAGCCGGCCGCCCGGGCGATGCTGGAGCTGGCGCTGTCGCGGGCCCCCGACCCGGCGGCCGCGGCCAACCATCACCGGGCCGCGTGGATGGACGCCCCTGACCTGCTCGCCCCGCTGTCGTCGATCACCGCGCCGACCTCGATCGTGCACGGCGACCAGGATCCGGTCTATCCGCTCGGTCACGGCGAGGCCCTGGCTGCCGCGATTCCGGGCGCGGTACTGCACGTCGTGCCCGGGATGGGCCATGTCATGACTTCACCCGGCCTGCCCGAGGAGGTCGCCGACCTGATCCGGCTGTGACCCGCCTTGCGGGGGCGGGGCCGCGCTGGGCTTCCCCTCGTAGCGTGGAGACCGAACCAAGAGGTTTGGTCGTGGCAGGAACCGCGAGACGTCGTTTTGATCCGGAGTTCCGGGCTGGGGCGGTGCGTATCGTCAAGGAGACGGGCAAGCCCGTCGCGCACATTGCCCGGGATCTGGGTGTCAACGAGTACACGCTGGACAACTGGGTGCCGGACGCGGCGACACGGTCAACTCGTTCATCCCGGGCCATGACCAGGGACGGCTACGAATCCGCCGTCCCCGCGGGAAGCACGCCGTTCGGCCCAGTTCGGGCACGACTCCTTCGCAGGACCGAACTCCTCCTCGCTCGTGCGCCGATTCCTCCATCCGGACGAGATCGCGAACCTCGCCGTCTTCCCGGCATCCGACCAGGCCTCCGAAATCACGGGGCGGCCCTGCGCGTCGGCGGCGGAGTCATCGGGCCGATCCTCTGACCTCCACCCGGCGACGCCCGGCGTCCGCACCATGACCACGACTGGCACCATGATGGGCATGACCAGAATCCTCACCCGCAATGATCTGCTCGCCCTGCTCGACCCGGACGCCTGCATCGAGGCTCTGCGCCACGGCTTCATCCAGGACGACAACGCGACGATCGCAGGGCAGCGGATCCGGACGGATCTACCCTTCCCCGGCACGGCCACCGCCCTCATCCCCGGCCTGATTCCCGGGATCGACGCGTACACGGTGAAAATCAACGCCAAGTTCCCGGCGGCGAGCCCGGCACTGCGCGGTGTCATCTGCCTGCACAGCGGGCAGGACGGCGAGCTTCTCGCGCTGCTCGACTCGGCCACCATCACGGCCTGGCGCACGGGGCTGGCGGCCGCCCTCGGCACCCACGCCCTGGCGCCCCGGCAGAACGCCGTCGCGGGCATCATCGGCGCGGGCGCCCAGGCGGACCTGGTGATGACGGGCCTGCGGCGACTGCGCCCCTTGAGCGACCTGATCGTCCACGACGTGTCCCGGGAGCGGGCCTCCGCGTTCGCCACCCGTCACGGTGGAAGCGTCGCGGGATCGGCCGCCGAAGTCGCCGGCCACGCCGACATCCTCATCCTCGCGACCTGGTCCCGCGCCCCGCTCCTGGACCTTCCCGACGTCCGCCCCGGCCACCACCTGACCACCCTGGGCGCCGACGAACCCGGCAAACAGGAACTCTCACGTTCCATTCTGAAGAGCGCCGGGGTGCTCGCGGTCGACGACCGCCCGCTCGCCGCCGCCATGGGCATGCTCGCCGCAACCGGTCTCCCAGCGGAGGCGGCCCACGCCACCCTCGGCGAGATCCTGCGCGCCGACCATCCAGGCCGCACCGACCCTGCCCAGATCACGGTGTACGGCCCGGTGGGCCTGCCCTGGCAGGACCTCGCCCTCAGCCGGCTCGCCTACCTCGAGTCCGAACGGCGTGGCCTCGGTGCCACCATCGATTTCCTGAGCACGTCCTGATATGGGCCCAGGCCTGGCGACGGCCGGACAACTCAAGAACCTCCGGGACCATCCGTATCCCGCAGGCGAAGCAGGGCTTCGACCGCGCGCATGGCGGTGACATTGGCGCCCACATCGTGTACCCGAACGATCCGCGCACCGTTGAAGGCGCAGATAACATTCGCCGCCACCGTTCCCTCGGTCAGCATGGGATGGTCCCGCCCGACGCCCAGCGATTCGCGAACGAAGTGCTTGTTGCTCACGGCCACCACTGTGGGATACCCGAGTTCCGTGATCTCCGGCAGCCGCCGGGTCAGCTCGTTTGAATGATCCGTCGTCTTGTTCAGGTCGTGGCCAGGGTCGATGAAGATTCGCTCCGGCTCGATCTTCGAGGCAAGCGCGTGGCCGAGCTGATCGCGCAAGAAGTGCTTCGTCTCCCGCACCACATCTCGATATGCCGGCCGAGCGGCATGGACATGTGGACCGACGAGGCTGTGCGCGATGACCACTCCGGCGCCCGCATCCGCGATGACCTCGGCCAGCCCTGGATCACGCAATCCGTTCGTGCTGTTCACGACGTCGGCACCGGCCTCACAAGCCGCCTCCGCGACCCGTGCCAAGTGCGTGTCAACCGAGATCACGGCATCCGTGGCGGCTCTTATCTCGCGAATGGCGGGCACCACACGCGCGATTTCCTGCTCCGCGGTGAGCGGCTCCTGGTCGGCGCGGAACGCGCGCCCGCCGACATCGATCCAGTCCGCCCCTTCCCTGATCGCTCGTTCCGCCGTGGCGACTGCGCGCCCCATGTCCAGCGATCTGTTCGGATCGAGCCCAGAGTTCGGCGTCACGTTGACGATCGCCATCACCACGATTTTCGCCGAGAAATCGAAATAGCGCTTGCCGACCCGTCTCACAGGCGCGATCAGTCGCGGATAATATGCTTCCACCGCTTGCCCACTTTCCCCTTCCTTTCGAGCATGTGCGAGGCCCTTGCGGTTCCTCTCAACCGGCACCGCGGTCGGCCTCGTTCACGGTCGAGGTGCCGATGGACCCGTCGACGGGACGAGCGCGCCATGACCACGCCCAGCGGCGTCACCGGAGGCGCCATCAACCCAACCAGGACCCCGCGCTCCAGGGCGGTCCGCACCATCACGGTCCGGCGGGGCGGCGATCGGCCCGGCCGGACAGCAGAGGGGCGGCAGGAAGGTGAGGCTGTACGTCAGAGCGGTCAGCGGCGCCGTCGACGTCCTTCCGGTACACCAGCACAGCCAGCGCGACGCGGGCGAGCTGGTCACCCGTCCGGGGGCCGGTACTCAAGGTCGCCCCCCGCTTCCTACCGCCCGGCCGTTTATTGACCCTTATTGCTGACCCATGTCCCTCGCCCAAGAATGATCAGAAGTCACGGGAACGCATGGCTCACCTCCCCCCGGGGGTCAAATCATCAGCAGATTGATTTATTGTCCTCGGGTGCGAGATAAGGGAACAAGAGCAGATCGCTAATACGCCGATAACCGCCGCTAATCGATCGCCTTGTCGACGCCGTACACGCGCAGAAACCGCCGCCGCTCGATCTCGGCGCGTTCCGTAGCTGCTCGTGGCCGTGCCCAGCACCGTGGAGGGCAAAGGAGGGTGACCATCTCGCGGGCGGCGGCCGAGAACAACAGGCAGGGCGTGGTACAGCTTGCGGTGGTCCCGGAATCGGGGGGGCGAACGTGCCGCCCGTGCGATGCCCCGGCCAGCTTTGTCCAGGCCCGCTGCGGCCGATCAGGTTCTGCGCGAGATGACCATGATGTATTCGCAGGGAGCGTTCGTTCGGTTGGCGAAGCCGTGGTCCGCGTCGGCCTGGAAGAACAGGGAGTCGCCTGTGTTCAGGGTCTCGCTGATCCCGCCGATCGCGACGGTGAGGGTGCCTTCGAGCACCACGAGTTGTTTCTCCGTACCCGGCGGATACGCGGGCAGCAGCCCGGTAGAGACCTGCGCGGGGAGGTAGTGGACGACCATCTCGGCTCCTCCCGCGCCCGGGGCCGCTGACACCATGTGCCGCTCGAAGCCGGTTTCCGGGTCACGGAAAACGGGGCGATCGTTCTTGCGCATGACAATGGCCACACCAGACGCGGCAGCAGCCGGCGCACCGATCAGATCCGAGAGCGACGCGTCGAGCGCGTGGGCGATCCTGGACGCGACGCCGATCGTCGGGCTTTTCTCACCGCGTTCGACCTTGGACAGCATCGCCCGGCTGACCGACGACTGTGTGGACAGCTGCTCCAGCGTCAGACCCGCCTCCTCGCGGCGTCGCCGCACGTTGCCGCCGAACGCGCCGGCCAGGTCGTCACCGTGCTGTGGTTCGGCCGCGTTTCCGTCTTGCTCAACCACCGTGCTCCTCGATCGATGGGGTACTCGCTGCCCACAGTGTAGGGTATTCTCCTAAAGAAGATCTTTTCTCCTATAGGAGACGCGCGATGCGCGCCCAACACGACGGAGGTTCCATGCGCTTGATCTCGAGTGGCCGGCACCATGCCACGTTCGAATTCGGCGATCTGCAGGTGATCTCGCTGCGAGACGGGTATATCGACATGCCGCCGACACGACTCCGAGACGAGGATGGGCGGACGCTCGATGAGCTGCCGGCCGCCGTCCCGCTGGCCGGCGACAACTTGCGTCTGTCGGTCAACGCCTTCTTCGTCACCGACGGCACGCGGTCGGTTCTCATCGACACCGGCGCGTCCAACGCCTGGCACGACCCCACCATGGGACTGATCTACGACGCGCTCGACGAAGCGGGAATCGACCGCGCGCATGTCACCGATGTCGCCATCACCCACAAGCACGAAGACCACGTGAGCGGCCTGATCGCGCCGGACGGTTCAGAGGCGTTCACCAAACTCGAGCGCGTGTGGATCGGCGCGGGCGACACCTCGGTGTTCACGGGGCGGCTCGAGCCGATCCGCGACCGGGTCGTACCCGTGTCGGAGAAGGTCGCGATCAACGACTGGACCACCGCGATCCCGACACCGGGCCACACGCCCGGTCACACCGTCTACGACGTCAGGAGCGGCACCGGCCACCTTCTCGTCTGGGGCGACACCGTTCACGTTCCCACGCTCCAATTCGATCAGCCGAACGTGTCCTGGGAGCTCGACGGCAACCAGTCCCAGGCCCGCGCCGCGCGAGCGGCCCTCCTCGAACAACTGACCCAACCACACCACTTCGTAGCCGGCGCCCACCTCGACTCACCCGGCATCGCCCGCGTAACCCCCTCCGGCGACGGTTATGCGCTGGAATACCTCGCACCACCGATCGGCTGACCGAGCCGGTCGGCCTCCGGGCCGCGCCCGCCGATGGCGGCCATGAAGGCAAGCTCGACTGGCCCGGCTGGTCGCCCACGAACCCGACCACCTGGAGGCCGCCGCTACACCAGCCGCATGCGCGGCGGCCTCCAGCCCACGGAGACGCCGCCCATGCCCGATGAGCTGCTCAGCACGGCCCGCGTCCAGCCTGGCGGCGCGTTCGCGACAGGCCGGGATGTCTGGCTCGGCGCTTGGCTCCCGCCTTTCCGTTCGCTGCGGTTGCGGTGTTCCGGCAGGACCTCATGAGCTCCATGATCTTGGAGACGCCATGCCCCGCGCATTCTGCTATCAGCCGTGACCATGGTGCGGAAACAGTAAGGAAACAGCGGCAGGACTACAAATGAAGCACCACAAGCCGAGGCCGATCCGATCGCCAACAGAAAGGACCTTTTATCGTGAATCGCGCGAAAGCGATTGGTGTAGCAGTTCTCGTCGCAGCGGCAGCGGCCGTCACCATCGCCCCAGGGGCGGCGTACGCGGACCCTCCACCCGGCAACTGCGAAACCGGGTTCACTTACAGCCTTGATGGCACCTGGGCCACGTGCAAGACCGGCTCGGGATATGCGCGGGCCCTCGCGGTCTGCATCAATAAGTCGGGGAAAACCAAAGGAGGTCTGGGCCCCTGGGTGGCGGTCGGCGAACACTCATACGCCTACTGCCCCGACAGCCACCCCACGATTGTCGACCACACGTACAGGATCAAGACATACTAGTACGACAGCCGCCCATTCATTGGCTGAGCTGGGTATCGCCTACCGTACGGCGGGGCCGTTGACGGCGAGCGCCGCCGGGGTCAACCACCGAGTGAGCGACGGCACGATCTGGTCCCGGAAGCTCCTGGTGATGACAGCGGCAGGTTGTGGTGATCAACCCCTCTGCCAGGAGCTGCGGGCCGCTTGACCTTGCACCTGTGATCCGAGAATCAGATGGCGCAGGGCTTCGACGCCTGCGAACATCTCCTGACCACTTGACGGGATCGGGAGCCGCATCGACCGCTCCCAGCCCTCCGGCGTGTACTGCTCGGGGCAGGCCATCACACCGGCGTTGTTGACTTCCGCGAGGTGGCCGAGCGGGGCACGCTCACCACGGCCGCTCCCGCGCTCGGCCACACCCGGCCCGCGGTGTCCCGCCAGATCGCCTCGCTGGAACGCGCGGCCGGAACACCGCTGCCGCACCGCCGCCACGACGGCGTGCGGCTGACCCCTGCCGGGCAGATCGTCCCGCGCCGCGCCGCCACCGTCCCCGCGATGTCACCAGGAGTGCGCGTCCTGCCCGTCCGGGGCGGCCCCGCCGAACAACGACGCATCCTGACGCCCACGCCCCGGACCGGGGCGCCGTGGCCCGCGTCCCGGCGAAGCCAGGGTTTCCGTGGTCAGGGGACTCGCCCGACGGCGCAGAGGAACCCGGCTCCTCCCGGGCCGGCGATCGACAGCTCCCCTGGGCCCTCGGCACGCCAGACGGACGTCTCCACCAGGCCCGGCTCCAACAACTCCAGGCCCTCGAAGAAGGCGGTGATCTGCTCGCGCGAGCGAGGGGCCAAGGCACCCGATGTGGTTCCACGGTAGATCGCGCGGCCCTTGCCGACGTCCTCACTGCCGAGCTCGCCCGCCGTCACGTGGGAGAGGATCAGATGGCTCCCTGAGGGCAGGGCTTCACGGATGGCGCGGACGATGCCGAAGGCCTCGTCGTCGTCGCCGACGAAGTGCAGCACGGAGACCAGGAGTACAGCCAGAGGACGCCGCAGGTCGAGGTGTCGTGTGACATCCGGGTCACCGAGGATGGCCTTGGGGTCACGCATGTCGCCATTCACCACGATGGTGTCCGGGGTCTTCGCCAGCAGGGCACGGGCGTGCGCGAGCACGATCGGATCGTTGTCGACGTAGACCACCCGGGAGTCGGGAGCGGCCCGCTGCGCCACCTGGTGGACGTTTTCCTGGGTCGGCAGGCCAGTGCCGATGTCAAGGAACTGGCGGATCCCCACCTCGGCGACCGCGCGTACGGCGCGACCCAGGAACTCCCGGTTGTCTCGCGCGATCTCTTTCCCATTGGGAGAGATCTTCAGGATTCGCGCAGCGGCCTCGCGGTCGGCGGCGAAGTTGTCCTTGCCACCGAGCAGGTAGTCGTACATCCTGGCGACGCTCGGCACGGTCGGGTCTATCCCCGCTGGGGCTCGTTCCTGCTCGGTCATCCCTAACTCCCAGCCTCGCACGGATAATCCACACCCACTCCATCGATCATCTCATCATGATCCATTCCTGCGAACATCGGGCCGCTGACGGCCAGGGAGTCCGGCGCGCGAGACGCCGTGGTGGCCGCGACCGGCGCCCGGTACGCCCGCGGCCCCAGCACGCGCGAGACCGCGCCGAGCCCGGGACTCCGCTCTCTGGCCGACATCGAGGGCGCTACATCTTCGCCGCCGCTCTCTTGATCGCCTCTCGGATCCGGAAGTAGGTGCCGCAACGGCAGACGTTCTCGATCGCATCGATTTGTGCGTCAGTGGGGTTCCTGGTCTCGTTCAGCAGTGCCACGGCGGCCATGATCTGGCCTGGCTGGCAGTAGCCGCACTGCGCGACGTCCTGCTCCAGCCATGCCTCTTGCACCGGGTGCAGCCTGTCGCCGTCGGCGAGACCCTCGATCGTGGTGACCTCTCTGCCTTGGGCCTCGGACACCGGGACAACGCAGGGATTGATCGCCTTTCCGTCGAGGTGGCTGGTGCACGCCTTGCACACATCGATCCCGCAGCCGTACTTCGGGCCGGTCACGCCGAGCCGATCACGCAGCACCCACAGCAGGGGCAGGTCTGCGGGCGCGTTGACGGTGACGGTCCTCCCGTTCACCGAAAAGGTGTAGCGGGGCATCTCGCGGCTCCTCAGCGGGGGAAGGGGGTGAAGTCGACGTCGAAGTTGATCGGGAAGCTACGCGGCCTGGTGCCGGTGGCCCGCGCGTAGGCGTTGGCGATGGCGCCGACCGCGGCGGGCACGCCGAGCTCGCCCGCGCCACCCGGCTCGCCGTTGGCGGGCATGATGAAGATCTGCACCTTGGTCGGCGAGTCCTTCTGCCGCGCGTAGTGGAACTGTGAGTAGCTGCCTTCCAGCGGCAGGCCCCTGTCGATGTGCAGGCCCGCCCGCAGGGTGGTGGAGATGGCGTCGGTCAGGCCGCCGAGCAACTGCGCCTCCAGCCCGCGCGGGTTGATCGGGCGGCCGACGTCGGCGGCGATGACGGCCTTGACCACCCGCGGCTTCTTCGGATTTCGCGCGTCGATCTCGACCAGGCAGGCGGTGCAGGATTTGTACTCGTCATGGAACCCGACGCCCTGGGCGAAGCCCGCCGGCATGTCGCGGCCCCAGTTCCCCTCCTCCGCCACCTTGTCGAGCACCGCGCGCTGCCGGGCGGTCTTGAGGAACTCACGGCGGAACGCGACGGGATCCTTGCCCATCTTCTCCGCCAGTTCGTCGACGACGATCTCCTCGGCGCCGCGGGTGTTGGCGGACCACACCGACCGCCAACTGGCGGTGTGCATCTTCAGCGGCACCTCTTTGAGCAGTTCCGTGACGACGCCGAAGCGGTAGGGGACCTTCACGCTCAGGTGGAAGACGGCCTGGGCGAAGCTCATGTTGCCGGCGACCGGGAGCCTGGTCGCGACGGCGGTGAGCATCTCGCCGACGCCGTGCCTGAAATCCGTCTCCACGGCGGCCACTCGGTGCTCATAGGTCAGCACCTTGCCGCGCGCGTAGGTGGCGCGGATCTTGTGGTGGCTCGCCGGGCGGGCCCGGCCGTGTCGCATGTCGTCGCTCCGCGACCACATCAGCTTGACCGGCCTGCCCACCGCCTTGGAGATTCGCGCCGCCTCGACCGCGGCGTCGGGGAACAACTTACGGCCGAACGAGCCGCCACTCTGCGTCACATGGACGGTGACCCGTCGTTGCGGCAGGCCGAGCGCCGCGGCGATGTCCTGCCGGGCGAGGATCGGCGACTTCAGCCCGGCCCAGATCTCGGCCCGGTCCTTCCGCACGTCGGCGATCGCGCAGTTGGTCTCAAGGGGCGCGTGGCTGACGAACGCGAAGTCGAACTCCGCCTCGATGTGGCCGGTCAGCGGCGGCACCACGGCCGGCAGGACCGCGGCGTGCAGGCGCTTGCGGATCCCGGCGTCGGACAGGGCGTCGACGGTCCCGGCGTTCCAGGTGACGTCGAGCGCCTCGACGGCGTCCATCACCTGTCCGAACGTCTCACCCATGACCGCGACACCGGTGGGGATGACGGCGAGGGCGATCACGCCGGGCATGGCCCGAACAGCGGCCTCGTTCTTCACCGACCGTACGGTGCCGTTGATCGTCGGCGGGCGCCGCACCATCGTCGGCTTGGCGCCCGGCACATCGATGTCGAGCGCGTACCGCAACTGGCCCGTGACCATCGCGCGGGCGTCCACACGCGAGGTCGGGGTGCCCACCAGCTTGTGCTCGGACTCCGGCTTGGGCTTGGCGGTGAGACGCGACAGGGGAAGTTTCGCCGCGCGAGTCGTGAGGGAACCGTACGCGGCCCTGCGCCCGTCCGGCGCGACCACCGCGCCGCCGCGGGTGACCAGACGGTTGGCCGGTACGTCCCACAACTCACCCGCCGCGGCGACCAGGCGTGCCCGCGCGGCGGCGGCCGCCTTGCGCACCGGATCGTAGAGCGCGCGGACCGAGTTGGAGCCTCCGGTGAGCTGGCTCAGCAGCAGCTCGGGTCGCGCGTCGGCGAGCCGTACACGCACCTTGCCCAGCGGGACGTCCAGCTCCTCGGCGACCAGCATCGCCACCGCCGTGGTGATGCCCTGACCGACTTCGGCGCGGGGTAATTCGACGCGCACCTCGCCGTTCTCGGCCACCTCCAGGACCAGCATCAGGTGCGCGGTCGGGGTCGCTGCGAGGATGAGCGCGTCACCGGCGTCCATGATGTCCGCGGGTTGCGGGACGCTCGAACCGGCGTACGCGGGGGCGGTCGTCTCCGTGCTGAGCGCGAGTGTCAGGGTTGGAGCGGCGACCAGGACCGTCAGAAAGCGGCGCCGGTCGACCGCGCCGTCCTCGTGCCGGGCGGAGCTCGGGGTGGGACTGCCCATCGGATCCCTTCTGACTGTGAGAATGGTCCTTCTTAACAGAAGCGGCCAAGTCCGAGAGATCGGATAGATTATCTCGGCACGCCTCGCGCCGCCACGAGTTGAGGAAGAAACGGCCACCAGGGCACGGCGATCGCCCCTTCAGGGCACGTGGGCAGCACCGAGATGACGCCCGCTTGTTCCCGGTCACCTGCACGGCGCCGGCGGATCGCCGCAGCGGCCGCCCAATACCGCGCTCAGGCGAGAGTCGCCGATTCTTCGATCAACGCCTCGGTCGGGCCCGCCCCAGCGGCTTGCCGCCCAGAGGCGCCACCCGCCGGCTCACGGCGCCGCCGTACCGGCTGGTCGCCCACCACGCGCCCACCGAGGCGGGACTCATCGCCCACCAACGGCAGCACTCCCCGGCGGAAACAGCGGCAAATGTGAATCTTGTGCCCGCCGCGGGCGCCCACGCGCCGCGCCGACCGTCCGTTGCTTCGCCGTTCCCCGGCGATCCGCTATTCCCGGAGGAACTGCGCCAGCGCCGCCCGGATTTCGGGCTGGTAACCGCCCCCGTTCAGCTCGAGGAGGGCGGCCTCCACGACTGCGCTGTTCCACATGGCCGCGCTCGGCCCCGGGTGCGCCCAGCCCATGGCGGCGAAGTCGGGGCTGCTCAGCTGGATGACCAGCATGTTCCGGGAGGCGATCGCCTCGATGATCGCCGGGTCGACGCGGGCCTCCAGCAGCAGGGCCCGGACGCCGCGATGGGTCAGGCATTCATCGAGGTAGGCGTTCGCGGCCGCGAGCAGCCTCGCCCGGCCCGGTGGCATACCCGCAATCGTCTTCTCGATCTTCGCGAACGTGCGGTCGTGGAACTCGGTGTGCAGCGCCAGCAGGAATTCCGACCGGTCGCGGAAGTGGTGGAAGAAGGTGCCCTTGGCCACGCCTGCCTCGGTGACGATGAGGTTGACGCTCATGCCGGCCAGGCCCGTCCGCTCCGCCAAGGACAGGCCCGCGGCGATGAGCTGCTTGCGGGTGGCCGCCGCGCGCTGCTGCCGGACGCCGGTACTCACTGCGCGCTCCCGGCAGTCGCCACCGATTCGAGGAAGGGCAGTACCAGGCCCAGGAACCCGTCCGGATCGGAGGCGAAGGCCACGTGCCCGGTCTGCAGCGTCCGCAGGTCCGCGCCGGGTATCGCCGCCTGCGTCCGGCGTGCGGCGGACAGGGGCAGGATGATGTCCCGCGCCCCCCATGCCACCAGCACGGGCACGCCGAGCCGGGGCCCGTCGGCCCGCAGGTCGTAAGCCGGATCGGCGAAGCTCCGCCACAGCGCGGCGGAGACGGCGGCGCCTGTCCTGCTGCGCGCCCGGTCCTGGACCCGGCGGGTGATGGCGCGGGTCCGGTCGCTGCCGGCTTTCATGTACCGGGGAATGAGATGGGGGAACACCGCCCGGTTGACGACCGGGACGCCTAGGACGCGGGCTGCGAGGCGGGGGACCTTGACGAACCCGCCGGCATTGACCAGGACGAGCCCGGCGACCCGGTCCGGGTGCTCCAGCGCGAGCCTGGCCGCGGCGTACCCGCCGACCGAATTGCCGATGAACACGGTGGGCGCGAGATCGAGTTCGGCGGCGAAGTCGGCGAGTACGCCGGCCAGCAGCGGCGCGGTCACTGCCGTCGGCCCGGCGGGCATCTCGGAACGGCCGTGGCCCGGCCAGTCCACGGCCAGCACGTGGTAGCCGGCGGCCGTCAGCGGTCCGGCCACGGCGTCGAAGTCGGTGTGGTCGTGCAGGGTGGCGTGCAGCAGCACGAGCGGCCGGCCACTCCCCTGCTCGGCATAGAACACCTGCCCCGCTCTGGTCTGGACAAAAGGCATCGCGAATCCCTCCGTACTTTGACCGACCAGTCGGTCAATTTACGGCTCAGGTTAACTTCCTGCCCACGTGACAGGCAACTCCCACGTGATCAGCAGGCAGGGGCGGCCACGCCCGCCCTTGACCCCGATCGACTTGCGATGGCGGCGGGTGACCCCTGACACGTAGTTCAGGATCCGGGACGACGGAGAGCAGGCCCTGAGGCCGCCGGATCTGGTTCCGGATCGTCCTGGTCGGTCGCGGGCCGGCCGCGACGGGCAGTCAGCTGAGCTGCTCGGCCAGCGCGACGATGATCCCCTCGGGGCCGCGGAGGTAGCAGAGCCGGTAGCTGTCCTCGTACTGGGCCACCTCGCCGACGAGTTCGGCGCCGTGGGCGCGCAGGCGGGCGACGACGTCGTCGATGTCGCCGACGGCGAACATGACGCGATGCATGCCCAGCGTGTTGTGCGGCGGGTTGTGCGGTCTCGCGCCGATCGCCGCAGGGGTGTGGTATTTCGCCAGTTCCAGCCGGCCGTGGCCGTCCGGGGTCCGCATCATCGCGATGTCGCAGCGGACGCCGTCGAGTCCGACGGTACGGTCCGCCCAGGGGCCCTCGATCTGCGCTTTGCCTTCCAGCTCCATGCCGAGTTCTACGAAGAACGCAATGGCAGCCTCGAGGTCGTCGACGACAATGCCGACGTTGTCCATCCGCTGGAGCGTCATGGTGGTTCTCCTTGGTCACGCGGCCCGTCGTGGCCGCTGGTATGCCTGGGACGGAGCCGGCGCCACGTTCTCGACACTGGGAGGCGGCCGCCCTCACGGCCTGACTTGCTGCCTCTGTAGGTCACGGCGCCCGCGGCCGTGACTTTCAGGCGCGGCCCGTACGTTGAGCCGCACCCGCCAGCGGGGTGAGTCCGCGGCACCTCACAATCAGGCGCCCCGCTCGTCTACGCGGTGTCACCAGGCGCCGCCAGCCAGGGCATGCGGTGGACAAGGCCGTCGCGCAGGCGGGTGAGAGTGGCGATGCGCTCCTCCAGCTCAGCCACCCGCTGCGCGGCGACGGCGTTACTGGCGGCGCACGGCGGCGCGTAGCAGAACACCTCGGGCAGCTCAGCGTCGAGGTAGTCCAGGAACGACTTCACGTCTTCGACGGTGAACCCGCAGGCCAGCAGCTCACGAATGTTGCGGACGCGGAGGGTTGCGCTGGGCTCGTACACGCGATATCCCGCAGTCGTACGGCCGGACTCCAGCAGGCCCTGCTCCTCGTAGTAGCGCAGGGCACGGGTCGTGGTCCCGGCCTCCGCGGCCAGTTCACCGATGAGCATCACAGGCACCTCCGAGTCCAACCGTACGACTTCACGTACCCATCAAGGTCAAGTCCCGAGCCGGACCACCGTCTTCCCGGTGTATGCGCCCTTCACGAGACCGAGGAGGGCCTGCGGCGCGTTCGCGAGCCCGTCGATCACCGTCTCGTCGTGGACGATCGCGCCTTCGCTCAGCCAGGTACGGAACTGCGTGTCGAACTCCGGCGCACGGTCAAGATGATCGCTCATGGTGAAGCCGCGCATGGTGAGGCGCTTGCCGATCACGCTGAGCAGGTCGCCCGGCCCGTTGTCAGGACGGCTCTCGCCCTGCCGGTTGAGGGCTCCGCACAGCGCGATGCGGCCGTGCGGGTTCATGAGCTCGATCGCGGCCTGCAACTGTTCGCCGCCCACGTTGTCGAAGTAGACGTCGATGCCCTCGGGGGCGGCCTCGCGCAGCCTGTCCACGATCGGGCCGTCGTGATAGTCGAAGGCCGCATCGAACCCGAGTTCGCCGGTCAGGTGGGCGACCTTCTCGGGTGATCCGGCGCTGCCGATCACCCGGGACGCCCCCTTGAGCCGGGCGATCTGACCGGCCATGTTTCCAGTCGCTCCAGCCGCGCTGGAGACGAAGACGGTGTCGCCGGGCCGTAGCTCCGCGGCCTCCATGAGCCCGACATACGCGACCAGCCCGGAGCCCAGGTAGGTAGAAGGGGTCGGGTAGGCGTTGCGGTCGACGCGACGGAACAGCCCAGCATGCGCCACGGCGTACTCGCGCCAGCCGAACCGATGCATCACCAGGTCCCCCGCGACAAGTGACGGGTCGGCGGAGGCGATCACTTCGCCGATGGCGGCGCCGTACATCACCTCGCCGATCTCATAGCGGGGCATCGGCAGACCCGAGATCCCCGCGATCAACATGAGCATGCCGGGCTCGAGCGACATGAACAGATTGCGGACCAGTACCTGACCCCCTGCGGGATCAGGGACAGCGACCTCGGCGATCTCGAAGTCGCCGGGAGTGGGCAGGCCCTCCGGGCGTGCGGCAAGCCTGACCTCCAGTCCGGTGCGGGAGGTGCCGGAGAATATTGTGCTTTTCGAAGGTGCGTCCATGCCGAGGACCGTAGGGGTTCACCCATACGTGAAGGTCAAGCCGTTCGTCCGGTGACTGCCCAGGACATGCCAGGAACTCAAGCGGGTCGTCGTCGCCCCTGCCAGTGCCAACGCCGTCCGTGGTGGCACCAACGCGCTTGCCCCTTCCACCGAGGTCGTGATCGACAGCCGCAGCCGAGTGGTGTTGCCGAGGCGGTACCACAAGTCGTTGCCGGTGAAGTCGCCTCTTTCTGGGCAACGAGCCTTTGGGGGCCAGGCCCGGTAAGCCTGGATCACTGTCGGCTGGCGGCATCGCCGACCCCCATAGTGGGGGTACGCCATGGACTGACATGCCCCGTTTTTCCGGACACCGGAGTAAATGAACTATATCATGCAGCGGCTCGCCGAGCGTGCCATTCCTCGAGGACTTCCAGCGGCGGCCGATAACCCAACACAGAATGCAGGCGCCGACGATTATAGAAGCCCTCTATATATTTGATCACAGCGGTACGTGCCTCCGCCACACTCGTGAAACTGCGATGATGAACGAACTCCGTCTTCAGTTTGCCGAAGAACGATTCCGCCATCGAGTTGTCAAAACAGATTCCAGTTCGCCCGACCGACCGCCTTAAGCCATGCCGGTTCAGCGTGACGGCATACTCGTGAGACGTATATTGACTGAGGTTTTCTCTGCGACTTTCACATGATCCGTCCGTGCTCGAAGTGGGTGAGAACGAGCGCTGCTCGGGCCACATCGCCAATTCGTGAGGGGCTGAGCGTCAAATGCTGAAGGGTGCGCCAGCGCTGCTCCAGGAGCGCGAAGCCACGTTCGCCGAGACAACGAAGGCCGCGCAGAAGGGCGT
>NZ_JBDPME010000040.1:0-60045 GCF_039871825.1 Nonomuraea sp. B12E4 | reverse complement strand
GTTGTGCCTTTATTCTTTCAGCCGTTCAAGTCCCTGTCAAATTGACCCGACTTGCACAACCTGCGGAAATTCAGCTGCGTCCCGTTTCCGGGACAACCCCTCAAACTTACCAGCCGATCCGAGTGGATGCGAAACCATCCGGATGCTCCAGAAGAGAGTGGGATTTGCCGGACATCTCCGGAGTCCGAGTCGAACCCCTTGACCGCCCTGCGCGGAAGCAACTCTAGCAGCCCGCGGCACCCACTTCGCCCGACTCAGGTAATCGTGAGGTCCTTCCCTCGTCACCTAACGCTCAAACCTACGCATCTCATCCCAACGAACCCCCAGGAGGACGCCTCGATTCAAGCCGGCGGCAAGTCATCCGCAATCATCCATCGGTACGAAGTACCTACGAGCAGACTGCGCTCTCGGAGGTGTCCCCCATGACCCGGTCGGAGTTCGACGACATCCGCGCCTTCCTCGCCGATGAGGCGACCCATGCCGGCGACCTGTTGCGCGTCGCCAGGACTCTGATCGACGACCTCGAACATTCCCGCACCCGCGAGGCCGTCCTGCGCACCCATTACTTGCGCCTGCTGACGGCCGCGAGAGCGACGGTGGCGGCGGAGGTCGCTGAGGAGCCTGACCCGCTGTCGTTCCTCAAGCGGGAGCTGACCGAGCGGGGTCAGATGCCCGAGGACGGCGAGGCCGTGCGGCGCATCCTGTCCGACGCCCGGACCGCGGCCGCGCTGCTCGCCAGCCTGCAGGACTCCGTCCCGGGGCGCCAGGGCCGCCTGCGCCCGCGCCGCTGCGTCGGCACCGGCCGCACGCTTCCCCGGTAATTCCCCGCCGATTCCGGCATCCCACTGACCCAGGTACTACTTCGGACATACCCGGCCTTGGTTCACCGAGTGCCAGACTGCGCATATGTGGCAGCGGGGGTTGAACTGGGTGGCAGTGGCCCTGGTCGGGATATTCGGCCTGATGTGGGCTGGCGTAGTTATTTACGCGGATCACTCCTCCGCCATGTGGATGCGCGTCGCCCAGGTCGTCTTCGGCATCCTGCTGTTCGGCTGGGCCGTACAGAAGGCCGTGCTGTTGATCACCAAGGCGTGAGGTCAGGATGGCTGGAAGCGGTATCCCATCCCGGGCTCGGTCAGCAGGTGAACCGGATTCGCGGGGTCGCGTTCGAGTTTGCGGCGGAGCTGGGCCATGTACTGCCGCAGGTAGTGCGTCTCCTTGAGGTAGGCACTGCCCCAGACCTCGGTCAGCAACTGACGCTGGCTGATCAGCTTGCCGGGGTTGCGCAGCAAAATCTCCAGGAAGTGCCACTCGGTCGGCGTCAGGCGTACGCCTCCGGAGATCGTCTTGTTGGCGAGGTCGACGAGGTGGTCGCCCAGCCGTACGGAGGCGAGCTCCTCGTCGTGCTGGCCCGTCCGGCGGGTCACGGCGCGGATGCGCGCGAGGAGTTCGTCTATACCGAACGGCTTGGTCACGTAGTCGTCGGCGCCCGCGTCGAGCGCGTCCACCTTGTCGGTGCTGTCCGCGCGCCCGGACAGGACGATGATCGGAACCGAGGTCCAGCCGCGCAGGCCCTCGATGACCTCGACGCCGTCGAGATCCGGCAGGCCGAGGTCCAGGATGACCAGGTCGGGATGCCAGTCGGCGGCCTGGCGCAGGGCTGAGCCGGCGTCGGACGCGACCGCCACCTCGTATTGACGCGCGGCCAGGTTGATCCGCAGGGCACGCAGGATCTGCGGCTCGTCGTCCACCACCAACACTCGGGTCACGGGGCCCTCCGCAGCGAGACGGTCATGGTCAGTCCCCCTCCGGGCGTGTCATCCGGGACGAGCGTGCCTCCCATCGCCTCGGTGAGACCGCGCGAGAGCGCCAGTCCGAGACCCACACCGGCGTGGTTGTCTCGGTCACCGAGCCGTTGGAACGGCATGAACACCCTTTCATGCGCTTCCTGTGGGATGCCCGGCCCTCTGTCGATAATTCGCACTTCCACGTTGTCGCCGTGCCAGCTCGCGGCGATGAGCAGTTGTTCGCCCTCGGGCTGGTAGCGGGCGGCGTTCGCCATGAGGTTGACGAGCACCCGCTCCAGCAGCGCGGGGTCGGCCATCAGGTCGGGGACGTCGGGCGGGACGTCGACCTTGATCCTTTCGTACGGGAGGCCGAGCTCGTCGATGGCCCGCGGCAGTATGTCCTCGATCGCCACGGGCTCCAGGGCCACTCCCAGGGCACCGGCCTGCAGGCGGCTCATGTCGAGCAGGTTGGAGACGAGCCGGCTCAGCTTGATCAGCGACTCGTCGGCGGTGGCCAGCAGCTCGGCGCGGTCCTCGTCCGACCAGGCGATCTCCGTGCCGCGCAGGCTCTCGACCGCCGCCATGGCGGAGGCGAGCGGGGTGCGCAGGTCGTGGCTGACGGCGGCGAGCAGCGCCGTACGCATCCGGTCGGCCTCGGCCAGCGGCCTGGCCCGATCGGCCTCCTCCCGCAGCCGCTGCTGCCGCAGCGCGACCGCCGCCTGCGCCGCGAACGCCTCCAGCACCCGCCGATCGCTGGCCTCCAGCACCCGCCCGTCGGCGGCGAGGACGAGCGAGTCGTCGATCACGACGTCGATGTCCGCCACGCCGGGGCTCGTACACGGCACCCCACCCGAGGTGGAGACGATCTTCCAGACGTCGGGGAAGCACTCGCCCCTGCCCTCGGCCGCGTCCCCGCCGGCGCGTTCGAGCAGGGTCACCGAGGTCAGCCCGAACGTCTCACGCATGCGCCGCAGCAGCGACGGCAGTGCCGCCTCGCCCCGCAACACGTGACCCGCCAACGTGGACAGCACCTCGGCGTCGGCCCGCGCGTGGGCGGCCTCCCTGCTGCGCCTGGCCGCCAGGTCGACGACCGCGCTGACCATGGCCGCCACCAGCACGAAGATGGCCAGCGCGAGCACGTTCTCCGGACTGGCGATCGTCAGCGTGTGCAGCGGGGGCGTGAAATACCAGTTGAGCAGCCCGAAGCCGAACACCGCCGCCGTCAGCGCGGGCCACATGCCGCCGGTCAGAGCGGCCCCCACGACCAGCAGCAGGAAGAGCAGGATGTTGCTCGGCAGCAACAGGTCCATCGGCCGGAGCGCGACCGTGAGCAGCGGGATGCCGAGCAGCGCCAGCCCCCACCCGGTCAGCCGCCGCCTGCGGGTCAGCGCGGCCTGGGTACGCGGCCGTTGCCGGCCCTTCCTGATCGCCTCGTGGGTGACCATGTGCACGTCGATCGATCCTGACATGGACGCCGCCGTCACTCCCACGCCCCGCGAGAGCAGCTGCGCGAACCGTCCTCTCCGCGAGGCACCCAGTACGAGCTGAGTCGCGTTCACGCCATGGGAGAACTCCAGCAGCGCCCTCGGGACGTCGTCGCCGATCACCTGATGGTAGGTCCCGCCCAGGTCCTCGACCAGGGAACGCTGGCGGACCAGGTTGGCCGGGTCGTCGCCCGAGGTCAGGCCGTCGGCCCTGGTGACGTGTACGGCCATCAGGTCCGCGCCCTTGCTCCTGACCGCGATGCGCGCGGCGCGCCGGATGAGCGTGTCGCCCTCCGGGCCTCCCGTCAGGGCGACCACCACCCGTTCGCGGGTCTCCCAGGTGCCCACGATGGAGTGCTGCGCGCGGTACTGGTCGAGCTGCTGGTCCACCTTGTCCGCCACCCAGAGCAGGGCGAGCTCCCGCAGAGCGGTCAGGTTTCCGACGCGGAAGTAGTTGGCCAGCGCGGCGTCGACCCGTTCCAGCGGGTAGACGTTGCCGTGCGCCATCCGCCGGCGCAGCGCCTCCGCCGACATGTCGACCAGCTCGATCCGGTCGGCCCGCCGCACCACCTCATCCGGCACGGTCTCCCGCTGCGGCACCCCGGTGATCTGCTCGACCACGTCGTTCAGCGACTCGAGGTGCTGGATGTTGAGCGTGGAGACGACGTCGATGCCGGCGTCGAGGATCTCCTCGATGTCCTCCCAGCGCTTGGCGTTGCGGGAGCCGGGCACGTTGGTGTGGGCGAGCTCGTCGATCAGCGCGAGCGCCGGGGCGCGCTCGATCACCGCGTCGGGATCAAGCTCGGTGAACGTCGTGCCCCGGTAGGACAGGGTCTTCCGCGGGACGACCTCCAGCCCTTCGAGCAACTGCGTGGTGAGGGCTCGGCCGTGGGTCTCGACGAAGCCCACGACCACGTCCTTGCCGCGCTCGCGAGCGCGGTGTGCCTCGCCGAGCATGGCGAACGTCTTGCCCACCCCGGGCGCCGCGCCCAGATAAACGCGCAGTCGTCCGCGGGAGATGCCCTGCATTACTCCAGGTTACGGCCGGAAGGGCGCCCTGCATCGCGGCCGGGGACTGTGTCGGCGGCGTGGCCGGTAACGACAGAATCCCTGGCCGCCGGATGATCCGGCGGCCAGGGATCCTGGTTGTGGTAGCGGGGACAGGATTTGAACCTGCGACCTCTGGGTTATGAGCCCAGCGAGCTACCGAACTGCTCCACCCCGCGTCGGTGTGTCTTAATCAACTATACAGGCCGCCAGACACTCCTTTGACCATCCTGGATGATCAAAGGCCCGGGATCCGTTTCCGAATCCCGGGCCTCCGGCCTGGTAGCGGGGACAGGATTTGAACCTGCGACCTCTGGGTTATGAGCCCAGCGAGCTACCGAACTGCTCCACCCCGCGTCGGTGTGTCCAAAGACTATCGGCGGAGCAGGGTGAGCGCAAACGAAACCGCTAAGTGCCTCCCGCTTGCGAGTCCGGCCCGGTCGGCGAGGCCGTCGGACTCGGGGAGGCGCTGGGCGTGGCCGGTGGTGACGCGGAGGGCGTGGCCGAGGGGGTCGCCGAGGGGGTCGCCGTCGGCGCGGCCGGCTGCTGCGCGTTGGCCCCTTCGAGGGACTTCAGCGCGTCCTCCAGCCGCTTCTGTGCGTCACCGTAGGCGTCCCAGTCCGGCGGGCTGGCCTGTAGAGCCTTCTGGGCGTCCTCGTAGGCCTTCTGGGCGTTCGAGATCGCCGTGCTCAACGCCGCGTTGGTCTGGGTCGGCGTGGTGGTCTGCCCCTCCTCGGTGGGCGCCTGTTGCTGCTCACCCCCGAAGACCTCGGCCAGGGCCTCTTCCAGCGTGCGTGCCACCCCGATCTTGCTGCCGAACGACACCAGCACCCGCTGCAGGATCGGGTACGGCTCCTGCCCGCCGCCCGCGGCCACCTGGATGTACACCGGTTCGATGTAGACCAGCCCACCCGCGTACGGGAGGGTCAGCAGGTTGCCGTAGCGCACCGACGAGGCACCGACGCCCAGCAGGTTGAGCTCACCGGCGAAGCGGCTCTGGAAGGCGTTCTGAGCCTGGCCGGGGCCGGGGATGGGAGTGCTGGAGGGCATGCGCAGGATGCGTAGTCGCCCGTATCCGGACCCGCCCGACGAGTCGACCGCCATGAACGCCGCCAGGTTGGGCCCCTGCCGCGGCACGAACGTGGTCGTCAGCGAGAACGTCGGCTCGCCGCCCGGCATCGTGGTCGTCAGGTAGTAGGGCGGCTGCTTGATGTTCCTGGTGCCCTGGGTCGGGTCGTTGGGGACGTTCCAGAAGTCCTGGCCGCTGTAAAAGGCGGCCGGGTTGGTGATGTGGTAGCGCGACAGCGTGTAGCGCTGCACCTTGAACAGGTCTTCCGGATAGCGCACGTGACTGCGCAGGTCGGGGCTCATCTCCGAAGCCGGGCGGATGATGCCGGGGAAGGCGTTGCTCCACGTCTTGAGCACCGGGTCGTTGGAGTCCCAGGCGTAGAGCTTGACCGTCCCGTCATTGGCGTCGACCGTGGCCTTGACGGAGTTGCGGATGTAGTTGATCTTGTCGCTCGGCTGCTGGGCGATCACGCGACGGTCCGAGGACGTGTCACGCGTCATGTCGCCCAGGCTCTCGCTCTGCGAGTACGGGTAGTCGTTGGACGTGGTGTAACCGTCCACGATCCAGGTGATGCGGCCGTCGACGATCGCCGGGTAAGGATTGCCGTCGAGCGTGAGGAACGGGGCGACCTTCGCGACCCGGTCGCGCGGGTTGCGCACGTACAGGATCTTGGAGTTGTCGTTGATGTCGCCCGACAGCAGGATGTTCACCTCGCCGTACTTGGCGGCGTAGAGCAGCCTGTTGAAGAACGAGCCGACCGGGACGCCGCCGCCGGTGTAGGTGGTGTTCTTCTGGCCGGTGCCGCCCGTCTCCGGGTAGTCGAGCTCCTGCGGGTTGTTCGGGTTGCCGCCGGCGATGACGTATTCGGCCGAGGCCGGGTCCTCGCCGAAGTAGACGCGTGGGTCCTTGAGCTTGGTGCTGTTGACCAGCGGGCCGATGACCGGCATGTCCTTGGCGTCGTAGGCGGGCAGGCCGCTGGAGTCGACCTGGTTGCCGGGCGCGGCGACGAAGCCGTAACCGTGGGTGTAGATCAGGGCCCGGTTGATCCAGTTGTCCTGGCCCTCGGGCGGCGAGGTCAGCTCGCGCACGCCGACGATGTGGTCGACCATCTTGCCGTTGGCGTCGGGATAGCGGTCGACGTCCAGCGGCTCGGCGAAGCTGTAGAAGCCCCTGATGCGCTGCGTCTGCTCGTACGTCGACGACACCAGCGCCGGGTCGAGCAGCCGCACGCCGGACACGGAGGTGTCGCCGTCGGTGCGCACCTTGGTCGGGTCGGCCTGCGCGTTGTAGGTTTCGACCTCGGTGTTGGCGACGTTGTAGGCATCTCGTGTGGCGTTGATGTTGCGCTGGATGAAGGCCGCCTCCTTGCCCTGCTGGTTGGGCTTGACCTGGAACTGCTCGACCAGCGCCGGGTAGACGCCGCCGATCAGGATGGCCGAGAGCACCAGCAGGCCGAAGGAGACTCCGGGCAGCATGCCGCCGGGTCGCACCACGCCGGCGAAGAAGAGCGCGGCGCAGATCAGCGCGATGATCGCGAGGATGGTCTTGGCCGGCAGCACGGCGTTGACGTCGGTGTAGGACGCGCCGTGCACGAAGCCCCGGTCGGAGAAGACCAGGCCGTAGCGGTCGATCCAGTAGGCCACCGCCTTGAGCAGCACGAAGATGCCCAGCAGCAGCGACAGGTGCGTCCGTGCCGCCCTGGAGGCGTGCACGCCGGGCGACTGCAGCCGGAACCCGCCGTAGAGGTAGTGCGTGATCGCCGCCAGCACGATCGAGATGATCACGGCGGTGAACAGGAAGTTCAGCACCATCCGGATGAACGGATAGTCGAACATGAAGAATGAGATATCCAGTTTGAACAGCTCATCCTGTTTGCCGAACGAAGCCCCGTTGACGAACTGCAGCCATGTCCCCCACTGCCCCGAGAACGAGGAGCCGGAGAAAAGCGCGAGCAGTCCCATGCCGACAATGAAGATCAACTTGCGGTGGGGGTCGAGCGCCATGCGATAGCGGTCGGCACCACTGCCCCCGCCGAACGTCGCCGGCCCGAACATCGGCCGCAACCGGAACGCCAGCAGCATGTTGCCACCGGCGATGGCGACCATCAGCAGAGCTCCGGCCACGAACAGCACGATCTGGGTCAGCACCACACCGGTGAAGACCGCCGTGTAATCGGCCGCGTCGAACCAGAGAAAGTCCGTATAAATGCCGGAGAACAGAAAGAACAACGCCACGATCGCCACCAGGGCGATCGCCACAGGCAAAAGCAGTCGAGGTCGGCGGGGCAAGCGCATCGCCCTGCCGGCTCCTGGGGTCCGGAAGCTCAAGGCCAACCCCTCGTCGTAATGAAGAAACGGTCCGTGTCTGGCAACCTACACTGCTGTGCCAGCGCTACGGCTAACGTACGGCGGGCGCCAGAAGTTTCATCCGGCGGTGCACGGTGGCACACTTCCCTTCCCCGTGCGCAGCGCGTCGAGCGCCAGCACGGCGTTGTGCAGCGTGTCGGCCTTGACCAGGCGGAGCCCGTCGGGCACCGCTTTCATGGCCTCGGCGCAGTTGTCGGCGGGTGTCAGGAAGACCGTCGCGCCCGCGTCCTTGGCACCGACCATCTTCTGGGCGATCCCGCCGATCGGTCCGACCTGTCCGGCCGGGTCGATCGTGCCCGTGCCGGCGATCTTCTTGCCGCCGGTGAGCTCGCCGGGCGTGAGCTTGTCGAGAATGCCCAGGGAGAACATGAGTCCCGCGCTGGGCCCGCCCACGTCACCGACGTTGATGTCCACGTCGAACGGGAACTTGTAGGCCGCCGACATGGTCACGCCGACGAGTGACTGCCCTTCTGAGCCGGTCACCGTCTGCAGCGTGACGTCGTGCTTCTCCTTTCCCCTGGTGATGGTGAAGACCACGTTTTCGCCCACTTTATGGGCCTTGACCGCGTCGCTCACGACGTCGACGTTGTTCGCCGGCTTGCCGTCGACGGCGGCGATCACGTCGCCCTTCTGCAGCTTGCCCTCGGCCGGCTTGCCCTTCTCCACGCCCACCACCGACACGACCATGTTGTACGGGATCTTGAGCTCCTGGAGCGCGGCGGCCGTGGCGGAGTCCTGGGAGTTGGTCATCTCGACCGAGTTTTCCTCCTCGACCTCCTTGGGGTCGCGGTCGGGCGCGAAGATCGCCTCCTGCGGGACCACCGCGACGGTCGGATCGATCCAGCCGCGCAACGCCGTCAGCAGGTCGATCTGGGCGGCGGGCCCGCCCTGGTAGGCCACCGTGACCAGGCTCAGCGCGCCGGCGGTGGGAAAGGTCTGGCGCCCCTTGATCGAGATCACGGGCTTCTTGTCGACCTCGCCGATCGTGTTCTCCGTCGGCCCCGGGCTCAGCACGACGTACGGAACCGGCCTGAACGCGCCCACGACGCCGAGCGCGAGCACGAGAAACCCCGCCAGCAGGAGGGTCAGAGCGCGTCGTGACATGGTGATGAGCTTATTCGCCGGCACCGACCCACTCGGTCTCACCATCGGCGAAAAGCTGGTGTTTCCAGATCGGCACCCGCGCCTTGAGGTCGTCGATCAGCCTGCGCGCGGCCTGGAAGGCCTCGCCCCGGTGCGGCGCGGCGACCGCGACGATGACGGCGGCGTCACCCAGCTCCAGGTCGCCCACGCGGTGGACGGCGGCCAGCGCCGTCACGGGAAAGTCGGCGGCCACCTTTTCCGCCACCTGCCGCAGCTCGGCCTCCGCCGAGGGATGGGCCGAGTAGGAGAGCTTGGTGACCTGCTTGCCATGGTCCTGCTCGCGCACGGTGCCCACGAAGAACACGGTGCCGCCGGCGGCGTGGTCGCCCACGGCGGCCAGCACCTCGTCCACGGAGAGCGGGGTGTCACGAATGCCGAGCAACCGGATGACGTCCACGCAAAGAGCCTACCAATATCAAACCCGTTCGCTACCTTGTCGCGTGCCGTCGTGCCTGGTCAAGGGCATGGCTGCAGTCCTGCTGGGAGTTTCGCGGCGGGCTTACTGGCGGCGTTTCTTGCGCACCTGGCGGACGATCGCGGCGGTGCCGATGACGGCCACGGTGGCGCCCGCGGCGGTGAGCGTGGCCTCCTTGACGGGCAGCCGCCGGCCGACCACGGTCGTCCTGTTCTCGCGCAGCTCCAGCAACTGCTCGAACGCGGCCTCGTTGGTCCACGCGGGCTTCCAGCCGGCCTCACGCAGCGCCGTGCAGTCGACGACCCACGGGTAGACGACGTAGTGCAGGTCGGTGGCGGGAGCGGGGGTGATGCCGAGCCGGTGAAGCCGCTGCGCCGTGCCGAACGTCAGCCCCGCGGGCAGCTCGAACCTGCGCAGACCCGACATCTCCTCGACCTGCTCCTGCTCCATCCACCCGTCGGAGCCGACCGCCACCACGCCGGTGACGACGCCGCGCGCGGCCAGGTCCAGGGCCGAGACCAGGTCCTCGACGTGGCAGAACTGCCAGTGCGGGTTGCAGCCCTTGACCGTCAGGAGCCGGGGGGACTCGAAGTGCCGGGTGATCACCGTGTCGACACCGGGGCCGACGACCGCGGCCGGGCGCAGCACGGTGACCTCCAGGCCCGGGTGGCTGCGCAGCGACCTGCGTACGAGGGACTCGATCTCCAGGAAGTCGCCGACGACCCCCGTGTCGGGCTCGGCCGCCACCGGGGCGTCCTCGGGCAGCGGAACGTCGTTGTCGGGCGCGGCGCCGTACACCATCGCGCTGGTGACCAGCACGACACGCCGTACGCGGGCCGCGGCGCTGGCCGTCAGCACGGTCTGGGCGGCCCGCAGGTTGTACGCCCGGCGCTCCCCCGGGTCGGAGTCGACCGCGTAGTCGCCCGCCAGGTGGACCAGGACGTCGATGTCGGAGATGCGGTTCGCCAAGAGCGGATCTCGTACGTCGATGACTCTCCACGTGGCTTCCCGAACGTCACCGCGCTGATCGTCAATGGCCACCACTCTGCGGAAATCCGCGGCGGACACGAGCCTTGCGACCAGCTCGCGGCCGATTCCTGAGGCCGCCCCCGTGACGGCTACGACGGGTTGGCGCGGGCGTTTCGAGGTAGGCACCAGGTCCTCACTTTGCACTGATCCGCCGTAGGACGACTAACGTGGCGGATGTGGACTCCTCCATCCTGCACGAGGTAGAGCGGTGACTGACCTGCCAGGTCGCGAAAACGACCCTAACGAAAACCCGTTCGCCATGTTCGGCGACCCTGAGCAGATGGCTCAGGCGATGCGCCAGTTCGCCGACATGCTGTCGGCGCCTCAGGGTTCGGGCCCTGTCAACTGGGACATGGCGAAGAACATCGCCCGGCACGCCGTGGTCGCTCAGGGTGACCCGAGTGTCATGGAAGGCGAGCGCCGCCAGATCGTCGAGGCGCTCAGCCTGGCCGACCTGTGGCTCAACGAGGCGACAGCGCTGCCCAGCGGCGTGTCCAGTCCGCAGGCCTGGAGCCGGTCCGAGTGGATCGAGAACACGGTCCCGGTTTGGCGAAAGCTTTGCGAACCCATCGCGGCGCGCATGGTCGAGACCATGGGCGGCGCCCTCGGTGGCTCCGGCCTGCCTCCTGAGGCGCAGCAGATGGCCGGCCCGCTGATGGGCATGCTCAAGCAGATGGGCGGCATGATGGTGGGCCAGCAGATCGGCCAGGCCATCGGCTCGCTGGCGCGCGAGGTGGTCGGCACCACCGACATCGGCCTGCCGTTGTCCGACACGGCCGCGCTGCTGCCCGGCGGCATCGCCTCGTTCAGCCAGGGTCTGGAGATCCCGTCCGACGAGATCAGGCTCTACCTGGCGCTGCGGGAGGCCGCGCACCACCGGCTGTTCCAGCACGTGCCGTGGCTGCGCTCGCACCTGCTGGGGGCGGTCGAGGAATACGCCAAGGGCATCACGGTCGACACCTCCGCGCTCGAAGAGCAGATCCGCGGGCTCGACATCAACAATCCGGAGGCGATCCAGGAGGTGCTGAGCGGGGGCAACCTGCTCAAACCCGAGGAGACCGAGCGGCAGAAGGCCGCCCTGGCACGCCTGGAGACGATGCTCGCGCTGGTCGAGGGGTGGGTGGCCACGGTGGTCGACCAGGCCGCCGATGGCAAGCTGCCCTCCGCCGTGGCGCTGGCGGAGACCGTACGCCGGCGCCGGGCCACGGGCGGGCCGGCCGAGGTGACGTTCGGCACGCTGGTGGGGCTGGAGTTGCGGCCGAGGCGGTTGCGCGAGGCCGCGGCGCTGTGGCGGTCGCTGGAGGGTGCGCGCGGGATCGACGGGCGCGACGCGCTGTGGGGTCACCCCGACCTCATGCCGACGGCCGACGATCTCGACGACCCCGACGCCTTCGTGCGTGGTGAGGCCGCCTGGGACATCTCGCAGCTCGAGGCCAAGCCCGACGAGGGCGACGAGAGTTGAGCCTGCACCGCGACGCGGTGGCGGTTCTGTCCGCCTGGACCGCGCCCACGTCCGAAGAAGAGGCGTTGCGGGCGGAGTTCCTGCACCATTTGCGGTCGCACGAGGACGCGATGTTGCGGCAGTGCGTGCCGGGTCATCTGACGGCGACGACGGCGGTGTTGTCACACGACGGCTCGCGGGTGCTGCTCACGCTGCATCCGAAGGCGAAGATGTGGCTCCCGATGGGGGGCCACTGCGAGATTTCCGACATGTCGCTCGCGGAGGTTGCTCTGCGGGAGGCATGGGAGGAGTCAGGAATTTCGGGCCTTGAGCTGTTGCCCGGACCGCTCGCGGTGGACAAGCACGCCGTGTGGTGCCATCCGCCGCAGAGCTGGCATCTCGACGTCGAATACGCGGCCGTGGCTCCCCCGGGGGCCGAGGCGGTGATCAGCGACGAGTCGCTGGACCTGCGCTGGTTCCCGGTCGACGACATTCCCGAACCCTCCGACGGCGCGACGCGGCGCCTGGCCTCACGTGGCCGGACCGCGCTTATTGCGGGCTCACACGCGTACGGCTAAAGTCCTTTTGCTTCGTTCCACGATGGGGGGGTTGCGTGGAGGAGACCGCCGTCGGTGGGACGATCGTGACACCCGTTCGAAAGCGCCGCAAGTTTCCCGCCACCACGTTGACGTGGCTGGCCGTGACCCCGTTCGCGGCCTGGGCGGTGGCCCGGGTGGCCGGGCTGGAGCGGGGGTCGCTGCCGACGCAGCTCATGACCGCGACCCCGTACGCGGCGGCCGGGTCACTGGTCCCTCTGCTGATCGCCGCGGTCGGGCGGCGGCGCGCGGCCACCGTCGTCGCGCTGCTGGCCACGGCCGCGCTCGGGTTCAGCGTGCTGCCCAGGGCGCTCGGCGGCGCGGAGGCCGCGACCGGCAGGCCGTTCCGGGTCATGACGATCAACATGCTGTTCGGCAAGGCCGACACCGCGACGATCATGAAGCTCGTGCACGAGTTCGACCCGGACGTGCTGAGCACCCAGGAGCTGACCCCGCGGGCCGTGGCCGACCTGGACGCGGCCGGGCTCAAGGAGCTGATGCCACACCGCGTACTGCAGGATGAGTGGAGCGCCGCCGGGAGCGGGCTCTACTCCCGGCACCCGCTGCAGGAGATCGCGAACGTGATGCCGCCGGTCGGGCACCACATGCCCGGGGCGACGATCCAGCTGCCCGGCGGGGATCCGATCGAGTTCATCGACGCGCATCCCTATCCGCCGCTGGGCCCGCGGGCGGCCAACTGGAACGAGGCAATGGCGGCGTTCCCCTCGGCTTCGCCCGATCGGGTACGGATCATCGCGGGCGACTTCAACGCCTCCCTGGATCACGCGTCCATGCGCGGGCTGCTGGCGCGCGGGTACAAGGACGCGGCCGATCAGGTGGGGGCCGGGCTCATACCGACGTGGCCGGCCAACAAGCGGGTGCCGCCGATCATCACCATTGATCATGTGCTGGTGGATCGGCGGGTGGGGGTGCAGGAGGTCAGCGTGCGTGACGTGCCGGGGACGGACCATCGGGCCGTGCTGGCCGAACTCACCGTGCCGTGAGCCTTTGGCCGGGCGTTGCCGCGCCTGCGGCGGCTCACTGAGCCGTGCCCGCGGTGTTTCGCCTCAGGTCACCCTGCTGTGAGCAGGGCTCTGGTGTTGTCCCAGCCTTCCAGGCCGGGATCCAGGCTCTGGACGTCCACGTGGGTGCGCAGGCGGTGCCAGCCCGGGGTGGTGGCCACCCTTCTGGGGCCCGGGGCCTGAGCGCGCAGCGTGGCCACCACGTCCCTGTCGTCCAGGTCGGGGTCGGCCCACGCGGGGGCGGGGAGCGCGCAGGCCATGGCCACGGCGCCGCCGTTCTCGGCCGGGCAGATGGTGATCTCGGCCCTGCCCAGCTCCCTGAACAGCTTGCCCACCAGCAGGCCGGGCAGGTCGGGGGCGTCGGCGGCGATGACGGCGGCCTGGTCAGCCTTCAGGCGGGCCAGGGTGACCTTCAGGGGTTCGTCGTCCTCGATCGTGATGACCTCGGTGCCGGGCCAGACGATGTCGTCCAGGCCGGGGACGCTGGTGATCAGGACCGGGGTGACGAGTTCGAGGCCGGCGACCACCTCGTACGTGTCTTCTGCCACCGCCTCAAGGAACTCTCCGGGGTCCACGCCCGGGGGTGCGGCCTGCGCCATGTGCTGTCGTACCAGAACCGCGGCGATGCGCGTCAACACTCCTCCGGTGCCGTGTGGGCCGCCGCGGAGAAGCCTTCGAGAAACCCCCGAGCCCGCTCCGCCTTGGGATACTGTTCTACCAGCGCCCAGAACTTGGCCCCGTGACTGGGCACCAGCAGGTGCACGAGCTCGTGGATGATCACATAGTTGATGACCCATTCGGGCAGGCCCTTGAGCCGGGTGGAGATCCTGATCGTGCCGTTCTCCGGAGTGCACGAGCCCCAGCGGTGCTGCTGGTTGTCGACCCAGCGGACGCTCACGGGCTCCGGCTCACCGTCGAGATATCTCGCCGAGAGCTCCCTGGCCCGCTCCAGCAGGGCCTCGTCGGTTGGGCGTCGCCGGCGTTCCTTGGCTGCCAGCCGATCCAGCATCCGGCTCACCCATTCATCCGCGTCTTCACCACTTAGCCAGGCGGGCAGGAGCACGATCGTTTTGTCGCCGTCGCGGTAGGCGGAGACCGTACGCCGGCGACGAGAACTGCGACGAACCTCGACTGTCTCGGGGGGCACATATGCACGTTAGCCGAGACTGACGAAATTCCACAGAGGGTGGACGTTGTTTCTGCTGGTCAGATGATTAAGACCCGGTGAATTTGGGCATGGGCCTTTCCCGATGGGCAGCCAGCCCCTCCATCATGTCAGATGACGCCATGGTCACGGGCTGGGCCAAGGATTCCCATCTCAGGGCGGCTTCCAGGTCCTGATGATCCTGGTTCAGAGCTACTTTGGTGAGCCTTGTGGCAATGGGGGCGTTGTGGGCGACCCTCCCAGCGATGTCCCGTACTTCCGACATGAGATCATTTTTCGGGAAAGATTGATTTACCAGACCTTTAACTGCGGCTTCCGTTCCCGTGATGGCTCGGCCCGTCAGGAGCATCTCCCGGGCGAGGCCCGCCCCCGCCCTCCTGGGCAGCAGGTAGGTCGCCGCCATGCCCGGGTGCAGGCCCAGCGACGTGAACGGGGCCAGCAGCTTGGCGTCGTCGGCGGCGTACACGAGGTCGCAGGCCAGCGCCAGGCACAGACCCGCGCCCACGGCCGGGCCGTTGACGGCGGCGATCGTCGGGATCTCGAGCTCGGTGATCGCCAGCCAGGTTCGGTAAAAGGCCAGCATGCGGTCACGCAGTTGAGGCACCGCCTCCGCGCCGCGCTCACCGATCCACGTCAGGTCACCGCCTGAGGAGAACGCGGTGCCCGCCCCGGTGACGACCACACAGCGGGCGTCGCGGTCGGCGGCCAGGTCGGACATGGCCTGCCGCCATTGTGCGGTCATGGCGTCGGTCATGGCGTTGCGCAGGTCAGGGCGGTTGAGGGTGACGAGTACGACCCCGTCGTCTTCGCGGTCAACCAGGAGATCGCTCATGCGGGGAGCGTAACCGCCGGAACCCCATGGCTCGGCTTGTCGCCCGCCCTAATCGCTTGGCTTCACTGCTGCGCCCCATGGTCTGCCTCACCCCTGGGCCCCACGGCTTGGCCTCGCCGCTCGGCTTTCGTGCTCGGGTCTTGGCTCGGCCGGCGCTCGGTCGTATCGATTTGTCCCGTTGTTCGTCCACAACAGCGCGCCACGAGAGCAGAGTTATCCACAGCGACACCGGAACCCACTCGGGATCTTGCTCTGACGTGGAAACCTTCCCGCCATGAGGCCACGTGTGAAGCCCGCTCTCCGGCACATCATCCGCGATGAACACACCCTGCAATACGGCGTGCATCCCCTGAGGGCCGTCATGTTGAGCGGCCTGACCCGTTCCGTGCGCCAGTGGATCGAGCGCTTGGACGGGACCCGCGACCTGGACCGCGTCCTGCAGGAAGCGAGCGACGCGGGTCTCGACGAGACTCGCGCCCGCGCTCTGCTCGATCAACTCGCCGCGCAAGGCGCCCTCAACGACGCCGCCGCCAGCAACGCGCCCCTCAGCGATCTTCCCTTGGCCGAACGGGATCGCCTGAGACCGGACCTCGACGCCCTCGACCTCACCTCGACCGCCCCGGAAGGCGGGATCGCGCTCATGGCCCGCCGCAGGAAGCTGCGGGTGCGGGTTTATGGGGCAGGACGGGTGGGAGCCCAGGTCGTGACCCTGCTCGCGGCCTGCGGGGTGGGCAACATCCGGGTCATCGACCCGGGGCAGGTTCGCCCCTGCGACATCACACCTGGCGGGCTGACCTGGGCAGAGATGGGCCTGACCAGGGAGGCGGGCACTGCGGCAGCCGCCAGAAGGCTCGCGTACAACGGCGCGGCCACCAGCGAACCGAGCGAACCAACCGACCCCAGCAATTTCGCTAAATGTCTCCAATCCGCCGAACCTTCCCGACCCGCCGCTCCCACCCCCAACCCAACAGGGCAACTCACCAGCACAGCCACCCAACAATCCCCGAGCACACGGACGGCACAGACACCCTCGTCGCCGTCCACCACACGATCTGCCTCTTCAACCACCCCCGCACAACCCGATCTCTCGACCGCTCACGCGCGACCCGACCTCTCCCCCGCCGCTGGACAACCTGCCCTAATCCGACGAACGACTTCTTCAACCCCTTCCGGACAACCCGCCCCCACTGATCAACCCGATCCCTCAACTACCAGCACACGACCTGACCCCATCGGACAACCCGTCTCCACCGGACGGGCCGTCCCCTCGACCGCCACCACTCGATCCGCTTCCGTCACGACCACCGTGCGGCCGGCTTCTCCGGGCTCGGGCGCCCGGACCACCGTGCCGGTGTCCGTCGCACGTGCTCCCGGTCCACCCAGGCAGGCGGATCCTTCCGGTGCAGGCCAGCCGGCGGGTCCTTCCGGTGCAGTTCGGCGGGGAGATCCGATGTCATATCCCACGGAGCCGGGCATGGAGCAGGGCTTGAAGGCTGGGCGGGAGCGGGGGCGGAAAGCTCGTTCGGGGGGTCACGGCAATCCCAGGACCGCTCCCGGCTCAACCTCCCGTGCCAAGGTCGGCCGTGATTCGGCGTCTGCCCCTGGGTTCGATCCCGGTCTCGGGAGCGAGACGGAGGAGTTGATGAGGCGACCGTCGGTGACGGTGACGGCGGGTGAGTCGTATCTGGGTGACAGGTCGGAGACGATCGATCTCGTCATCCTCGCGCCCGTCGGCCCGCTGGACGGGGTGCTGGTCAACGAGTTGACCGTGTTGGGGATCCCCCACCTGCTCGCGTCCGCCTTCGAGGGCCATGGGATCGTCGGTCCGCTGGTCCTGCCGGGCAAGACGGCGTGCCTGCACTGCCTCGACCTGACCCGACGGGACTACGATCCCGCCTGGCCGATGGTCACGGCCAGGCTGGGCGGCTACCCGCCCGGCGAGATCGCCTGCGACGCGACCCTGTCGGCCCTCGTCGCGGCCGAGGCGGTCGGTCATGCGCTGGCTCACCTGGACGGCAAAGAGTCGATTGTGACCAACGGCACAATGGACGTAACCCCTGATTGGCGCTGGAAAAGGAGATCCTGGAGCGTTCACCCCCAATGTCGTTGTATGCGAAACAATCCATATTCGCTAACAATGGTTAGTGCACCTAACCACGACTGACGTGCTCAGGGACTACCACGAGGGGGGGAAGCGGCATCTCCGTGGAGGTACCGCGTATCAGTGTGAGCGATCTTCCGCGCCGGGCTGTCACACGCTCGGTGAAGCTGGCCACCCTTCCGCTCGGTTTCGCCGGCCGCGCCGCGCTGGGGCTGGGCAAGCGCATCGGCGGCAAGTCCGCCGAGATCGTGACGCAGGAGGTCCAGGAGCGCACCGCACAGCAGATCTTCAAGGTGCTCGGCGAACTCAAGGGCGGCGCGATGAAGGTCGGGCAGGCGTTGTCGATCTTCGAGGCGGCGCTGCCGCAGGAGATCGTCGGACCCTACCGCGCCACGCTCACCAAACTGCAGGACGCCGCTCCCCCGCTGCCTGTCTCCACGGTGCACAAGGTGCTCATGGAGCAACTGGGTGACGACTGGCGGGAAAACTTCCTGTCGTTCGACGACCAGCCGACGGCCGCCGCCTCGATCGGCCAGGTGCACCGGGCCGTGTGGCACGACGGCCGGGAAGTGGCCGTCAAGATCCAGTATCCGGGGGCGGGCAAGGCGCTGCTCGGCGACTTCGCCCAGCTCGCGCGGCTGGGCAAGCTGTTCGGCGCGCTGCTGCCGGGTCTGGACATGAAGGCGGTGCTGTCCGAGCTGCGCGAGCGGATCGCCGAGGAGCTCGACTACCTGCGTGAGGCCGAGGCGCAGCATGCTTTCGCCCTCGAGTTCGACGGCGACCCCGACTTCCACGTCCCTGACGTGGTCGCCGCCAACGAGATGGTGCTGGTGTCGGAGTGGATGGACGGCACCCCGTTGTCACGCATCATCGCCGAAGGCACCGAAGAGCAGCGCGACCGAGCCGGGCTCCTCTTCGTACGGTTCCTGTTCTCCTCGCCCGCACGGGTCGGGATGCTCCACGCCGACCCGCATCCCGGCAACTTCCGCATGTTGCCCGACGGCAAGCTCGGCGTCCTCGACTTCGGCGCCGTCAACCGCCTGCCCGACGGTTACCCCAAGGCGTTCGGGCAACTGATGCGCATCTTCAACGAGGGCGACATGGAGACCGTCATGACGGGCCTGCGCAGGGAGGGCTTCATCCGCGACGACATCGAGATCGACCCCGACGCCCTGCGCGCCTTTCTCGCCCCTTATGTGGAGCCGACGGCGGTGGAGGAGTTCACGTTCAGCCGGGAGTGGCTCCAGGCCCAGGTGGCCAGCGTCGCAGATCTCCGCCCCACCAATGTGGTGCGCCAGCTCAACCTGCCGGCGTCGTACGTGCTCATCCACCGGGTGCATGCGGCGGGCATCGGCGTGCTCTGCCAGTTAGGGACAACGGCCCGCTTCCGGGATGAGGTGATCCGCTGGGTTCCGGGTTTCGCCGACGACACCAACGGCGAACCTCTGGCCATCAGCTGACGGCAGCCGACTCCTTCGGGCCTGTTTCTCGCGGAATGTGACATTCGGGACCGTCGAGGCCAGGCGTAGGCGTGCCGAAGCCCGATGCGGGACTCCTTGACGATGGCAAATCTGGGAACGCGCATTACCTGGCGACTACTCTGTGTAATTATACGAGTGCAAGTCGTTACTCTCCTGAGAGGATCCCCATGCATCGATCCGCGAGCTTCCTCGCCGCCGTACTGGCTGCTGGAGGCCTTCTCGCCGCTGCTCCCGCCGCACACGCCGTCGTCGATCCAGCCGTCATCGCCGAGTGCCTGACCGCGAGCGTCGGTGAGGTCCCCCACCTCATAGACCCGTCGGCACCGGGAATTCCCACCGAGCTTCCCGCTTTCCACTGCCTCGCCCCCTGATCGATCTGCCCCTGATCGGCGCGCTCGTTGAGCGGCCTGCCCGTTGAGCGCCTGTGCATTGGGGCCCTGCTCGTTGAGCGCCTGTGCATTGAGGCCCTGCTCGTTGAGCGCCGCCCCCTGTGAGCACGTGCCGATTGAGCTCGTGCTGATTGAGCGCGCTGGGTCGTCGCGGCCGGGGTTCGTGCCGAGTGGGTTCCCATCCAGCGGGGTCGTGGGCACGGACCAGGCGTGCACGGCCGAGTGATCTCACAGGGCTGCTCGCCGGCCCTCCTTAAAGTTCCATCCCCTCCGCCGCCCCGCACAGGGCGTCGGGGAGGGCCGGTGAGCAGCGCTGTGTTCGGTTCGAGCTCGGGACCTCGTTCGAGACCGGAGTCGTGCTCAGGTTCGGCTCGGGCCGGGCTCGGCTCGGGCCGAGGAAGTGCTCGGGCTGCGGCGGCCGTCGAGTCCGGCGACGCCACGTTCGCGCCCAGGGCGGCTGACCTATCGAACGTTCTCGATGCCGGATGAATCGATTGCCGCTGCAGGAGAGCGAGTCGGCCGCTGACGGGTCGATGCGGAGTGGAGGCAACGTCGCAGAGCCGAGGTGATCGCTGGCCGGCGTTCTGCGGGCCGGCTTTGATGGGGTACTTACCTGTTCTCGAATAAGTGTCTATAAGTATCCATGAGTGTTCTTACATGTCACGAGTGCTGTACGGCGCGTATGAACCTGACGGAATGGGCACGCGCGCAGGGGATCGCCCCGCGTACTGCGTACCGCTGGTTCCGCGAGGGCACGCTGCCGGTCCCTGCGGAACGAGTGGGACCGCGCACGATCCTGGTGAACATCGACGCGAACACCTCACCCTCGGTGATCGGAGGCGTGGGCCTATATGCCCGCGTCTCCTCTCCCGACCAGAAGGACGATCTGGAGCGGCAGACCGCACGCTTGTCGGCGTGGGCCGCGAAGGCCGGTCACAAGGTCGTGCGGACAGAGTCCGAGATCGCCTCCGGGATGAACGGCGCCCGCACGCAGGCGCGTCGGCTGCTGGCCGACCCGACGGTGACCACCGTGGTGGTGGAGCACAAGGACCGCCTCGGCCGGATCAACGTCGAACTCGTCCAAGCGGCCCTGTCCGCGACCGGCCGCCGCCTGGTCGTCCTCGATGACGGCGAAGTCGATGACGACCTCGTGCGCGACATGGTGGAGGTCCTGACCTCGTTCTGCGCCCGCCTGTACGGCCGCCGCTCGGCGAAGCACCGCGCCGAGAAGGCCCTTGAGGCGGCAGCCGGTGAGTGAGCCGAAGAAAGAGCAACTCCGCACCATCGACGACCCGTTCGTTGCCCTCGGCCCGCCCGGCGTGGCGATACGCGACCGCCTCAAGCACCTCACCGACGGAGATGAGAAGGTGTTGCGCCTGGTCGGCGAGCACCTGGGCTCTCTGGCCTCCGGCGACCTTGCGGCCCGGTGCCGGGACGCAGGCGACCACGACAACGACACGTGGGCGGCCCGCAAGCAGGGCCTCACCGCCGCGTCGTCGTCCCGCTGGGCCGGAACATCACCAAAGCCACCCACGATCAGTGGGCGCTGAGGTGAGGCCGGAGAGGAGGGCGTGGACGCCGTCAGTTAGGACGCGTTCGCCTTCTTCGGGGGAGTTCAGGAACCAGCCGGGGAGGGGGGTGCGGAGGGAGCAGGTGAGTTCGACGCTGACCAGGCCGTGGATCGTGGTCCAGATCAGGTAGGCGGCGCGTGGTGGGTCGGTTGAGTGGATCAGGTTGGCCTGTGCGGCTGCTGCGGCGGCCTGGGTGAGAAGGTCGAAGGTCAGGCCGAGGGCGGCGTTGCGGAGTTGGGGGGAAGGGTCGAAGTCGGGTAGAGGGCGTTCGAACATCAGGGCGTAGAGAGCGGGGTCGGAGAGGGCGAACGCTCGGTAGCCGTGGGCCACCGCCATGATCTGGGCGAGAGGGTCCGGGTGGGCGGCCAGTGACTTGGTCATCGAGTCATGGAGGATGTGGACGCCGTGCTCGTAGACGGCCTCCAGGAGGCCGACTCGGCTGCCGAAACAGGTGTAGATGCCCATGGTGGAGGTGCCGGCCGTGTCGGCGACCCGGCGGAGGGTCAGGTGGAGTGCGCCCTGTTCGCGGAGAACCTGAAGGGCCGCGTCGAGGAGGTTGTGGCGCAGCGCGCCGAGTTCTTTCGGGATGCTTACGTCTCTCGGCACGGCCTCACTTTATCGGGTGATAACGCGCATCATAACGAGCGTTATCTCACTCTCAATCGTCGAGAGAAGGGGCTCATGACATGCGCGTCTTTCGGGTCACGGCGGCGGCCGGGTTCGTCTGTGCCGCGTTGCTCGTGGTCAACTCCGCCCGTCGCGCCGGCTTTCTGCCGGAGAACGCCCTCACGCACGCCATCGCGCCGTTGGGGGCGCTGACGGGGTTGCTCGCGATCACCGGTATCTACCTGCTCATCCGGGGCACGGCAGGCAGCCTCGGACTCATCGGGTACGTGCTCAACTCGGCCGGGCTGGCCGGGGCCTTCGCGATCGAGTACATCCTGCACTTCGTCTTTCCCTACCTGGGTGGGGGCACCGTCAGCGGGCTGCTTGCCGGGGAGACCGGGCGGGCGTTCCTGGTCACGTCGGTCGTTCTGCTGGTGGGGGTGCTGACGTTCAGCGCCGCTGCGGTTCGGAGCAAGGTCATGCCCGTGGCGGGTGTCGTGCTCTACGCCGTGGGGATGGTTCCCGGGTCGTTGCGGAACGTGGTGCCGGTGCCGGTGTACCTGATCGGGCTGGTCCTGGCGGCAGCGGGGGTCCTCTGGATGGCGACGCGGGTCTGGGGGGCCGAGCAGGAAGCGGGTGTTTCGGCGGCTCGGCGGGGTGTTGGGCCTACCGCCGCCTGAGCAGGCCCGCCACTGCGTGCCGCGCTGCCGCTTGAGCAGGCCCGCCAATGCATGCCGCGCTGCTGCCTGAGCAGGCCCGCCGCTACTGACTGCTGCGCTACTGGCTGCTGCGCTACTGGCTGAGCAGGTGGCCGAGCGGAGCGACGTAGGGCCCAGCACCGCCGGGCGGAGCGACTCAGGACCAAGCGTTGGCTGAGCGGATCTCGTTCTGCCGGGGGAAGGGGGCAGGCGTGCAGGAGGCGTTCGTGTTGGGGGAAAGGGAGAGCCGGGCGCTTGGGTGCGCCCGGCTCTGCGTTGTTTTTGCGGTGGTGGCGGGGATCCGGGTTAGATCTGGTGGATCAGGGCCCGGTGGAGGCGATCGGTTGCCCGCCTGACCTGGCGCCGCGCCCTTGCCACGCGTGAGACGCGCAGGAGGAGGCGTTGCTCCTCCGCCTCTCGATGGAGGGTTTGTATTCGGTCATTAACCAGGTCATGGATGAGAGTAGGCATCGTGAGGCTCCTCGTCGGGTGGTTGCTCATTGGCCTTCGCTTTCTTGCTCGTAGGTGCGGATGATCAGGCAGCGACCGGGTGCTTGCGGGGACGCCCGCGCGGACGCTTGCGGGGAACGATGGTTCCCCTGAGGATCAGTTCGCCGCCCCAGACGCCCCACGGCTCCTCGCGCTCAAGCGCGCGGGCCAGGCAGGCCTCCTGGATCGGGCAGCCGCCGCAGAGTGCCTTGGCGAACTCGACGTCCTCCGGCGACTCGGCGAACCACAGGTCAGGGTCGGTACGACAGGGGATCTTGGCTTCGTCGATCAGGTCCATGATCGTCTTCGCCCCCATCTGTTTTCTCCTTTTGATCGATCTTTTGATCTTGGTCGGACACCTCGGAGGTGGTCGGGGATCACGGACAAACAAAGAGGCCGCGGATCCTGTCTGCGGATCCGCGGCCTGGGGGCTGTTGCCGGTCAGGTTATGACCGGTGCATCCCTCCAGGGTTGCGGACCGCACAGTCCACCCTTGGTGAGCTGGTTGGCCGGCAGTTCGATACGTCCTCCGAAGACAGGAGCGCCTTGCGGGCCGAAGTGGGCTCGTGCATAGGCGGCGGCCTGGCTGCGGGCAGACTTCTCCTGCCGCGGCTTGGCCGGGCCATCGACGAGCCTCACCGAGTCACGGCATGCGGAAGCGAGCCACTGGGCGGCCGTCATCTTGATGCTGATCACCGGGACTCACCTCCACTCTTTGGACCGTCGGAACAGGAGTGTCCGACTTGCTTGACC
This sequence comes from Nonomuraea sp. B12E4, assembly GCF_039871825.1. Lineage (NCBI taxonomy): Bacteria > Bacillati > Actinomycetota > Actinomycetes > Streptosporangiales > Streptosporangiaceae > Nonomuraea > Nonomuraea sp. B12E4. The sequence continues at coordinate 36,561 of NZ_JBDPME010000040.1, read as the reverse complement.
ATGACCCTAACCGGGAACTCTGGAAGGGGCAACACATTTTCTACCTGCGACTTTGTTATAGCAGGCAGGGTTCTTCAAATCGATCTGAGGGCCGGATCCGAGCCTTCGGTGGACCGGATTCGGGCCGGGTGGGGCGGCATGGGTCTGGGGCATCGGGCCGAGCGTTGGGCCTGCCTTCGGCGTCTCGATGCGGAGTCTACGAAGGCGGGGCCTGCGGGTGCGGGGTTGGGGTTGCTGATTGGTCTGCGGGGGCGCCGTTGGGGTGGGGCTGGTGTGGCTACTTCGTTACGCGGATCATGGCCTCTTGGACCACGGAGACCACGAGGTCGCCGGAGGCGGTGAACATCTCGCCCCGCGCGAGCCCTCGCGCCCCGCCGGACCAGGGGGACTCATGCGCGTACAGCAGCCAGTCGTCGGCCCTGAACGGGCGGTGGAACCACATGGCGTGGTCCAGGGAGGCGCCCATGATGTTCGAGGCGCCCCAGGCCATGCCGTGCGCCAGCAGAATCGTGTCGACCAGCGTGAAGTCCGACGCGTACGCGGCCAGCACCACGTGCAGCAGCGGGTCGTCGGGCAGTTCGGCGTCGTAGCGGAACCACACGTTCGTCTCCGCGCTGCGCAGCTCCGGGTTCTGGTACGCCTCCCAGGTGAGGGGCGAGGCGTACCGGGCCTCCACCGGGCGCGGACGTGACAGCCACTCCCGCAGGTCCGGGTTGTCACCGACGAGCTCGTACATCCTGTCCTGGAACGTGGGGAGCGTCTCGGGGTCCGGCACGACGGGCATCACGGAGGCCTGGTGCGCCACACCCTCCTCCTCGACGTGGAACGACGCGGACATCGTGAAGATCGCCTTGCCGTGCTGGACCGCGACGATGCGGCGGGTGGTGAACGAGCGGCCGTCACGCAGGCGCTCCACGTTGTAGACGATCGGGACGGAGGGGTCGCCCGGGCGGATGAAGTAGGCGTGCAGGGAGTGGACGTTGCGGTCGCCGGGCACCGTACGGCCGGCCGCGACGAGGGCCTGGGCCGCCACCTGGCCGCCGAAGACGCGTTGGATGCGCTCTTCCGGGCTCCTGCCACGGAAGATGTCGAGCTCGATCTGCTCCAGGTCGAGCAGGTCCAGCAACTCCTTCAGCGCCTCGTTCACGTGTCTGTCCCCCTCGTATGGTCCGGTATCTGGGACAAGTGTGACGTGCTTTGCGCACACCCACCAAGACGGGTGGTTGCTCCACCGAAATGGGGTTGTCGCCAGAGCCGTTGGTTGCGGGCGCCGCGGGGTTCCCGGGTGGCGCTGGTCACAGGAGTGGGTCGGCCAGTTCCTCCAGGAGTGCGGTGGACCCGCGGGCCTGGCCGGGGTCGCCGATGGCGCGGCCGATCATCGGGGCGATGTCGCGGGTTGTCGACGTTTCCCCAGCCGGTGCAACTGTCCGCCATGCGGGTGAAAGGTCACATCGCCACAGAAGCATCGTTGGCGACGAGAGCGAGGGTTGAGCGACGAGGCGGAGATGGGTCACTCGGCTCGCCGGAGGGTGGCGAAGGCGGCGCTGGGGATGGTGATGGTGAGGACGCGCGAGAGTCTCGGGGACGACCGGCCTGCTCGACGTGGTGGGTGCCGGTTGCTCGCAGGCGGTTCTGCTTGCCGCCGGACTGGGCACGCGTGCTCTGCGGCTGCCGTGGCCGGGCGGTGTGAGGCTGTTCGACCTTCCCGAGGTTCGGGGAGGCGGTGCCGGCGCGTGCGCGCGTGCGTCAGATCTCGCCGCCCTGGCAGAGGGTGAGGACGGCCTCGCCGTAGCGGTCGGTCTTGATGCGGCCGATGCCGGGGATCGACAGGAGCTCCTGCTCCGTCGCCGGGGCGCGCTCAGCGATCGCCTGCAGGGTCACGTCCGTGAAGACGACATACGGGGGGATCTTGGCTTCCTTCGCGGTCGCCGTGCGCCAGGCCCTGAGGCGCTCCAGCAGGGCCTCGTCGTAGTCGGCGGGGCAGGTGGTGCAGCGGCCGAGCTTCTGTTCGGCGGCGGCCACCAGGGTCTTCGCGCACACGCGGCAGCTCACCGGGGCCGCCACCGGGCGGCGCTCGCGGGCCGCCGGGGCCAGGCGGGGCGGGGCGGAGGTCCGGCCGGTCAGGCCGTCCAGGAAGCGGGAGGGGCGGCGGGACTTGCGGCCGCCCGGGGCGCGGGCCAGCGCCCAGGACAGGGAGAGGTGCTCCCGCGCCCTGGTGACGCCCACGTAGAGGAGACGGCGCTCTTCCTCGATCTGGTCCGGGGTCTCGGCGTAGATGATGGGAAGCATGCCGTCGGTCAGGCCCACCAGGAAGACGGCGTCCCATTCCAGGCCCTTGGCCGCGTGGAGGGAAGCGAGGGTGACGCCCTCCACCGGCGGGGCGTGCTGCTCGGTGGCCCGGCGTTCGAGCTCGGCCACGTACGCCGGCAGGTCGGCGCCCTCCGCGGCCATGTCCTCCGCCAGGTCCGCCAGGGCCTTGAGCGACTCCCACTTCTCCCTGGCCTTGCCCCCGCCTCCGGGTGGGGTGGGGGTCAGGCCGAGGCCGGCGAGGATGTGGTGGGCCTCCGAGGCCAGCGGCTCGCCGGCGGACGAGCGGGCGGCGCCGCGCAGCAGGACGACCGCCTGGCGCACCTCCGGGCGGTCGAAGAAGCGCTCGGCGCCGCGCAGCACGTAAGGGATCTCGGCCTTGGACAGGGCCTCCTCATAGGACTCCGACTGGGAGTTGACCCGGAACAGGATCGCTATCTCGCGGGACGGGACGCCCTTGTCCAGGAGCTTCCTGATCGTGCGGGCCACCCCGGCGGCCTCGGCGGGCTCGTCGTCGTAGTCGGTGAAGACCGGCTTCGGCCCTTCCGGGCGCTGGGCCACCAGCTCCAGGCGGTGCGGGGACTTGCCCTTGGCGATGACGAGGTTGGCCAGGTCGACCACCTGGGGGGTCGAGCGGTAGTCGCGGACGAGCTTGATGACGGCGGCCTGCGGGTGCTCCACACCGAAGCTCGTCAGGTAGCGGGGGCTGGCGCCGGTGAAGGAGTAGATCGTCTGGTTGGGATCGCCGACCACGCAGATGTCGTCGCGGCCGCCGAGCCAGGTGTCGAGCAGGAGCTTCTGCAGCGGGTTGACGTCCTGGTATTCGTCGACCACGAAATAGCGGTATTGCTGCCGGATCTGCGCCGCCACCTCCTGGTGCTCGGTCATCACGGCCGCGGTCAGCTCAAGGATGGTCTCGAAGTCGACCAGGTGGCGCTCACGCCGGAGCTGCTCGTACGCGTCGTAGAGGCGGGCCACCTCCTCCGGGGCCACGGGGGGCGTGCGGTGGTATTTCGCGGCCGCCTCCACGTAGTCGTCCGGGCCGATCTGGGTGACCTTGGCCCATTCCACCTCGGCCGCGATGTCCCGCAACTCGGACCGATCGTGATTTTTCCGGAGCCGGCGGCTGGCCTCCCCGAGGACCGGCAGCTTCGACTCGATGACCGACGGCGCCTCCCCGCCGATGACCCGCGGCCAGAAATAGGTGAGCTGGCGCAGCGCCGCCGCGTGGAACGTGCGGGCCTGCACCCCGGGAGCGCCGAGCGCCCGCAGCCGCTGGCGCAGCTCCCCCGCCGCCCGGGTGGTGAAGGTCACAGCCAGCACGCTCGTCGGGTCGACGACGCCGCTGCGGACCGCGTACGCGATGCGGTGGGTGATCGCCCTGGTCTTGCCCGTCCCCGCGCCGGCCAGCACGCACACCGGCCCGCGCACGGACTCGGCCACGGCCCGCTGCTCGGGGTCGAGCCCGGTCAGGACGTCGTCCACACTGTTCACCGCTACATCCTCCCAGCCGCTGGCGTCCCAGCACTTTATTCTCGCAACACAGGGACCGGCGTATCTTCATGGCGTTCGAGATGCGAAGAACTGGTCTCTTCCCCCACAATGGGGCCCGACCATCGTGCTTGGGGGAAAGGAAAGCCGTGCGAACAGCGGTTTCCGCGAGCGTGCTGGCGCTCGCCGCCGTCGTGCTCACACCGGTTGCGGCGACGGCGGCCAAGGAGCCCACACCGGCTCCCTATGTGCACAATCTGCTCGACCCCAACGGGCTCGGCGGGTTCTCCATGGAGACCGTCTCGTACGGCACCAACAAGCGCCAGGCCATGGACGTCTGGTGGACCCCCGACGGGCAGGAGCGGCCGGGGGTCTTCCTGATCCACGGCGGCTGGTGGTCCGGCGGCGACAAGAAGTACATGAAGGAGATCACCCGCGGCTACGCCAACCTCGGCTACACGGTCTTCAACCTCAACTACCGCCTGTCCGGCGACGCGGCCTGGCCCGCGCAGCGCACCGACGCCCTGGCCGCCATCGCCATGGCCCGCAAGAACGCCGCCAGGTGGGCGTTCGACCCGGACAACTACGTGGTGGTCGGGTTCTCCGCCGGGGGGCACATCGCCGCGTCCGTGGCCACCTACGGCGACGGGATCAACGGCCTGAAGGGCGTCGTGGGGCTGTCGCCGATCATTTCGCCGCTGCAGGCGTACACCGAGGGCGCCACCTCCTCCGACCGCGACAAGCGCAAGCTCCGCGCCGCCGCCATCAAGCTGGCCGGCGGCTGCTCGCCCAAGGGCAAGTGCTCGCGGGTGTGGGCCAGCATGGAGGTGGCCTGGCACGCCAGCCGCAACGACGCGCCGATGCTGACGGTGCACTCGAAGGACGAGTTCGTGCCGCCGGCGCAGAGCCTGCTCCTCAAGAAGATGCTGGGCCAGGTGGGCGTCCCCGTGACGGTGTTCACCCAGCCGGGCACCAACCACAGCAACCCTCTCTACCGCGAGCCCGGCGTGGCCGAGAAGGTGCAGTCCTGGATCGCCCAGCGCCTGGCTTGAGGGATTAACCACGGGGCCGCCGTTGTTGCACGTGGCGCATGTTCGCCTGATCTCGGAGGGATTTTCCAACATGGCGCTCACGGTCTACAGCACCACGTGGTGCGGTCCCTGCAAGCGGCTCAAGTCGCAGCTGACCCGCGAGGGCATCAGCTTCGATGTGATCGACATCGAGCAGGACCCCGCGGCCGCCGAATTCGTGATGAGCGTCAACAACGGCAACCAGGTGGTGCCGACCGTGGTGATCGAGACCCCCAGCGGGCGGATCGTGCGTACGAACCCGTCCGCCCGCGAGGTCAAGGAACTGCTCGAAGCCGCCTGATCACCAGTCGCCGGTGAGCTCGCCGCCATACCACGTCTCGATGAGGCGGCGGGCTATCGACACCGGCGGCGGCAGGCGCAGGTCGCCCGACTCCAGCGCCGCGGCGAGCTCCTCCCGGGAATACCACCGCGCCTCGGCGATCTCCTCGGCGTCGGGCGTCAGCGTGGTCGTGGTGGCCTCGGCGAAGAAGCCGAGCATCAGGCTGCGCGGAAACGGCCAGGGCTGGCTGCCGAGATAGCGGGGGTTGACGGCGGTGACGCCGACCTCCTCCGCAACCTCGCGCACCACGGCGTATTCGAGCGACTCCCCCGGCTCCACGAACCCGGCCAGGATCGACAGCCGCCCCTCCGGCCAGTGCGGGCCGCGGGCCAGCAGGCAGCGGTCGTCCTCGTCGCGGATCAGCATGATCACCGCGGGGTCGACGCGGGGGAAGTGCTGACTGTTGTCACGCGGGCAGACGCGGACGTGGCCGCCGGCCACGATCTCGGTGCGGCTGCCGCAGCGCGGGCAGTATTCGTGCGTCGTGTGCCAGGCCTCCAGCGCCACGGCGTAGACCAGCAGCCCCGCGTCGCGGTCGCCGAGCAGGCCGCCGACCTGACGGAGCCCGGCCGCGACCGGCTCGCCCTCGGGCGTGTCGCGCAGGCTCATCGGGACCGTCACTCGGCCGTTGAGGTCGCCCTTGGGGGTGTCGGGCAGCGGCGCGGCGACCGCGAAGTAGACCACGCCGGCCTCGACGCCCAGCAGGTAGCGGGGGCCCGGCGGCGCGTCTGACGGGGTGAACAGCACCGCCTGCACCTCATCGCCCACCCGGCGCACCAGCGTGTGGCCGTCGTCGATCACCAACACCCTGGTCGTGGGATCGGACCATGCCTGCTCCAGCCACCCGCTGTCGGTGCGCAGCGCCGAGGATCTGTCGATCGTGCCGCGCGCCAGCAGCAGTGGGCCGATGAGTTGCTCTTCAGCGGCGGTCTCCACTGGTCGCCCCCTCCTCAAGTCCGATGACATCCTATGACCTCGCAGTTAGCCGCCGATTACGGTATCCGGGCCCCATGGTGATCTCTCTGAGGCTAAGATCAACGAGTTAGGTTAGCCTTACCTGATTGTTTCTCCGGGGGGTGCCTTCGCTGTGCGGCTCTACCTGACGGCGCTCAAGCCGACCGACTCCGTGACGGACGGCTTCCTGCCGGCGGCTCGCGCGCTGGGGTGCGAGGTGACCATCCTGACCGATCGCCCGGAGCGGCATCCGCACGCGGTGGGGTGCGACGTGCGCGACCCGCGGGCCCTGATCGACACGATCGAAGGGCTCGGCCGGCCGGACGCGATCTTCTCCAACTCCGACCACCTACAGGTGGAGACCGCACTGGCGGCCTCGTACTTCGGGTTGCCGGGCAAGGACTGGCGGGCCTGCGCGGCCGCCAAGAACAAGTTCCTGATGCGTCGCGGGCTCCTTCTGGCGGGGGTGGAACAGGTCTTCACGGTACGGCTCGGGCCTGGCGATCCGGTGCCGGCGCGGGTGCCGTACCCGGTGGTGCTGAAACCCCGCGAAGGGGTGGCCAGCGAGGACGTCATGCTGGTCGAGCGGGATCTCGCGGGCGCCGTGGCCGAGGTCAGGCGGCGGCGGCCGGGCGAGGCGCTGGTCGTGGAGGAGTATCTCGAAGGGGCGCTGCGCACGCTGGAGACCCTGGGGGACGCGGGTGGGGTGCGGGTGCTCGGGGGGTTCGAGACGACCCTGGGGCCACTGCCGTACTTCGTCGAGGAGCGGCTGGACTGGGCGCCCGGCGGGCCGCACGAGCACGTGCTGGGGGCCCTGCGGGCGCTGGGGGTGGGGTTCGGGGCCTGCCACACCGAGTACGTGGTCACCGCCGGCGGCCCCCGCGTCGTCGAGGTGAACTACCGGGTGATCGGGGATCACTGCGACTTCCTGCTGCAGGAACTGCTCGGGGTGCCGCTGTTCGAGTGGATCCTGCGGGCGCATCTCGGAGATTCCATACCCCCCGTCCCGGCACCGTCCGGGCACGGGAGCGCGGTCAGCCTCGTCGCGGACCGGCCGGGCACGGTCAAGGCGGCGCCGGGGCACGAGACCGTCGTCGACGGTGACGTGCGGCTGTGGCACCGGCCGCTGCGCGGCGTGGGCGACGTGGTCTCGATCACCCACACGAACCGGGACTACCTGGGCGTCGTACGGGCCGTGGGGCCCGACCGGGGACGGGTGGACGCGGCCATCGAGGACTACCGCGCCACCCGGCCCTGGGTGGTCGAATGAGCGGCCGGGAGACCTATCTGGCGGCCCGGGTGCTGGACGCCCTGATGCGCGAGGACTACGGCGGGCTGGCCGCGCGGATCACCAGGACCAGGGACGGCGTGGGACTGCCGCTGGCGGACGGTCGGTGGGTACGGCTCGCGCCGGGGACGCTGTTCCAGGACTTCGTGGTCGCGCAGGGCGAGCTGCTCGGGCTGGAGCAGGTGCTGGAGACGCTGGCCGAGGTGGCGGACCCGGCCGACGCCGCCGGGGTGGCCGCCTTCTTCGAGGAGTGCCTGGCGGCGCTGACGGCCCTGGAGCTGCACGACTCGCGGGCGGGCGAGGTGCTCGGCCGGGGGCCCTCCTTCGAGACGCTGGCCGCGTTCCTGGACCATCCGGTCTACCCGACCTCCCGGGCGCGGATCGGACTGTCGGAGGAGGACTTGCTGGCCTACGCGCCCGAGTTCGCGCCCACGTTCCGGTTGCGCTGGGCGGCGGTGCCCCGGCGGGCGCTCGCACCCGGCTCCGCCACGCTTCCGGCCGGCGTGGCGCCCGACGTGCCGGCCGATTGGGCGGTCGGGGACGACGAGGTGCTGTTCCCCGTGCATCCGCTGGCCGTGGCCGAGGTCGAGAAGATCGACGGGGTACGGGTGCCGGCAGAGGCCGCGGTCGCCGTGCGGCCCACCCTGTCCATGCGCACCGTCGAGGTCGCGCCCCGCCTCCATCTGAAGCTGCCGCTGCCGATCAGCACGCTGGGAGCCCGCAACCGGCGCTCGATCAAACCGGGGACGCTGGCCGACGGGGCCAGGGCCGAGTTGCTGCTGCGCGAGCTGGCCGATCCGGACGTGCTGCTCGCCGACGAGCAGACCTACGCGCAGGCCGGGCACGAGTTCCTGGGCTGGATGGTCCGGCGGCTGCCCGCGGGGCGGATCGTGCCGGTCGCCGCGCTCAACGCCCCCGGGGTGCTCGACGAGCTGGGCGACGTGCTGCCCGGCTACCTGCGGCTGCTGCTGCGCTGGAACGTACGGCTCTTCGTGCGTTACGGCGTGGCGCTGGAGGCGCACCAGCAGAACCTCGCCCTGGTCTTCGCCGGGGACCGCATGCGGCTGCTGGTCAAGGACAACGACGGGCTGCTGGCCTCCCCGTCGCGACTGGCCGCCGCCGGGGTCGCGGTGCCGGACTTCGCCGACCCGCGGATGCTGAACGACGACCCGCACGCGCTGGCCGACGTGTTCGTCACGATCACGCTGCACCTGGCCGCGGCCTCGGTCGTGTTCGGGGCTCTGCCACCGGCCAGGGCGGCGGCGCTGCTGCGGGACACGCTCGCCGAGGCACTCGACGAGTACGGCGACGACCCCATGGCCCGGCTGCTGCGGGCCAGGACGCTCGACGCCGCCAGGCTGACCGGCAAGTCGATGATCACCGCGGGGACCCTCGTGGCCAAGGAACGCACCGGCGCGCGCGACGTCAACAAGTTCTACGGCACCAGCGGGCCCAACTACCTGAGGAGGGCTTGAATGCCTGGACTGGCCATCGACACGCCCGCCGCCGTGGCCGAGGAGGCGACGCTGGCGGCCCTGCTGCGCTGCTGCGTGCGGGAGGTGGCCGGGCCGCGCGGGCTGGTCTGGCCGGCGCCGCCGTACCTGCTGCTGCGGGTGGCGGGGGTGCTGTTGCGAGCGCGTACGCGCGGCGGCGCGGCACTGCGTTTCGACGGCCCGCCGGAGCGGCTCGAAGACGGCGCCTGGCGCCCGCTGACGACCGAGGAGCTGATCGGGCTGGTCGAGTCCGATCTGGGGGAACCCGGCCTGAGGGAACCCGCGGGGCACAACGCGGAGTTCGCCGGGCAGGTGGCGGCCAGCAGGGACGCGGTGGCCGCGATCCTGGCAGCCCGCGCCGGTCAGGACCCACCGGACGATCCGTGGCTGGCCTCCGAGCAGGCGCTCGTGTTCGGGCATCCGTTCCATCCCAGCCCCAAGGCGCGCGGCGGAGAGGGCTGGCTGCGGTACGCGCCCGAGGCGCACGCCGAATTCCCCGTCCGGCTGCTCGGCGTGCGGGACGACGTGGTCGCGGCGGGCGGGGACGTGTCGGCGCTGGACGCGCTGGGGGACGCGCCCGCCGGGTATCGGGTGCTGCCCGCGCATCCCTGGCAGCTCGAACTGCTGCGGCCCGCCTTCGGGGCCGAACTGGTCGATCTGGGGCCGGGGCCGGTCGCGGTGCCGACCTCGTCCGTACGGACGGTCTACGTGCCGGCGGCGGAGGCGTGCCTGAAGTTCTCCCTGGACGTACGGATCACGAACTGCCTGCGGAAGAACGCCTGGTACGAGCTGGCCGGGGCGGTGGAGCTCACCGCACGGCTGGAGCCGATCTTCGAGAAGGTGGCGGGCGGTCACCCCGCCACCCGCTGGCTGCCCGAGCCCGGCTACCGCACGGCCGCCCTCGGCCGCAGGCTGCACGAGGGCCTCGGGGTGATCGTGAGGCGGAGCCCCTGGTCCGTCTGCGGGCCCGGCGTCACCCCGGTCCTGGCCGCCGCGCTCGCCTTGGACGCCCCGGCCGCGGAGCCGCTGGCCTGGTGGTCGGCGTACGTCACCGTGGTGGCCCTGCCGGTCCTGGAGCTGTATTTCGAGCACGGCGTCGTCCTGGAATGCCATCTGCAGAACGTCCTGGTCGGCCTGGACGCGGCCGGGCTGCCCGCGCGGGCCGTCTTCCGCGACCTGGAGGGCACCAAGCTCGTCGCGGACCGTCACGACCTCGACGGCCTGCACCCCGACGTGGCCCGGGCCCTCACCCACGACGCCGAGCGCGGCTGGGCCAGGGTGGTCTACTGCCTGCTGGTCAACCATCTCACCGAGATCGCCGCCACCCTCGCCGGCCCCGACGACGAGCTGCTGCGCGAGCTGTGGCGGATCGCCCGCGGCCTGATCTCCCGGCAGGCCGACGCGCTGGGCCGGCCGCCGTGGCTGCTGGACCTGCTGGCCGGGGCGCCGCTGCCGGCCAAGGCCAACCTGGGCGTGCGCTGGGCCAGGGCGGCCGACCGCGCCGCCGGTTACGTGCCGATCGCGAACCCGCTCGCATGATCAGCCCGCGTGTCCAGGACGCCGCCTCGCGCCTGCCCGGGGTGCCCGCCTACCTCTACGACCTGCCCGCGCTGGACGAGCACGCCGCGGCCGTGCGGCGGGCGATGGGGGCGACCGAGCTGTACTACGCCGTCAAGGCCAACCCGGACCCCGAGGTGCTACGGGTGCTGGCCGCGCACGTGGACGGGTGGGAGGTGTCGTCGCAGGGCGAGCACGCGCACGTCACGAGCTTGTTCCCGGGCACGCCGGTGGCGCTGGGCGGGCCCGGCAAGACCGACGCCGAGCTGCGCCTGCCGCACCACCGCATCCACGTCGAGTCCCCGAACGAGCTGCGCCGCCTGGTCGCCACCGGCCTGCCGGCCGACGTGCTGCTCCGGCTGAACCCGGATCTGCCCGTCGAGGGCGCGGCGCTGACGATGAGCGGGCCGTTCGGCATGGACGAGGACGGCGTGGCGGAGTGTCTGCCGCTGTTCACCGACCGGGTGCGGCTGCGCGGGCTGCACACCCACCTGGCCAGCGGGCTGGACGCGGGCCACCTGGTCGGGCTGGCGGGCGCGTTGCTGGACAACGACCACGAGGAGGTCAATCTGGGGGGCGGCATGGCGGTCTCGTACGCCGTGCCGGAGTCGAGGTTCGACTGGGCGGCGTACGGGGCCGGGCTGGCGGCGCTGCGGGGCGGGCGGCGGCTGAGGATCGAGCCGGGCCGGGCGCTGACCGCCTACTGCGGCTATTACGTCACCGAGGTCGTGGACGTGAAGCGGGTGCGCGGGCAGGCGTACGCGGTCCTCCTCGGCGGCACCCATCACCTGCGGACGCCCGTGACCAAGGGCCACGACCAGCCCTGCACCGTCCTGCCCACCGGCCGGGGCCAGGCTCTGGCCGACGAGCCGATCACGTTCGTCGGCCAGTTGTGCACCCCGAAAGACGTTTTCGCCCGAAATATCGTGACGACTGCCCGTGTCGGGGACACCGTGGTCTTCGAGATGGCCGGCGCCTACGCCTGGAACATCTCCCACCACGACTTCCTCATGCATCCGAAGCCGGCGTTCCACTATCTAGGAGCCTGACCCCTTCGATGAGCGCCACCAGGCCGTCGGCGTCGAGCAGGTCCACCGGGCGCACGGTCCGATTCGAGCGCACATAGTGGAAGGCCGCCCGGACCTTCTCCAGCGGCACGTCCGCCAGGTGCGACCAGGCCAGCCGGTAGGCCGCCAGTTGCACGGTGGCGGCCTTGGCGGCCCTGCCCCTGGGCGGGGTCCCGGTCTTCCAGTCGACCACCTCGTAGCCGCCCTCGGGCAGCTCGAACACGGCGTCCATCCGGCCGCGCACCAGCCGATCGGCGATCATGGTCTCGAACGGCACCTCGAGATCCACCGGCCGCCGGTCGGCCCACTCGCTCGCCTCGAACCGCTCCTGCAGCTCCGCCAGCCGGACGTCGGCCTCTTCGAGCTCGTCGTACAGCTCGATGTCGTCGATCAGCCGCTGCTGGTCCCAGCGCGTCTCGAGCCACTTGTGGAACGACGTGCCGCGGCGCGCCAGCGGCGCGGGCTTGACCGGGACGGGCCGGCGGATCCTGCGGGCCAGCTCGCGCGGGTCGGTGGCCAGCGTGACCAGTGACGACACGGTCAGCTTGGACGGCAGCTCGACGAGCGTGGCGGGCTTGCGGCGGTGCATCTCGCGCTCGCGCAGCAGCAGCTCGGTGTCGCGTTCCCAGGCCCGCAGACGTTCTGTCTCGTGTGCACGCAGCGGCTCCTGGGCCTCGTCGCCGCCACCCGCCGCGAGCGTGCCCGCCAGGGCGTCCTCGACCAGGCGGGCGCCGTCGAGCACGGACTCGTAACGCAGGCCCTCGGGCGTGACCGGCCAGCTCGCCTCGGCGGGCTCGGCGAGCAGCGGGTTGGTGGCGCCCTCCGCCAGGTCCCCGGCCCAGAACGCGACCCGGTCGGCGGTGTCGCGGATCTCCAGCAGGAAGTCGGACGGCTCCAGCGGCTTGGTGGCGGTGCCCCAGCGGTATCCGGAGGCGATCAGGTGGTAGTGGGCGCGGGTGACGGCCACGTAGGCCAGCCTGCGCTCCTCCATCAGGTCGCGGTCGCGGCAGTGCTCGTCGAACGCGGCCAGCTCCTCCTTGCTCAGCCCGCCCAGCCGGGGCAGGTCGGCGGCGTCGCCGCGCAGGACGTAGGGCAGCTTGCGGGGGTTTTCGGTCCAGCGGCTGTTCATGACCGGGGTGGCGGGGAACATGCTGCCCGTCGCGATCGTCCCCTTCGAGCTGACGAGCTGTGACAGGCCCGGCACGACCACGATCGGCCACTCCAGGCCCTTGGAGGCGTGCACGGTCATCAGCTTGACGCTGTTGCTCTCGCCCACCCGGCCCGCCTCCAGGCCGAACTCCTCGGTCTCCGCCGCCTGCAGGTAGGCCAGGAACGCCCCGAGCGTCGGGTCCTCCGCGTCGCCCGCGAACCGGGAGGCGGAGTCGAGGAACGCGTCGAGGTCGGCCCGCGCGGCGAACGCGCCCGCCGTGCCGCTGCGTGCGGCCACCTCGACGTCGAGGCTGAGCCTCCGCTCCACCTCGGTGATCAGGTCGGGCAGCGGCTGCGCGGTGTGGGCGCGAAGCTGGCGCAGCTCCTGGGCGAGCGCGACGAGCCTGGTGCGGGCCAGCGGCGAGAGCGTCGCCAGCCACTCCTCCCGGTCGGGCAGCTCGTCCAGGGCGTCGACCAGGCTGCCGCGCTCCCCGGCCATGTCGGCCACCACCTGGTCGAGCGGGTCCTGCTCGCGGTGGCTGTCGCTCAGCTCGCGGGCCAGCTCCCTGGCATGCTCCCCGAGCACCCGCAGGTCGGCCGGGCCGATCCGCCAGCGCGGCCCGGCCAGCAACCGGGCCAGCGCGTCGCCGGCCGTCGGGTCGTACAGGACGCGCAGGGTGGCCACGATGTCGTTGACCTCGGGCACCGTCAGCAGGCCGCCGAGCCCGACCACCTCGACCGGGATGTCCCGCGCTTCGAGCGCCCGGCGCAGCGCCGGGAACTGCGAGCGCTTCCTGGCCAGGATCGCCACGTCCTGGGGCTGGACGGCGAGCGTCTTCTTGCGCTCCTTCTCGCCCAACGGCATGCCGTCGGGGGCGACCTCCTGGCCGAGGATCTTCGCTATGCCGTCGGCGATCCACTCGGCCTCGTCGGCGGCGGTCTCGTGGAAGGCGCAGGTGACCCGGCCCCGCTCGACCCGGTTGGGGCCGGGGACCAGGACGGGGACCTCGCGGGCCTCCATGCGGAGCGGGAGCTGCACGCGGGCGGCGACGTCGAGGACGCGGTCACCGTTGCGGAAGCTGACGCTGAGCTGGCGGACCTCCGCCGGATCGCCGGCACTGGTCCGGAAATCTCGCGAGAAGCGCCGCAGGTTGCCGGCGGAGGCGCCGCGCCAGCCGTAGATCGACTGGCACGGGTCGCCGACGGCGGTGACCGGGTGGCCGCCGCCGTAGAGGGAGCGGAGCAGGACGAGCTGGGCGTGGCTGGTGTCCTGGTATTCGTCGAGCAGGACCACGGAGTAGCGCGAGCGTTCCATCTCGCCCACTTCCTTATGGTTCGCGGCGATCCTGGCGGCCAGCGACATCTGGTCGCCGTAGTCGATGACCTCGCGGCGGCGCTTGAGCCGCTCGTACGCCTCCACCAGCGGCAGCAACTGCTCCCTGGCCGCGTGGACGCTGAGCGGCCGGCCCTGGGCGGCCACCCGCCGGCCCGGCAGCAGGTCGTGACGCTCCCGCAGCCACTCCCCCACCCGGCGCACGTCGGCGGCGCCGCGCAGGTGCTCGGACAGCTCGCCGGCCAGCTCCAGCACGGCGGCCGTGACCGAGGGCGGCCCCAACTCGATCTTGTCCATCGGCCCGTCGTACATCGCGACCACCCGCGAGGCGAGCTGCCACGAGACGGCCGGGGTGACCAGGCGCATGGTCGGCTCCAGGCCCTCGCGCAGCGCGTGGTCGGTGACCAGGCGGGCGGCGTAGGCGTGGTAGGTGGACACCGTCGGCTCGTTGTCCAGCGCGCCCGGATCGGCCAGGCCCGCCTCCGCCAGGCCGTTGAGCCGCTCCCTGACCCGGGTGGCCAGCTCGGCGGCGGCCTTGCGGGTGAACGTCAGGCCCAGCACGTTTTCCGGCTTGACCAGGCCGTTGGCCACCAGCCAGACCACGCGCCCGGCCATGGTCTCGCTTTTGCCCGAGCCGGCGCCCGCCATGACGACCATCGGCTCCATCGGGGACTCGATGACCTCGGACTGCTCGCGGGTGGGGGGCAGGATGCCGAGCTTGCCGGCGAGCTCGGTCGGGGTCAGCACACCTGGCCCCCGTTGTCGTTGACCGGGCAGCTCACCCGGGCCGCGCAGGTGCGGCAGCCGTCGTTGACCTTGGCCTGGAAGAACGGGCCCGACATGCCGATCGCCACCGTGTCGACCAGGTCCTTGGCCCAGCCCGGGTCCTTGTCGTCGGCCAGCGCGCCCTGCGTCTGCTCCAGGGCGGCGTTCTTGCCCGCCGCCTTGCCGAGCTGCACCAGCGCGGCGCCGCCCGGCTCGGTCATGCCGTGCCGGGCGAAGGCCCCGAGCAGCGCGGCGAGCTGGTAGACGCCGAGTTGCGGATGGCGGTCGAGATCCCCGGCCCGGGGTTTGGCACCGCCCGTCTTGAGGTCGATGATCACCGCGCGGCCTTCCTCGTCGCGCTCCACCCGGTCGACCCGGCCCTTGATCTGCACGCCTTCCGAGACCATGGCGATGAACGACTCCTCCAGGGCCTTCAGCTCGCGCGGGTTTTCCTTCTGCCAGCGCAGGAACTTGCCGATCATCTGCTCGGCGACCTGGCGCTGCTTGCGGTTGTACCAGGTGCCGCCGAAGTCGAGGTCGCCCCAGATCCGGTCGAGGCGGTCGCCCAGCAGGTCCTCGCTGGGCAGGTCGGTGGCGGCCAGCACGGCCAGGGCGTGGATGATGTTGCCCAGGCCCTGCGCGGTGCTGGTGCCCGCGGCGCCGACGGCGGTCTCCAGGAGCCAGCGCAGGCCGCACTTGGTGAAGCTCTCGACCGCCGAGGGCGAGATGCTCACGATGTCGTCGGGCCAGCTCAGCGGGCGGTCGTCGGAGATGGGGGTCAGGGCGTACCAGTCGTTGGGGTGGGCGCCCTGGACGCCGGCGGCGGCCAGGCGGGCGAGCTGCCGCGCGGCCGTGCGCCGGACCTTCGCGGGCTTGGTGGGGTCGGTCACCGCGCTGCGGAGGTCAGCGACCAGGGCGGACATGTTCAGCCAGCGGGCCCGGTCGTCCACCGTGGCCGATTCCACCGCGCCCGGCATCAGCTCCGTCAGGAACCGGGACGGGCGCTCGTCGGTGTCCTCGCCGCCCACCGCGGTCACCACAAGCCTGCGCCTGGCCCTGGTGGCGGCCACGTAGAACAGCCTGCGCTCCTCGGCCAGCAGTTTGGAGGTCAGCGACGCGGCGCTCGGCTCCGCGCCCTCGACCACCTCGACGAGGTCCTCCACGCCCAGCATCGACCCGCGCAGGCGCAGGTCGGGCCAGACCCCCTCCTGCACGCCCGCGACCACGACGACGTCCCATTCGAGGCCCTTGGAGCGGTGGGCGGTCAGCACGCGTACGGCGTCGCCGTCGGGGGCCCGGTCGGCCAGCGTGTCGCCGGGGATCTCCTGGGCCGCGAGGTCGTCGATGAACACCTCCGGCCCCGCCTTGGGCATCCGGTCCACGAACCTGGCCGCGTGGTCGAACAGCGCCACCACGGCGTCGAGGTCGCGGTCGGCCTGGGCGCCCCTGGGGCCGCCCGCCAGGCTCAGGTCGGTCCAGCGCTGGGCCAGGCCGCTGCCGTGCCACACGGCCCACAGCAGGTCCTCCGCGGTGCCCTCGTCCTCCTGGACGGCCTCCCTGGCGGCCTGCAGCAGCCTGGCGACGCGTTCGGCGGGCAGGGCGACGTGCGGCTCGACGCGGGTGAGCTCGCGGGGGTCCCGCACGGCCGCGACGAGCAGCTCCCCGGACGAGCGGGCCTCGGCCGGGGACTCGGCGGCCTCGTTCTCGGCGATCTTGAGGGCGCGGCGGAGGCGGCGTACGCCGATCATGTCCGTGCCGCCGAGCGGGCCCGTCAGCAGCTCCTCGGCCACCCCCTCGTCGAGGTGGGCGGGATCGAGCGCCACCTTGAGCATCGTGAGCAGCGGCCGCACACCGGGCTCCTGGGCGATCGGCACCTCGTCGCCCGCGATCATCGTCGGCACACCGGCGTTGACCAGCGCCCGCCGCAGCAGCGGCACCTGCCGCCGGGCCGAGCGGACCAGCACCGCCATGCGGTGCCACGGCACCCCGTCGATCAGGTGGGCGCGGCGCAACGTGTCGGCGACGATGGCCGCCTCCTGGCTGGTGCTGTCGGCCAGCAGCACGCGCACCTCGCCCGCCTCGGTCTCCGGCAGCGCCACCAGGTCGCGGTGGCCGTGCTCGTGCCCGTAGACGTGGTCGGGCCTGGGCGCGACCGGCAGCCGGGCGGCCACCCGGCGGGAGGCCTCCAGCAGGGCTTCACCGCTCCTGCGGCACACCCGCAGCGAGAGCACGGGGGCCTCGCGGCCGTCGCGGGTGCGGAAGCGCTCCGGGAACTTCATGATGCCCTGCACGTCGGCGCCCCGGAAGCCGTAGATCGACTGGTCGGGGTCGCCCACCGCGACCAGGTCGCGCCCGTCGCCGGCGAGGTGGGCCAGCAGCAGCTCCTGCGCCGGGTCGGTGTCCTGGTATTCGTCCACGAACACCGCGTCGTGCGCGGCCCGCTCCCTGGCCCGCACCTCCGGCCTGGCCAGCAGCGCGGAGGCCGCCGCGACCAGCTCGGCGTAGTCGTAGGTCTCCTCCGGGGCGAGGTCGAACCGGTCCTGGTAGCGCTCGGAGAAGCGGCCGGCCGCCACCCAGTCGCTCCTGCCGTGCAGCCTGCCGAGCGCGACCAGGCGCTCGCCGTCGAGCCCGCGCTCGTTGGCCCTGGACAGGAAGTCGCGCAGCTCCTCGGCGAACCCGCGGGTCTTGAGCGGCTCGCGCAGCGACAGCGGCCAGTCGAGCGCGCCGTTCTCCAGCTCGCCGTGCAGCAGCCGGCGGATCTCCAGGAGTTGCTCCGGCCCGGTGAGCAGCCGGGGCGGGGGCCTGCCGTCGAGCACGGACTCGCGGCGCAGGAGCGCGTAGGCGTAGGAGTGGAAGGTCAGGGCCAGCGGGGTGCGGGTGGTGCGGCGCAGCCGGCCGGTGACGCGCTCGCGCAGCTCGCCCGCCGCCTTGCGGCTGAAGGTGAGGATGAGGACGCGCTCGGGGTCGAGGCCGCGGCGCTCGATCCGGTCGGCCACGCTCTCCACGATCGTGGTGGTCTTGCCGGTGCCCGGACCGGCGAGGACGAGGAGAGGGCCGCTCCGATGCTCGACCACGGCACGTTGGTGCTCATCCAGCACAGAGGGCTCAACTGGGCCGCCGCTGCCACGGCGCACCAACCGCCAGGTCTGACCACTCACAGCACTAGATTCCACCAGACCACAGGGGTAGATCGTGCCGACTTGCCCGGTCTCCCCACGAGATCCGCCTACGTTATCCGGCTAAATATCAGGATTCTTCGCGACACGCCGGGTGCGGTGTTCGCCATGAGCGTGGCCGCGACAGCCCTTTTAGCGCGATATATCTTGACATGAGAGGCACGCGATATATCGTGTTGATAAACGACCTGCGGAGGGGGCTCGGCGATGGCGAAGACCGACAAGGGCTACCGGGGCATCAGCATGGAGGGCGCGCTCGCCCGCTGGTACGCGACCAACACCGCCAAGGACCCGGCACGGTTCGAGAAGCAGATCGACGACGTACGACGGCTCGCTCCCACGGGCGGAAAGGTCCTCGAAGTGGCCCCCGGCCCCGGATATCTGTCCATCGCCATGGCCAGGACCGGCGACTACACGGTCACGGGGCTCGACATCAGCGAGACCTTCGTCCGGATCGCCAGGGAGAAGGCCGCCGCGGCAGGCGTGGCGGTCGACTTCCGGCACGGGAACGCGTCCGCGATGCCGTTCGACGACGAGAGCTTCGACTTCATAGTCTGCTGCGCCGCGTTCAAGAACTTCTCCGACCCCGTGGGGGCCGTCCAGGAGATGCACCGGGTGCTACGGCCCGGCGGCTACGCGCTCATCAACGACCTGCGCAAGGACGTGTCCAAGGAGGCCGTGGCGGCGGACGTGGCGCAGATGGAGGTCGGCGCGCTGTCCAGGGTGTTCATCCGGTACACGCTGCGGTCGTTCCTGCCGCGGCGGGCGTACCTGAAGAGCGAGTTCGAGGGGCTGGTCGCGCGTACCGACTTCCGTACGTGCGAGATCCGGCAGTCGCCGCTGTCGCTGGACGTCGAACTCCGGAAGCGAACCGGCGAGTGAACTCGCTCACGTGACCTCAGCCCTTGTAACGTGGCGTCACCACACGCCCCCCACCGCGAGAGGCTGATCGCATGCGCTGGCTGGTCCACTCCGAGAGGACCCTGTACGCCGACCAGTGGCTGGACGTCCGGGTGGCGGATGTGGAGTTGCCCGACGGAAGACACCTCGACCACCGCCTCATACGCACGGCGCCCGGCGCCGGGGCCGTGGTCACCGACGGGCGGGATCGGGTGCTGCTGCTCTGGCGGCACCGCTTCATCACCGACAGCTGGGGCTGGGAGATCCCGATCGGGCGCGTCGAGGACGGGGAGATGCCCAGGGCGGCGGCCGCCCGGGAGTTCGAGGAGGAGACGGGGTGGCGTCCGGGGACGCTGCGCCCGCTGCTCGCCATCCAGCCGACGAACGGCATCTCCGACGGCCTGCACCACATCTACCGGGCCCACTCGGCCACCCGGATCGGACCGCCCGCGGATCCCCACGAGGCCGAGCGGGTCGAATGGGTGCCCGTGTCCATGATCCGCAAGCTGATCGACAACGGCCACGTGGTGTGCGGGACGAGCCTGGCGGCCCTGCTCTACCTCCTGGCCGAGCGCCTTCCCGACGGTGACGCCCCGGGCGAGGGAGACTCCTTCCTCGCCACCGAGTACGACCCGGGCCGCCGTTTCCTGCTGCCCGACCTGCCCGACCTCATCTGACCCGACCTCATCCGACCCGACCTCATCCGGCCCGGCCTCATCCGACGTGAGACGAGGCCGGGCCGCGATCACGAGAAGAGGTGGTCGACCACCCTGGCCGTGGCCTTGCCGTCGTCGCGCGGGGCGAACGTGGCACGGAAGGCGTCGTAGCGGTCGGCGTGCTCGGTCGCCACCTTGTCGATCGAGCGCAACGCCTCGATCACCTCCGCCGACGTCGAGAGCACCGGGCCGGGGGCCTGCGCGGCGAGGTCCAGGTAGATGCCCCGCTTCGCGGAGTATTTCGGCAGGTCGTAGCCGTACAGCACGATCGGGCGGCCGGTGCAGGCGAAGTCGAACATGACCGACGAGTAGTCCGTCACCAGGACGTCGGCGACCAACAGCAGGTCGGCGATATCCGGATAAGTCGTGACGTCGTGGGCGATGTCGGGGACGGCGGGCATGGCCTGCATCGGGTGGGCGCGGACCAGGATCTCGTGGTCGGCCCCCAGCGCCTGCCTGGCCTTGGCCAGGTCCAGCTTGACCATGGCGTTCTTGCGGTCGTAGTCCCGATACGTGGGCGCGTACAGGACGACCCGCTTGCCCTTCGCCAGGCCCAGGCGCTCGCGCACCGCCGCCGCCAGCTCGTCCCGGTCGGGCGAGTTGAGGACGTCGTTGCGGGGCAGGCCGCTCTCCAGGATCTCGCCCTTGTAGCCGAAGGCGCGCCGCAGCACCGGCGTGGCCCACGGCGACTGCGACAGCAGCAGGTCCCAGCCGCGCACCTCCGCCGCCTGGCGGTGCCAGATCGGCGGCTTCGGGTCGCGGGCCATGTGCGGCTGGTCGTTGCCGATGCGCTTGATCGGGGTGCCGTGCCACGCCTGCACCACGACCTGGTCCTCGCGCGCCCGGAACCAGGCGGGCAGGAACGAGTTGGTCACGATGTGGCGGGACCTGGCCAGGGCGGCGTGGTGCTCGCGGCTGCCGGCGCGTACGACGGTCGCGTTGCCCGGCGGCACGAACGCGCCGTCCTTGACGATCCAGATGTGCTCGCGGTCGTCGCCGCGCCGCAGCCGCTCCTCGTAGATGGCGCGCACGCTGTCGGCGTAGAGGCGGCCGTCGTTGACCACGTAGACCGTCGCGTCGTTCAGCGGCTCCGTGCGCTGGGCCGGGTAGAAGACGCGGCGCAGGACGTGGGTGCCCGCCACGCCGCGCTCGTCGGCCGGCCTGACCTCATCGACGATGATCACCGGCACGTCGAAACGCGTGGAGATCATGCGGTACGTCCGGTCGGCGAACGTACGCGGGTCCTCGTCGAGCCCGGGCAGGGCGGCGTGGTCCATGCGCAGCGGCACGATTTCGCCGGACGGGTGGCGCAGCGACATGTTCCAGGTGCCGGAGGCCAGCGGCACGGGGTCGCCGAAGCGGTCCATGGCCGCGGGCTCGACGCGTACGGTGAAGTCCGCCCCGGAGCGCTCCATCGGAATCACGTAGGTCAGCCCCGAGCGATGCCGCAGGCTCAGCGTGCGCGGCCCGGGGTCGTCCGGGTAGTCGCCGCGCAGGATGAGCGTGGAACCTTCCCACACCGCCGAGGTGATCACCGGGCGGATGCGGTGGGCCGAGACGACGACGCGGTCACGACGGTCGCCGAGCACGGTGATCTCGCGGTCTCCGACGGGCGTGCGCGTCTCGACCAGGTCGGCGAGCATGACGGAGGCCGCCGGGTCGCCCTTGGGCTCGACCCAGAGCCGCCGGCCGTCCTTCTCCTGCAGCAGCGTGGGCACGGCCAGCCCCACCACGACCTGCGTGCCGCCCTCGACGGGCGTGAAGTCGGCGGCGATGCGGTGGCCGCCCAGCCTGGCGTGGCCCTTGGTGACCGAGCGCCCGGGCAGGAAGATCTTGAGTTCGAGGCGCTCGCCGTCGACGGACACGCCCGCCAGCTCGGCCCTGTTGGGCTGGAGCACGACCTGCAGCGCCCGGTCGGACGTCCAGACCGGCCTGGCCCACCAGCCCGGCTTGAGCTTGAGCCCGGCGGGCCGCTCGGGCCGGCCGACCGAGGAGCCGCGCAGCAGGCCGGTGGCCCGCGCCCCGCGGCTCCAGAACACGATCTCGGCCCGCCACGTCGTCGCGTCGGGCACCGAGGGCCGGTGCCGCATCCGGCGGCGCACGGCATGCACCGCGCCGCGCACGCCGCCGCGCCAGCGCAGCGGCCACGGGCTCAGCTCGGCGGTGAAGCCGGACCAGTCGTAGTTGCAGCCCGGCTCGCGCGCGCCGTGGGTGGCCTCGGGCGCCAGGACGCGGCGGGTGCGCATGCGGATGGGCGGCAGCCAGCGCGGCCCGCGCAGCACCACGGTCGCCCAGTTGAACCTGCGGCTGCGGACGGAGAGCCCGGCCAGGTAGGCGAAGCCGGTGACGCGCAGCCTGCCGTTGACCCAGACGATGTCGTCGATGTGGGTCACCGGCACCAGGTCGGCGCGGCGCAGGCGGTAGAGGTCGGGCGGCAGCTCGTCGCGGAAGGGCAGGTCGGCGTACCAGCGCAGGCCCTTGCGGATGCGCTTGGAGGGCTCGGCCGCCGCGGCGGCGACCTTGGCGAGGGTCTCGCCCTCGACGAGCTCCTCGTCGGGGCGGTGCTCGATCAGGTGGCAGATGACCCGCCGCGCGACCGGCAGGTCGCGTTTGACGCCCGCGTCGACCGCCGCCAGGTAAGGGCGCACGAGATCGAGCAGCTCGCGCCGCCGGGCGGCGCCGCGCTTGATCGCGAGGTCCATGCGCGCCCCCAGGGGGCCGCTGAGCACCTCGGCGTCGAAGGCCGCGTCGCGACCGCCGGGGCCGACCGCTCGCATGACCGCTTCCAGAGGCTCGCCACGATCACAAAGATCCTGGACAGCCTTGAGGCGGTCGGCGCGTGAATCGACGCCCTGGCTAGGGGCTGTGACGCCGGTGGCCATAGGGAAGGCACCGCCTTTCGGGCCGCCGTCAGTGTTCTGCCCATGGTAATAGGAGTCACATGTCACGGATTCGCCCGTTCTGGGAATGCGCAGGTCAGATGCCTTACTGAAAATCCCCTGAACGCCCGTCCCAGCGGGCCAGCCGCATGTCCACGCGCTCGCCGCGCAGCGGAGTGCCCTCCTCGCGCCAGTGCGCCAGGCAGCGTTGTACGTGGTCAGGGGCCGCGCCGGTGCCGTCGGCGTGCACCACCCGCCACCAGGGCACGCCGCCGCCCCAGGTGGACATCACCTTGCCCACCTGGCGGGGGCCGCCCTCACCGAGGTATTCGGCGATGTCGCCGTAGGCCATGACCTTGCCGGGCGGAATGCGCTCGACGACGTCCAGCACCCGCTCGGCGAAGGGGTTCAGGGGCTCCATGCCGACGGGCCCGCGTCGATGATCTCCTCGAACTTGCCGATCTCCACGGCGCTGCCGCCCGTCAGGACCTCCACGACGCCGTCGCGTACCGCGTAGACCTCGCCGTCCTCGCCCACGAGCCGGGCGCCGAGCACCGCCGACAGCCGCAGGAGCTGGGCCAGGTGCCAGTCGGAGCCTGGCTCGCCGACCAGTTGCCCGCGCCAGTGGGCCACCACGTGCCTGCCGCCCCCGTGCGCCGCGGCGATCTCGTCAGATCCGCGCAGCTCGAAGCCGGCCGGTGCGATGGCCCTCGCGAGCTCCGCGAAGGCGAGTGGCGACTCCCGCACCACCCGCAGCTCGTATCCCATGAGGCGGGACCATAGCGGATCTTTACCCTTCGCGCTGGCGGTGTTCGTCACTCCTTGCGTTGGTTGAGGATGAGGATCCCGCCGCAGAAGGTGACGAGCGCCAGCAGCACGCCGCCCCCGTACAGCCACAACCGCAGCGGGTCGGCCCCGGGACGGCTCGGCACGGGCGAGTCCTCACCCTGCCCGAAGTGCTCTATCCCCGGTTCGACGGTGCGTCGCGCGCCGGTCAGCCGGTCGGCGGCGTTCAGCGCGGCTACGGCGTCCACCACGCCGTAGCCGGTCTGGTCGTCGTAGCCGGCGGCCGGCCTGCCCCGGGCGCTCATGGCCAGGGCCTGGGCCACCTGCTCGGGCGGCAGGTTGGGATAGCGGGACTTGATGAGCGCGGCCACGCCCGACACGAGCGCCGCGGCCGAGCTGGTGCCCTCCGACAGCTCGTAGCCGCTTCCGCGCTTGACCACGGGCACCTCCACGCCGGGCGCGGAGACCAGCACGGACAGGTTGTCGCTGCTGAACGCGGCCCGCCGGCCCTGCCTGTCGGTGGCCGCCACGCCGATGACCCCCGGGTAGCCCGCCGGGAAGCTCCAGTAGGAGGTGGAGTGCTCCTTGGCGTAGGTGGTCTGGCCGTCGTTGCCCACCGCGGCGACCAGCACCACGCCCTTGCCCAGGGCGTAGGAGACGGCCTCGCGCTCGGCCCTGAGCGGGCCGTACGAGCCGATCGACATGCTGATGACCTGGGCGCCGTGGTTGGCGGCGTAGCGCAGCGCGCGGGCGAGCGGGCTTTCCGCGGCGGGCCGCTCGGCCTGCGGCGGCGGGCCGGCGGTCTGCGGCTCGCCGTCCACGACCAGCGGCAGCGACAGGATGCGGGATTCCGGGGCGACGCCGACGAACCCGTCGTCCACGCCGGAGCCGGCGATCAGGCCGGCCATGGCGGTGCCGTGCCGGCCCGGCGCCACCGCCTGGGTGGTCACGCCCGAGGTCATGTCGGGACCCCCGGTCACGCGCCCGCGCAGCTCCTTGACCTGGCCGTCCACCGCGCTGTCCACGACGGCGACGGTGATGCCCGCGCCCTTGGTGAGGTTCCAGGCCTGCTCGACGTTGAGCGCGTCGAGCACCCACTGCTGCTGGTCGCGTACCGGGTCGGCGGCGGGTCCTGCGAGCACGAGCAGCGCGGCGGCCAGCGTGCGTACGACGGTCAGCACACGTTCCCCTGGGTGCAGGGCGGCACCTTGGGCGGGTCCGCCAGGAAATAGGCGATCTGACTGCCGATCGACTTCGCGGCCGGCCACAACTCGCTGTGCAGGATCTCCTCGGGCGGGATCGCGGCCCTGGTCCGGCCGTCGGCGTATCCCGCCGTCGAGAACACGAGGTAGGGACCCGCGCCCACCCAGCCGGTGCGCTGGCGCTGGTCGGGGCCGAAGCGTTCGGTCACCGTGCCGGGGAAGGCCACGGGCAGCACGCCCACGCGGTCGTCCTGGCCGAGCTCCTCGCCCGCCGAGACCCTGGACGCCTCGTCCTTGAGCACCGCCACGCCGACCGTGATGACGAACGAGGCCGTCTGGTCGACGTAGGTGGCCCGCAGCATGGTCAAGCAACCGTACTCGTCCAGCACCCCGGCCACGGAGGCGTCCACGGCCTTGCCGCACCCGGTCTCGGGTGCGATGCCGACGCGCCTGGCGTACTGCTGGGCCCGGTCGAGCCCGAGGTATTTCACCTCTTCCGGGAAGACACCGGTGGCCGGCCAGGCCTGCCAGCGCCGGGCGATCTCCTCCTGCTTGTACTGATTTTGTTCGTCGGGGGTCAGCGGGCGGGAGCGGGTCTCGGCGAACAGGCCGACGGTGCCGAGCAGCACGACGACGGCCGACGCGATCACGATGACGGTGAGCAGCGTCACGAAGATACGCCGGTAGCGAACACCCTGCTCGATCCGGAGCCGCTCGGCGCGTTCCGTCGCGGCCGTGCGTTTGCGGGAGTCCGCCGCGGGCCAGGAACGCACGCGTGATCGGCGGCCGGTGGTGGCGCCGAGCGGATTTCTCCGGCCCGGGGTGGCCTCTCCCCCCGCGCGCGGTAGCCCTGAGGTCGACCTACGTGCGTTCACCACCGCCTCGTTCCGTGCTCAATCGCCTCAGGCGCTGTCGCCCCGGGCTCCGTCACATCACCCGTGAGACGGCTCGGTCGCTGGGGGCCGCCGCCTTCCGTGGTCGCTCGGCTCCCGCCACCCTTCTGGGCGGCGGCACTCCCTCGCGTTCGTATTGTGTCTATTTCGTCCCCCTAAGTGGGCGGATCATGCGTCTCGTGCGTCTGGCTCCCTGCGTACGCGTCTGACCAGGATGAATATGACGGCCAGGGATCCGATCGCGCCGGCGGCCCCCGCGGCGGCGACGGCCGCGGAGACCGTGACGAGCCGCTCGTCCCTGGTGATGACCTTGATCGAGCCGGTCCGGCCGCCGACCGCGGGCACGGCGGGGTTCTGGACCTGGGCACCCGTGGCGGCCTCGGTGTGCCTGGCGAGCTTGCCGGCCTCGGCCAGGGCCCTGGGGGCGTTCACGACGCCGAAGCCGGTGCCGGTGTCGTAGCCGCCCGGGGGGCGGTCGACGGCGCCGGCGGCCAGGGCACGCACCACGAGCGGCGGCGACATCTGCGGAAATTTAGCTTTAATAAGGGCTACGACTCCGGACACCAGCGCGGTCGCCTGCGAGGTGCCCCGGCCCACCCAGTACGCGCCGCCGGGACCGGCGCCCATGATGTCGACGCCGGGCGCGGCCACCAGCACGGAGGAGTTGGAGTTGGAGAACGCGGCCCGGCGCAGCCGCCGGTCCGTCGCCCCCACCGACACCACCCCGGGGAACGCGGCCGGGTAGGAGTAGGGCGCGTAGTCGCCGGGGAATTTCCTGTCACCGTCATTTCCCGCGGCGGCGACCAGCACGACGCCCTTGGCGATGGCGTAGCGGATGGCCGCCCGCTCCTCCCGGGTCGCCAGCTCCTTGGAGATCGACATGTTGATGACGTCAGCCCCCTCGTCCACCGCGTAGCGAATGCCGCGGGCCACCACGTCCTCGAAGCGCTCGGCCGAGTTGAACTCCCGGAAACCCGGCTCCTCGTCCTCAAGGATGACCCTTACTGACAGTACGTCCGCTTCGGGCGCGACGCCGATGATCCCCTGCTTTCCCTGGCGGCCGTGACCGTGCCCGGCGATCAACGAGGCCATGTACGTGCCGTGCAGCCGGCGCGGCCTGGTCCCCAGCGGGTTCGCGCCCACGGTGAAGTCCCGGCCCACCCGCACAGATCCGGCCAGGTCGCGGTGGCGGGGATCGACGCCCGAGTCGAGCACGGCCACCGTCACCCCCGAGCCCCTCGTGATCCGCCAGGCCTGGGTGAGCTGCAGCGTCCTGATCACCGGCTGCTGCCCGACGCGCACGTCGTCGGCCCGCGCGGGCGCCGCCGCCCCCGGCCCCGCGAGGAACAACGCCGTGGACAGCGACACCGTGGACAGCGCCGCCGCGACCGCCCGGCGCCGGCTCAGCACTGCCACTCCGCGGCCGTGCAGTCGGGCTCCCTGGGCGTGCTCAGATCGTGCAGCACGCGCTCGGACATCTCGGCGGCGAAGGCGAAGATGGCCGGCCGCGTCTCGCCCGCCGCGTCCCCGGGTCTGCCGTCCACCTGCCCGGCCGTGGTCAGCACCAGGTACGGCCCCGCCTGGCGGACCGATCCCGCCTGGCGCACGCCGGGGGTGAACCGGTCGGAGACCGTGTTCCGGAACGCCAGCGGGCGCAGTCCGGGCACGGGCTTGCCCGAGTCGGAGAAGGCGGATTTGGCGCGTACGGCATCGAGCTCGTCGGGCAGCGCCACGACGCCGATCGTGACGAGCACGCCGCGCAACGCGTCGATGTACGTCGCCCGCAGCACGCCCTTGCACCCCGCCCGGCGCAGCGCCTTGGCCGCCGGGTCGTCCACGGCGTCGCAGGCGGTCCGCGGCGAGATGCCGATCCTGCTGGCCTGCTCCCGCCCGCCCTGCTCGGCGGAGTACGGCAATGTGGCGGGGAAGATACGGCCGGTGGGCCAGGTGCGCCAGCGCTCGGCGACCTCGTGCCTGGCCGCCGTGCGCAGCTCCGCGGTGCTCGGGCCGCGGGTGAGCTCCGTGCCCGCCGTGCTGCCCGCCACTCCGGCGGCGACCGCGCAGACCAGGGTCAGCGCGGAGGCCACCACGAGCGTGGGCCAAGGACGGGATGGGTTCACGCCATCGACCTTAATAGGGGCGTCCTGGGAGCTTCCCCGGAAACCTCTAGTAGCTGGGCAGGCTCGGGTCGACGGTCTTGATCCAGCTCAGCACGCCGCCACCCACGTGCACGGCGTCGGAGAACCCGGCGCTCTTGACGATCGCCAGTGCCTCGGCCGAGCGCGCGCCGGACTTGCAGTGGAGCACGATGCGCTTGTCCTGCGGAAGCTGCTCCAGGGCCGAGCCGTTGAGGAACTCGCCCTTGGGGATCAGCTTGGCGCCGGGGATGGAGACGATCTCGTACTCGTTGGGCTCACGGACGTCGACGAGGAAGATGTTCTCGCCGTTGTCCTGCATGGCCTTGAGCTCGAGCGCGGTGATCGTGGAGCCGCTGGCGGCCTCCGCGGCCTCGTCGGAGATCGCGCCGCAGAACGCCTCATAGTCCTCGAGTAGCTCGGTGACCGTCGGGTTCTTACCGCACAGCACGCACTCGGGGTCCTTGCGGACCTTGACGTCGCGGTACTTCATCTCCAGGGCGTCATAGATCATCAGCCGCCCGACCAGCGGGTCGCCGATGCCGGTCAGCAGCTTGATGGCCTCGTTGACCTGGATGGAGCCGATCGACGCGCACAGCACGCCGAGCACGCCGCCCTCGGCGCACGACGGCACCATGCCGGGAGGCGGGGGCTCCGGGTAGAGGCAGCGGTAGCAGGGCCCATGTTCGGCCCAGAACACGCTCGCCTGGCCGTCGAAGCGGTAGATCGAACCCCAGACGTACGGCTTGCCGAGCAGCACAGCGGCGTCGTTCACCATGTAACGCGTGGCGAAGTTGTCGGTGCCGTCGACGATGAGGTCGTAGCCGGAGAAGATCTCCATGACGTTTTCGGTGGTCAGGGCCTCGTTGTGGAGGATCACCTGGACCAGCGGGTTGATCTCGCGCACGGTGGCGGCGGCGCTCTCCGCCTTCGGCCGGCCCACGTCGGACTGGCCGTGGATGATCTGGCGCTGCAGGTTGGACTCATCGACGACGTCGAAGTCGATGATGCCGAGGGTGCCGACGCCCGCCGCCGCGAGGTACATCAGCGCGGGCGAGCCCAGCCCCCCGGCGCCCACACACAGCACCTTGGCGTTCTTCAGCCGCTTCTGCCCCGACATTCCCACGTCGGGGATGATCAGGTGGCGCGAGTAGCGGCGCACTTCGTCGACGGTCAGCTCGGCGGCCGGCTCGACCAGCGGTGGCAACGACACTTTCTACGCTCCCGTTCCAGGGGTCTTGTCTATCAGTGAAACCTAGTAGGTCAGTGGGGCATTCCCAGAGCCGGTCTCACCGATCAGCCGGCGGGCCTCCGCCGCCACGACCCGCGGCATCTCCATCATCGCCACGTGTCCCGCCGTGGGCAGCAGCACCAGCCTGACCTGCCGGAACGTACGCCCTGCCTTGGCCGCCATGGCGGGGCGGACGAGGCGGTCGTGCCTGCCGTGGACGATGAGCGTCGGCGCCCGCACCTGGGCCGCCTGGCGCCACAGGCTGTCCCGCCCGCGGCGGAAATACTCGGCCACGATGCCGCGGGCCGAACCGACCATGGCCTCGCCGGAGTAGGGCAGGTCGTCCCGCCTGCGGAGCTCCTCGATGGCCTCCCTCAGGCGCAGTGGGTGCACGCCGCTCGCGTTGGCCCAGACCATCGCGTATGAGGCGGTGATGCGGTGCTCGGCCGGGACCAGGCGGAGCCTGCTCGCCACCCATTCGCCGAGCACGGGCACCGCGGCGGCGGCCACGCGGACGGGGCCATATCTAGGGCGCAGGTCGGGCAGGGCCGGGGAGATGAGGGTGAGGGAGCGGACCAGGTCCGGGCGGGCGGCGGCCACTTTGACGGCGATGGCGCCGCCGAGCGAGTTGCCGAACAGGTGGGCCGGGCCCGTGTGCTCCATCAGCTCCGTCACTGCCCTGGCGCCGCCGGAGACCGAGTAGTCGCCGTCCTTGGGTGCGGGGGAGAAACCGGCGCCGGGCAGGTCGAGGGCGTGGCCGGTGACGGTGTCCTTGAGCTCGCCCATGAGGTCGGTCCAGTTGGTGGCCGAACCGGTCAGGCCGTGTACGAAGACGGCCTGCTCCTGGGGACCGGCGTGTTCGCCGGGCCCCTGCGGGCCTGCCGGCTCGTGCGGGATCGGACCGGTGGACCGGACGTGCACCGAGCCGATCATGCGTCCCGGCCAGTGCGGGATCGGCTCTCCTGCCATGCTGCTTCCTCCTTCTCCTTCCCTCCACCATAAGCATCGCGTCCGGGCGGGCCCCGCATCCCTACATAGTGGTTTTATCTTGCAGTTTTAGACATCTGGCCTCACATACCTCGGGGCGTACAGGGGGTGCGGCACCTGCGGGGTCGCGTGGCCGGCACCGAGAGCGGATGATCGCGAGCGCGATGGCGGGACCTCACCGCCCGAAGCTCGGCACGCGTGAGATCCCGTCGCTATCAATTCGGACATATGGGTCTGATTATGCGCATAGCCAATGCCTCATTACATGATCTCTCTGAGGCTTCACAAGTAGGTGTAGGGCGCGCCGGGAGAGCTGGAGCCACCGGCTGACACGACCGTGACCACGACCGTGCCGGTGCCCGCGGGTGGGGTGGCCACGATCTGGGAGTCGGAGACGATGGAGAACGGGGCAGGGGAGGCGCCGAAGAACACATCCGATGCGTACGTGAAACCGATCCCAGCGATGGTGACGGAGTTGCCGCCGAAAGACGGCCCCGCACCCGGATTCAGGCTCACGATCGCCGGGGCGGCGAGGTAGTCGTAGAAGACGTCACCCGCACTCGATCCCCCTGGTGTCACAACGGTGACCGGGACAGTGCCGGAACCCGCGGGCGCCGTGGCGTTCACCTGGCTGTCCGAGATCACCGTGAAGGCGGATGGCAACACGCCGAACCCCACCTGGGTGGCACCGGTGAAACCACTGCCGGTGATCGTGACGATGGTGCCTCCGGCGAGTGGGCCCTGGCCGGGATCTATGTCCGTGACGACGGGAGTGGCCACGGCGGAATAGCAGAACGGCGCGGGGTAGCTTGTGCCTGCCGGGGTGGTGACCGTGACAAGAACGGGGCCCGCACCGGCAGCAGGGGCCGTGGCGGTGATGTTGCTGCCGGAGTTCACGGTGAAGACGGATGACAGCGTGCCGAACCGCACCTGGGTGGCACCGGTGAAACCACTGCCGGTGATCGTGACGATGGTTCCGCCTGTCTCCTGTCCCGTGTTCGGCATCAGGGCGGTGATGACGGGGGCGGGTGCGTTCACGTAGGTGAACGGGACGTTCTGGGAGCTGGCGCCGCCGGCGCCGGTGACCGTCACATTGACCGTCCCCGTACCCGGCGGGGTAATGAC
Source organism: Nonomuraea sp. B12E4 (assembly GCF_039871825.1). Lineage (NCBI taxonomy): Bacteria > Bacillati > Actinomycetota > Actinomycetes > Streptosporangiales > Streptosporangiaceae > Nonomuraea > Nonomuraea sp. B12E4. Next base: position 5,717 of record NZ_JBDPME010000040.1, on the reverse strand, counting down.
GGTGATCTGGGTGCTGGAGACCAGCACGAAGCCGGCGCCCGCTATTCCACCGAATCTCGCGGCGCTGGACCCGGTGAACCCGGTCCCGGCGATGGTGACGCTGGTGCCACCCGCTGACGAGCCCTGATTGGGAGTCACGCTCTGGACGACAGGGGCCATACGGTCACGTCCTCTCGGTTGGCCGGAGGTCCAGAGCCTGGCGGCCGGCCGGTCCAGACCCATTCCCCATCACGTCGGCGCGCCGGCGCCGACGGCTCGAGATCGGCGTGCGCTGTGGCGTCCGGTTGAGCGCCGACGTTGACGGCGTCGGGGCAACGCCTGATCGCGCCGCCCCGACGGTCGGATGTCCTTGCCGAAGCTCAGACGTAGGTGAAGGTGGCGGCGACGCTGTCCCCACCTGGTGTGCTCACGACGACATCCTGGGCGCCGGCAACGGGACCGGTTGGGGCGGTGGCCAGGATTTGCGTGTCGGACATGGAGGTGAAGTCGGCGTCGACTCCGCCGAAGGTGACGCTGATGGAAGAGCCGACGAATCCGGTGCCCGTGATGACGACCTCAGTGCCGGCCGGGCCGGTGTCGGGATCGAGATCCGTGATCGCGGGAGTGTCGAAGAGGGCCAAGGCGCTGGGGACGGTGAACGTCCCGCCCGCCGTACGCACCGAGGCACTCCTCACCTGGAACCACGGTGCGGCATCGAGCTCCGCTATCGGCGCGGGGGTCGCCGTGACCTGGGTGTCGCTGGTGGGAGGGACGAGAGTGCCTGTCACGCCCTGAAACTGGACCTGGTTCGTCGTGAGCAGCGCCTCGCCGGCGAGCGTGACGGCGGAGGGGGCGGTGGCCGAGCCTTCGGTCGGCGTGATCTCGGCGACGAACGGGGATCCGATGAAGTACAGCGGCAGTCCGTTGCTCGTGCCACCGCCGGCGCCGCTGACGACGACGCTGACGCTGACCTGGCCGCAGCCGGAAGGCAGCACGCACGTGGCCACGGTGCCGGTGTTCGTGGCGGGGGTGACGCTCTTGGCTCCGATTCTGATCGTGCCTGTCACGGTCGTACCGAGACCGGTGCCGTTGACCGTGAGGGTCTGACCATAGCTGCCCTGATTTGTGTTCTGCGGCGCGACGCTGATCGACGTGATGACTGGTGCCATTTGACTGTTCTTTCTCGCGAACGGGAGAGCTTAGGGGAAGGTGGATACGGGAGTTCTCCCTCAAGGAGAGTGGGCGTGGCTCAAGCGGTCGGGGACGGGACCGACGCATGGGGTGCGCCAACACGAATCTCGTGGATCAGACAGTCAATGAATGCCGATGCGCGCGATCGGATGAACGCCGAGCGCGAGTCCAATGAAGTCTCGCCGGAGCCAGCGCATGAGTAGATGGACGACCACGTGATAATGCGGAGATTTCTGCCTCACCCCCAGAAGTGAGCGCCAGCGTGGTCCGAGCATGAGCGCAGCACGCTCCTGCGCCATATCGCTCATGCGATTTTCGATCGATCGAAGCTCTGCCCAGGATGAGCTGGATCCAATGCGATTGCTTCGATCAATGGCGTTGATGGCAGCTTCATTAAATACCTCCCATGGATACATGTAAAGAGCCACTCAAATAGATCTACCAAATATGCTGCACAATATCCGATCACGATACGAATGACCGCTGAGCCCGATGAGATCCGTTGATTACATATACTAAAACCGGACAATTCAGGCAAAATATCCAAATCTCATGGGCGGCCGATCCTGATTGACCACAGAAGCAGCGCCTTACCGGCCAAAGATCCATGAATGCGCCAATTCGCATCGCGGAAACAGGCAAACCGGTGCGCCGTCGCTCTTGGCACGACCTCACGCATACGTAGAACAGAAGCATCGATCGTCGACATGGAGGTTCCGATGTTGCTGCGGCTTCGCCTGAGAAGCGTGATCGAGAGTCGCTCTTCGGGGCTTCTGGGTCAACGCGATGACTGGGCATGGTGGTCCCGAATCCGGGCATCGCTGATAGCGGTGGCCATAGTCGGGTTGGCGGTGCCGACGGCCCTCTCCGTCCCGACACCGGCCCTGGCACAAGACCGGCAGTTCGCTTACGTGACCAATTCCGACTCCGACACCGTGTCGGTGATCGACGTCGCCACCAACACCGTCACCAACACGATCACCGTCGGTGACAATCCCCAGGGGGTCGCGATCAGTCCCGACAGCACCCGCGCCTACGTGGTCAACGGGGGGGACGACAACGTGTCGGTGATCGACACCGCCACCGGCACCGTCATCGCCACCGTTGGCGTTGGGGACTTCCCCTTCGGGGTGGCGGTCTCCCCTGACGGCACCCGGGTTTACGTGACCAATTACCTCACGAACGACGTGTCGGTGATCGACGCCGCCTCCAACACCGTCATCAACACCATCCAGGTGGAGCAGAATCCTGTCGGGGTGGTGTTCACGCCGGATGGCACACGCGCCTACGTGGCCAATTCGGGGGGCACCACAGTGTCAGTGATCAACGTCGCGTCAAGCACCGTCATCGACTCCGTCACAGTCCAGAGCAACCCCGCCGGGCTGGACATCACACCTTCCGGCGCCTTCGTCTACGCGACGAATCTGAATTCCGACAGCGTGTCCGTGATCAACACCGCCACGAACACCGCCATCGCCACCATCCTGGTGGGGCTGAATCCTGTCGGGGTGGCGGTCTCACTGGACGGCACCCGTGCTTATGTGACCTGTTCGTTGTCGAATGCGGTGTTCGTCATCGACACAGCCACCAACACCGTCATCAACACCATCCAGGTAGGGGGGAGTCCCGTCGGGGTGGCGGTCTCACGGGACGGCACCCGCGTCTACGTGGCCAACCAGGTGAACGACAACGTGTCTGTGATCAGCACCGCGACCAACGCCGTCACCAACACGATCACTGTCGGTGACACTCCCTTCGACGTGGCCTTCGGGCAGTTCGAGGGACAAGCCCCGGTTCCGGGTGGCCGTGGAAAGCGCAGGTCCGACCAGAACACGACCGATCGGAGCCCCAGCAGACGCCCCGACGAGTTCACGCGGCAAGACCGAGAACCCCGCATGTCCGCGAGGCACGACAGACACACGCGGCACCGCGGAGGCAACAACTCGTACACGGGGTACAGCGGTTCACACATCGACGCCGAAATCCTGTTCCAGGACAGGCCAAGCAAAAAGAGGCGCTCCCGCTGACCGGATCTCTTCGGCCTGAACGCCTGTGGGGCGCCGGCACGGGGTCCCACAGGCGTTTCAGGTCCAGCCCAGACCGGCGCACGCGTCCGGTGCGGACCGCCTCTCCGTCCGTCTGGGAATCACGCTGCCGGCCTGGTTCGAGCCGGCCGGCGGTAAGCGTCCATGACACGGGTTTGAGGATTGCCCGGGGTGTCACCCTCAGCAGCGGCGATCACGTGTTTCGTGATCGCCTAGCGCGTGGCGGCCGGCCAACGTTCCCATTCGATCGGGGAGGTCGGCGCGATCGAACCAGAGAGGACAATCCCCGCATGGCGAGCAGCCCTGCTGGCCCTGCGGCAGCCGAAGCATGGCGGTTCGACACCCGCCTCCAGGGAGAGGCTGAAGGACCACCTGTCCTTCATCTTCCGTGAATCCATTTCAGCCCGCTCCGGCCGTACGTGCGGTGCCCTCATCGCCAGGAACTCCGGGTGCTGTCCCACCGCGCCGCCGTCGATCTGTCGGGTCAGGCCTTGAACCACGTCGCCGGGACCATCCGGCGGCACCGCGAGAGGGCTCCAGGCGACCTGGTGCTGCCGAACCCCGGCCAGCAGGCCCTGCTTGTCCTGGTCCATCTGTGTGAAGGCGAGACGTTCGCCGAACTCGGTGCCGGGTGCGAAGTGTCGGCCACGACCGCGCGGTCGGGTATGTGGAGGAGAGGGGGCGCTGGTGTCGGCACAGTCCCCCACGCCGGCGGCGTTGCGCGGGGCCGGGCGAGACGGACCGCACTATCTGAGCGGGACGGCACGTTGGTCCGCATGAATCCGGTCAACACCCGGAACGCCGTCCGGCACGACTCACGCTTTGAGCGCCGCCCGGAGCTGGGTATTCCGCGCATGTTGTGGTGCCGGAGCGTTTGCTGGTCAACGCCACGGAGAGGCACTGAGCACATGTCGCGCGGCGTCTGGGCGACCGGCTTCGGGGGTGGCGGAGCGGGGTGCGGGGGAACGCAAAAACCGTATGGGGGGCCGCCGGCGGCGACTACCACGCCATCGGCGACGCCTGCCCGGGGTGACCGGCGGTGAAGGCCGCGACGGCGAGCGGCCGATCGAGCGCCGAGCAGGGCCGAACACCTCTCAGGCGCGGTCCAGCACCCGGAGATGTCCGACCTGCTCGTCACCCTGCCATCTGCCGCATCAGGCAGGGAGCAGTGCCCAGGCGCTGCAGTTGGTCAGCACCCCACCCACGGGAGTGAACGTGACGTCGCCCCCAGCATCTTCGACAGCGCATGTCGTCTGATAAATACCGGCGCCGGTCCGCGCAGTGATCGCCAGGGCGAAGGTGGCGCCGACGACAGGACTCGCAGCGGGATCGCCCTGAGCCACGGTGATGTTGGTGACGAACCCTCCTTGGCTGCCCGGCACCTGCCGGAGGCTCTGCCATCGGGATCCGGCCGCATTGCGCGGGTCGTAGACCCACGGCACACCGCCGTTGGCCGAGACGCGGAAGACCGTCGGCGCGGTGTCGTCCGTGAGTGTGATGCCGACGGAGTCGAGCCAGGGCTTCCGCGGCTTTTTAACCGTCGGTTCTGCCACGTTCGCCTTGTATCCGGCGAGAGCGGCCTCCGTGGCGTTGGTGGCACTGGCCATGGCCGCGGAACCGCCCGATACGACCGTGCCGCAGGCCACCGCTGTCGCGATGGCCAATACCCGCAGGCGACCGCGGACACCCAGATCTGATGTCGCGTCGCTCCTTCGAGAAATCAATTGATTTCCCTCCAATGATGAGGATTGGATTTCTGGTCATCGCGCCATGAGCGATGCATTTTCGAAGATACCCAATCCGGCAAACGCAGACACGTTCCACTATATTCAATAAAGGCAAATAGATGCTATGCCTATATAAAAGCGGCGATCGCTTAATCCGGAACTTTCATGATCTTGGAGAGTTCGACTCCTCTTGATACTTTTCAGAGCAGTTCGCCCCATTTGGCGGCATAGCAGTAGAGTGAAATGAGACATAATACCCAGCATGTGTCGATCCGTCGGGACGCTTCAGTTCTCCGCTGCAGTCGGCGCGCATCGCCGGGCACGACACCCATGCCAGGACAGGGGTGCGCCGCCCGGAGGAGCCAGGGACCGCCCGAGCACCGGTGGGCCACTCCCAGGGAATCCAGGCGGAGCGCGCCCGTGCGCACGCCGAATAGAATCAGCACCAGGTGCGGCCACCATGGAATTCCCCGAATCGCGGGAGCCAAATTGGTGGCACCCATTCGGGAATGGTGATTCCCGGCCGGTCAGGCCCGGCATCATTAGCGCCTGGAGCGCGGTCCGATCACCGCCACACGAAGTAACGCCGACATGCGGATGGCCCGGCCTGGAATTTCGCATGGCATGCGGAGCATGGTTGGCGCATAGTGAAGTTTTCTCAGCAGGCAAACCGGGTGATAGCGATCGGATGACCATGGATGTGGAGGTGTCGTCGATCGCCTGACAAGAGCATGGAGCCCTCGATAGAAGCGGATGTGCGACCATCCGTGCTCAC